>DWYU01000140.1 GCA_019118505.1 Candidatus Oscillibacter excrementavium
GTGCTGGACCTGTTCGCCGGCACCGGCCAGCTGGGCATCGAGTGCCTCAGCCGGGGCGCCGCTTCCGCCGTGTTCGTGGACCGGCGGGCCGACGCGGTGAAGCTGATCCGGGAGAATCTGAAGCTGACGGAGCTTGCAGACCGGGCCCGGGTGGTGGCGGGGGACTCCATGGAGTTTTTGAAGTCCCTGAAGGAGCGGTTCGACATCGTGCTGCTGGACCCGCCCTACGCCGCGGGACTGCTGGAGCCGGCCATCGCCCATCTGACGGCGTTTGACATTCTCAATCCCCATGGTATAATTGTGGCAGAGCATCCGGCGGAGCGGAGTCTCCAGCCCCCGGCGGCCCCCTATCGGGTGCGGCGCGCCTATCGGTACGGCAAGATCGCGGTGACGGTGATCTGCCGGGACCCAGACCAAGAAAACGAGGAATGACCCCATGAGAACAGCGATTTGTTCCGGCAGCTTTGACCCCATCACTCTGGGACATCTGGATGTGATCCGGCGGGCGGCCGGCTGCTTTGACCGGGTCTGCGTCTGCGTCAGTCCCAACGCGGAAAAGCGGAACCAGATGTTCACCCCGGAGCAGAAGCTCCTGCTGGTGCGGACGGCGGTGGCGGACCTGCCCCATGTGGAGGCGGAGCTGTGGCCGGGCCTGCTGGCGGACTTCGCGGTGCGGCACCACGCCTGCGCCATCGTCCGGGGCGTGCGCAACACCACGGATTTTGATATGGAGTACCAGATGGCCCTGATCAACCGGGGGATCCACCCGGAGCTGGAGACCCTGCTGCTGCCCGCCAGCGCGGAGTATCAGCACTTCAGCTCCTCCATGGCCCGGGAGATGATCCGCTATCATCAGCCGCTGGAGAAATACCTGCCCGCGTCCATTGTGCCCCTGGTGCGGGAGATGACGGAAAAGAAGGAAGGATGAGTCCCATGGCAAATGATGTGAACCGTTTGATCGATATGATCTATGAGCGGATCGAGGACGCCAAGTCCCCGGCTCTCAAGCCCAACATGAGCATGGTGGACCGGGACGAGCTGCTGGATCTGCTGGATGAGCTGCGGGCCCAGCTGCCGGTGGAGATCAAGCGCGCCCAGGAGCTGCTCTCCGCCCGGGACAAGTTTGTGGAGGACGCCAAGCGGGACGTGGAGCGGATGATGCGCCAGGCGGAGCTGGACGCCAAGACCAAGGTGTCCGACAGCGAGGTGCTCTACGCCGCCAAGGAGAAGGCCCGCCAGATGGTGGCTCGGGCGGAGGACCGCTGCCGCCAGCTGTACCAGGTGACCAACGAATACGCCGAGGACGCCCTGGCCCGGACGGAGGAGGCGGTGCAGCTGGCTCTGGACGAGGTGAAGCAGCAGCGGGTGCGGTTCCGCAGCGCCTCCGCCGCCAAGATGCAGGAGCAGCGGGACAAGCTGGACGGCAAGAACCAGCCCCAGGAGACGGAGCCGGCAGAGTGACCTCCGGGCGGTCAACCGTAATCGGGAAAATTTTGTGAAAAATGCCGAAAGATTTGGTGAAACTTTTTCGCCAGCATCTGGATTTTGCGGACAAAATGAGAAAATCGTACCCCCTGACACAACATCTTGTGTCAGGGGGGTTCTTTTATTTTACGTAAACTTGATAGGCGGCTGTCGAACATCTGTTTCAAAACGACGGATTTGGGCGAAAAATGACAGATTTTGCCGTTCAGACCCGGGGTTTTCTCCGAAAAATCCGCTTGCAATCCCGAAGAATTTCGCTTATACTCAAGTCATGCGGTGGGGAAAAGTGGGTAAAAGTAGAGACTAAGTGTCAGATAGACCCCATCCAGACCCAAAAAATCGGGTGAGAGGGGGGATCGTCCATGGCCAGATTGCTGGGAAAATCCAACAACAGCATCGACTCCAAGGGCCGCTTGGTGATCCCCTCCGCCATGCGGGAGGCCCTGGGCGATACCTTTTATATCACCATCGGGGCCGAGCACTGCCTGACCATCTACCCCCAGGCCAAGTGGGAGCAGATGTCTGAGGACACGGAGGACCTGTCCTATTCCGAGGTCCGGGCCCTGACGCTGCTGTACGCCAACGCCGTCCAGTGTGAGCCGGACGCCCAGGGGCGGGTGCTGATCCCCGCCAATCTCCGGGCCCACGCGGGGCTGAAAAAGACCGCCACCATCGTGGGCCTCAACTCCTTTGCGGAGATCTGGGATGAAAAGACCTGGGCAGAGCGGGAGAAGCAGATGCTGGAGAGCGGCGACATGGCCGCCGCCATGGACGCGCTGGCCCGCGTGCGGCGCAGCCGGGGGTGAGCACGCATGGAATACACCCACAAGCCCGTTTTGCTGGACGCGTGCATCCAGGCGCTGAATATCCGCCCCGACGGGGTGTACGTGGACGGCACGCTGGGCCGGGCCGGCCACTCCCTGGAGATCGCCAGGCGTCTGACCACCGGACGTCTGATCTGCATCGACCGGGACCAGGCCGCCATTGACGCGGCGAAGGTCCGGCTGGCACCCTATCTGGACCGGGTGACCCTGGTCCACAGCAATTTTTCCGAATTGAAAGAGGTCCTCTCCGCCGCCGGTGTGAGCGGCGCCGACGGGATGCTCTTTGACCTGGGCGTGTCCTCCCCTCAGCTGGACGACGCCTCCCGGGGCTTCTCCTACATGCAGGACGCCCCGCTGGATATGCGGATGGACACCGCCGCCCCCCTGACCGCCTATGAGGTGGTGAACACCTGGCCCCAGGAGGAGCTGCGGCGGATCCTGTACGAGTACGGCGAGGAGCGGTACGCCCCCGCCATTGCGAAAGCCATCGTCCGGGCGCGGGAGACCGCCCCGGTAAAGACCACCCTGGAGTTGGTGGAGATCATCAAGGGGGCCATGCCCCCCGCCGCCCTCCGGGAGAAGCAGCACCCCGCCAAGCGGAGCTTCCAGGCCATCCGCATCGCCGTCAACGGCGAGCTGGACGCCCTGCCCCCTATGCTGCGGGCGGCGGTGGACGGACTGAACCCCGGCGGAAGGCTGGCGGTCATCACCTTCCACTCTCTGGAGGACCGGATCGTCAAGCGGACGCTGGCGGAGCAAGCCCGGGGCTGCACCTGCCCGCCGGAGTTTCCGGTGTGCGTGTGCGGGAAAAAGCCCCGGATTCGGCTGGTGAACCGCAAGCCCATCACGGCGGACCAGGCGGAGCTGGCGGACAACCCCCGCGCCCGCAGCGCCAAACTGCGGGTGGCGGAGAAGTGCGATCCGTTTGACCTTTAACAGTGCCGGACAGGCGCTTTCCCCAAGAGGGGGAGATTTGTGTGTGAGCAGAGCTCTGCGCCTGTGGGGCGGAGCGAGAGGAGGGACCTTCTTTGGCAGCAGCGCGGGAGCTGCGGTATCACAGCCGCGGCGCAGTTTATGGGGATCTTGCATATGATTTGGACCGGGAGGTCCGGGAACACGCCCTGCGTCACGCCGGGGAGGCCCCCCGCCGCCAGACGGCGGAGACAGAGACAGCCGCCCCCAAGGCCAGGCCCCGGGTGCGGAGCCTGTCCAAGGCCCAGGTGCGCCAGCGGCAGAAGGTGTCCATCCTCTCTGTCCTGGGCGTGGGTGCCGCCATCGGTTTGGCGGTGCTGCTGATGATGGGCTACATCCAGCTGACGGCCATCTCCGACGAGGTGGTGTCCCTCCAGGACCAGCTGGCGGAGCTGGAGACGGAGAACGTGGCGCTCACCGCCCAGCACGAGCAGATGTTTGACCTGGCCACCGTGAAAGAGGTGGCGGAGGCGGCGGGCATGAGCAAGCCCAGCAGCAGCCAGATCTACTACATCGACCTGTCGGAGGGCGACAGTGCCGTGGTCTATCAGCAGGAGGAGACCAATCTGCTCAGCCGTTTGCTGACCTCGCTGAACCACGGCATCTACGCCGTGGTGGAATATTTCGAGTGACGGCCGCACTATAATGAGTGAACGGTGGGGAGTAAGAAGGGGGCCTTCTTACTCCTTGCTTTGGTATTGCAGACGGACGGGGCGCCGGCCCCGGCGTTCCCGGAAGGAGACACGGCATGACGAAGAATCCCAGAAGAAAGAGCGACGCCGCCCGGCGGGCCAACCAGGTGATCCGGGGCAGGACCATGCTGGTGATGCTGGTGCTGGGGGTAGCCACCTTCACGGTGCTGTTTATGAAGCTGTACAACCTGCAGATCACCCAGCACGACCATCTCAAGGCCCTGGCCACGGAGCAGCAGACCGACAGCATGGTCATCAGCGCCTCCCGGGGCACCATCTACGACAAGAACGGCGAGATCATGGCCATCTCCTACGATGTGGAGAACGTGATCCTGGACCCCGGCGGCATCCAGGACTTTGTGGAGTCCCAGGAACAGACCATCCAGGACGCGGCGGAGAAGGCCGCCAAGGAGGGGGAGCCCTACACGGCGCCGGAGGTGCTGGACCAGGCCTACATCGCCCGGGGCCTCAGCCGCATCCTGGATGTGGAGGAGGAGACCATCCTGAAACACCTGGAGGACACCTCCAACCGCTACTGGGTGGCCAAGAAGAAGGTGGACTCCGACGTGGCCGACGAGGTCCGCCGCTTCATCAACGGCGAGATTGACGAGGAGGGCAACCAGCTGACCACCGTGGACGCCAACGGCAACACCGTCCTGATCTCCACCGGCGGCAGGCCGAAGCGGCTCCAGGGCATCACCCTGCTGCCGGACACCAAGCGGCTGTATCCCTTCGGTTCCCTGGCGGGCAACGTCCTGGGATTTGTCAACGCCAACAACGTGGGCGCCTACGGCCTGGAGGCCGCCTATGACAGCGTCCTTAACGGCAGCACCGGCCTGACCATCACCCCCATCAACGTCAACGGCACCCCGCTGCTGTTCAGCGGCAGTGAGCAGATGTTCGACGCGGAGGACGGCAGCAGCCTGGTGCTGACCCTGGACACCAACGTCCAGTACGCCCTGGAGAAGGGCCTGAAGGGGATGCTGGACAAGTACGACGCGGCCAACGGCGGCACCGGCATCGTCATGGACGTGAACACCGGCGCCATCCTGGCCATGGCCTCTTACCCCAACTACGACCCCGGCGACTACACCACCATCATTGACCAGGCCCTTCAGGAGGAGCTGGACGCCAATCTGGCGGCCATCCAGCAGAACCGGGGCTCCTATAAGACGGAGGAGGAGTATAAGGAGGCCCTGTCCAAGGCCCGCTCCGACGCCCAGAACAAACAGTGGCGGAACAAGTGCTACCAGGACACCTATGAGCCCGGCTCCACCTTCAAGCCCATCACCCTGGCCACGGCCCTGGAGGAGGGCGTGGTGGACATGAACACCACCTTCACCTGCACCGGCTCCATCCATGTGGAGGGCTGGGGCAAGGCCATCAACTGCTCCAAGCGGGCCGGCCACGGCACCCAGACCCTGAAGGTGGCCACCGGCAACTCCTGCAACCCGGCCTTTGTCACCATGGGCCTGAAGATCGGCACCCAGGCCTATTACAAATACCTCAAGTCCTTCGGCCTGATGGAGGCCACCGGCATCGATCTGCCCGGCGAGGCGGAGGGTATCTTTGCCGGCGAGGACAGCTTCAACTCCAACGTGGTGTCCCTGGCGGCCTACTCCTTCGGCCAGACCTTCAATGTCACGCCTCTGGAGCTGATCCGGGCCCAGGCGGCCACCATCAACGGCGGCTATCTGTACACCCCCTATGTGGTGGAGCAGGTGCTGGATGACGAGGGCAACATCGTCAGCCAGCATGAGCCCCAGGCGGTGCGCCAGGTCATCAGCGAGGAGACCTCCGCCAAGGTGCGGGAGTGCCTGGAGTGGGTGGTCTCCGACGGCGGCGGCCGCAACGGCCAGGTCACCGGCTACCGCATCGGCGGCAAGACCGGCACCGCCGACAAGACCGGCACCAAGGACGTGGTGGTGTCCTTCATGTGCTTTGCCCCGGCGAACGATCCCCAGATCATCATGCTGCTGACCATGGACACCCCCAGCCGCACCACCGGCACCGCCGTGTTCGGCGGCACCATGGTGGCCCCGGTGGCCAGCCAGATCATGGGGGAGATCCTGCCCATGCTGGGCATCGAGCCGGACTACACCGCCGAGGAGCTGGTGGGGGCCGACACCACCGTGCCCAACGTGGTGGGCCAGACCCGGGAGGCCGCTGAGGACCGGCTGCAGAGCCTGGGCTTCACCTACCGGACCGTGGGGAACGGGGACACTGTCACCGACCAGACCCCCGCCGGCGGCGCCATCGTCCCCGGCAATGCTACCATCATCCTCTATCTGGGCCAGGAGAAGCCGGATGACCCGTGCACCGTGCCCAATGTGGTGGGGATGACGGCCTCCGCCGCCAACAAGGCCCTCACCAACGCGGGCCTCATCATGAAGGTCACCGGCACCACCAACGCCAGCTCCGGCAACGTCTACGCCATCACCCAGTCTGTGGCCGGCGGCACGGAGGTGGAGGCGGGCACGGTGGTCACCGTCCAGTTCGGCGACAATTCGGTGCTGGACTGAGAAAGCAGGTTTCGCAGTCTTTTCGGCACCTTCCTCCGTATACTTTGCAAAAGCTCCCGTTTATAATGAAGTGCGGCGCGCAGCGCGCCAGACTGCACAAAAGGGGCGGATAACGATATGAAACTGAAAGAACT
The DNA here is from genome assembly GCA_019118505.1 of Candidatus Oscillibacter excrementavium. Taxonomy (GTDB): domain Bacteria; phylum Bacillota; class Clostridia; order Oscillospirales; family Oscillospiraceae; genus Oscillibacter; species Oscillibacter excrementavium. The sequence goes on from DWYU01000140.1 coordinate 6,630, forward strand.
TCTGGCGGGGCTTGCGCCCCTGTCCTCCACGGCGGATCCGGAGACGGAGATCGCCCGCATCAGCTATGACTCCCGGACCACGGCGCCCGGAGACGTGTTCGTGGCCATGACCGGCTTTGCCACCGACGGCCACGCCTATATCGGCAAGGCCGCGGCGGCGGGCGCCGCGGCGGTGGTGTGCGAGCGGGTGCCGCAGGACACCGGCATCCCCTATGTCCAGGTGGCGGACGCCCGCCAGGCCCTGGCAGTGATGGCGGCCAATTTTTACGGCCATCCCGCGGACCACATGACCATGGTGGCCGTCACCGGCACCAACGGCAAGACCTCCACCACCTACCTGCTGAAGGCCGTGCTGGAGCAGGAGTTGGGGGCCAAGGTGGGCCTCATCGGCACCAACCAGGACATGATCGGCGACGAGGTGATCCCCACGGAGCGCACCACGCCGGAGTCCCTGGAGCTTCAGGAGCTGTTCGCCCGGATGCGGGATGCCGGCTGCACCCACGTGGTGATGGAGGTCTCCTCCCATGCGCTGTTTTTGCGGCGGGTGTACGGCATCCGCTTCGCCGTGGGCATCTTCACCAACCTGACCCAGGACCATCTGGACTTCCACAAGACCATGGAGGCCTACTGCGACGCCAAGGCCATCCTGTTCCAAAACTGCGATGTGGGCGTCTACAACGCCGACGACCCCTGGGCGGCGCGGCTGCTGGAAAACGCCACCTGCCGCCGGTATGCCTACGCCGTCCACGCTGACGCGGACCTGCGGGCGGAGAACATCGTCCTGGCGGCGGACCACATCGCCTTCGACGCGGTGAAGGCGGACGGCCGGACGCCCATCCGAGTTGGCATTCCCGGCGAGTTTATGGTATATAATACCCTGGATGTGCTGGGGGCTGCCCTGGCCCTGGGGGTGTCTCTGGAGAAGAGCGCCCGGGCCCTGGCCAAGGTCCCCCATGTGAAGGGCCGGGTGGAGGTGGTCCCCACGCCGGGCAGGGACTACACGGTCCTCATCGACTACTCCCACACCCCGGACAGTCTGGAGAACATCCTCCGGACGGTGAAGGGATTTGCCAAGGGCCGCACGGTGGCCTTGTTCGGCTGCGGCGGCGACCGGGACAAAACCAAGCGCCCCATCATGGGAAAAATCGCGGCGGAGCTGGCGGATCTGGTGATCGTCACCTCCGACAACCCCCGGACCGAGGACCCGGAGGCCATCATCGCCGACATCCTGCCGGGTCTGGCAGGCAGCGACACCCCCTATCAGGTGATCTGCGACCGGGTGGAGGCCATCCACTGGGCGATGGACCACGCCCGGCCCGGCGACGTCATCGCCCTGTGCGGCAAGGGCCACGAGACCTATCAGGAGATCAACCACAAGAAGTATCACATGGATGAACGGGAGATCGTGGCGGACTATCTGGCGGGGAAGTGACCGCCGGGAGTCCGGCCCGCCGTCCGAATCCACGCACCAAAGCGCCGGGGCTGTGCCCGGCGGAGGAGAGGGAGAGCCAATATGTCACAAATTTTGATCGCGGCGTCCGTCAGCTTCGTGCTGACGCTGCTCATCGGCAAATTTCTCATTTCGGAGCTGCATAAGCTGAAGGCCGGCCAGGAGATCCGGGAGGACGGCCCCACCTGGCACAAGGCCAAGGCGGGCACCCCCACCATGGGCGGCATCATGTTCATCCTGGGGGCGGGCATCACCGTGTTCATCCTGGGATGGAGCTACATGCTGGAGGGGCAGTTCGGCCACCTCTACGTGTACCTGTTCGCCCTGATCTTCGGCCTCATCGGCTTTGTGGACGACTACCGCAAGGTCCGCCAGCACCAGAACGAGGGCCTGACGGCCAAGCAGAAGTTCATCCTCCAGCTGGCCGCGGCGGTGGTGTTCCTGGTGCTGATGCGGTATGAGGGCCTGCTGACCAATGACCTGTATATCCCCTTTGCCAATATCAGCTTCACCATCAACTGGGTGGTGTACCTGATCTTCGCGGCCTTCGTCATCGTGGGCTGCGTCAACGCGGTGAACCTGACCGACGGCATCGACGGCCTGGCCTCCAGCGTCACCTTTGTGGTGATGGTGTTCTTCACCGTGGCCGGCGCCCTGTGGAGCGCCCGCGGCATCCAGGCCCTGTTCCCGGCGGCTATGGCGGGGGGCCTTGCGGCCTTCTTCGTCTACAACCACCATCCGGCCAAGGTCTTTATGGGCGACACCGGCAGCCTCTTCCTGGGGGGCGCCGTGGCGGCTCTGGCCTTTGTGTTCGACATGCCGCTGGTGCTGATCCCCGTGGGCATCATCTACATCCTGGAGACCCTGTCCGACATCATCCAGGTGGGCTACTTCAAGCTGACCCACGGCAAGCGGTTTTTCAAAATGGCCCCCCTGCACCACCACCTGGAGCTCTCCGGCTGGAGCGAGGCAAAGCTGGTGTGCGTGTTCTCCCTGGTGACGCTGGCGGGCTGCGTGCTGGCGTACCTGGGCGTCCAAGGGCGGTATTGAGCTGGCGGTGAGGACCCCGCACTTCCCAAGAACCCAAGGAGAGGAGGGAGCGAAGATGTTGACACGGCAGAGACGGGCCCCGGCAGCGGCCCGCCGCCGGCCCCTGACCCGGGAGGAGGCCCTGGCCCGGCAGGAGCGCCAGCGCCACCAGCGGGAGATGGAGGAGGAGAGCCGGGAGCTGGCCCGTGGCCCGCTGGACCTGCCTTTCTTCATCCTGGTGCTGCTGCTGACCGGCATCGGGCTGGTGATGCTGCTGTCCGCCAGCTTCCCCTCCGCCTATTACGAATCCGAGGGCAAGAACCCCCTGTCCTACTTCATCCGCCAGGGGGTGTTCGCCATCATGGGCGTGGCGGCCATGCTCTTCATCGGCAAGATCAACTACCAGCGGTTCCGGGCCCTGGCCAAGCCGCTGCTGTATGTGTCCATCGTGCTGCTGGTGCTGGTGGTGATCCCGGGACCCAATCAGTATGGAAAGCTGCTGGGCCAGGGAGCCAACAACGCCGTGCGGTGGCTGGGCATCCCCGGCACCTCCTTCCAGTTCCAGCCCTCGGAGATCGCCAAGATGGCGGTGGTGCTGTACTTCGCCGACAGCATCTCCAAGAAAAAGGATAAGATGCGCACCTTCCGGTACGGCATCGCCCCCTATGCCCTGGTGCTGATTGTCCTGGCGGCCCTGGTGGGCATTGAGCCCCACCTGTCCGGCGCCATCCTGATCTTGGGAGCCGGCGCCGTGATGATGCTGGTGGGCGGCATCCAGTGGAGATGGGTGGGCGGCGCCCTGGCCGCCGCCGGGGCCATGCTGTATCTGGTGCTGTTCGTCATCGGCTACAACACCACCCGCATCACCTATTGGCTGGACCCCTGGGCGGACCAGAGGGGCGCCGGCTACCAGCTGTCCCAGAGCCTGACCACCATCGGCTCCGGCGGCCTGTGGGGCGTGGGCCTGGGCAAGAGCCGCATGAAATACCTGTTCCTGCCGGAGGAGCACAACGACTTTATCTTCGCCATCGTCTGCGAGGAGTTGGGCCTCATCGGCGCCACCATCATCATGCTGCTGTTCGCGGCGCTGATCCTCCGGGGCTTCTGGATCGCCCTCCACGCCCGGGACCGGTTCGGCAGCCTCATGGTGGTGGGCATCATGACATTGGTGGGATTGCAGACCTTTCTGAACATCGGCGTGGTGACGGGCCTGCTGCCCACCACCGGCATCTCCCTGCCGTTTTTCAGCTACGGCGGCACGGCTCTGACCATCCAACTGGCGGAGATGGGCGTGGTGCTTTCGGTCTCGCGGCAGATGAAGCCCACCAAGGCGGGATAGGATCTTCAGACAAGAGTTCAGCGATAAACGAGCCAAATGGATCCGCCGGAGGCAACACAAGAGAATTTGTGCGACTTTGTCGGATACCAGAACTTTTATCCTTTCACTTTTATCTCATATCTTTCGATGGGAGTGCAGCAAAGTGGCAGCATCATTGAAGAAGGTGATCTTCACCTGCGGCGGGACGGCGGGGCACGTGAACCCGGCCATCGCCCTGGCCCAGCTGATGCACGAGAAGGACCCCGGGACGGAATTCCTGTTCGTGGGGGCGGAGCGGGGCCTGGAGAAGGATTTGATCCCCAAGGCGGGGTATGACTTCCGCACGGTCCACATCTCCAGCTTTCACAGGTCTCTCAAGCCCCGGGAGATCCGCCACAACCTGATCTCCGTGGGGAACCTGATGCGGGCCCCGGGAGAGGCCCGGGCCATCCTGCGGCAGTTTCCGCCGGACGTGGTCATCGGCACCGGCGGCTATGCCAGCTTTCCCATGGTGAAGGCCGCCGCCCAGGCGGGCATCCCCACAGTGGTCCACGAGTCCAACATGGTCCCGGGCCTCACCACTGAGATGCTGGAGCCCTTCGCGGACCGGATCCTAGTGGGCTTTGAGGCCTGCCGGGAGCACTACCATCACCCGGAGAAAGTCGTCGTCACCGGCACGCCGGTGCGGCAGGACTTCTTCCGCCTGACCAAGGCGGAGGCCAAGAAGACCCTGGGAGTGGACGACGGCCGGCCCCTGCTGGTGTCCTTCTGGGGATCCCTGGGGGCCTCCGGCATGAACCGGCAGATGGCGGATTTTCTGGCCCTGGAGGCGGCGAAGGAGCCCTTCCACCACATCCACGGCGCCGGGAAGGACGGCTACCCGGTACTGCTGGACCTGCTGCGGGAGAAGGGCGTGGATCTGAAAGACCACCCGGCTCTCCAGGTGCGGGAGTATATCTACGACATGGCGGTGGTGATGCGGGCGGCGGATCTGGTGCTCTGCCGGGCCGGGGCCTCCACCATCAGCGAGCTGACAGCCCTGGGGGTCCCGGCGCTGATCGTGCCCTCCCCCTACGTCACCAATAACCACCAGGAGAAAAACGCCCGGGTGCTGGAGCGGGCCGGCGGCGCGGAGGTGCTGCTGGAGCAGGACTCCTCCGGCCAGGCGCTGTTCCAGGCGGCCTGCGGCATCCTCCACGACCAGGCCCGCCGGGCGGAGATGGAGAAAGCCATGTCCGCTCTTGGGATCCGGGACGCCACGGAGCGAATTTATCAAACCGTGCTGGAAATCTGCCAGTAACCACGAAACCCCGCCGGCCATAGGATGGACCGTGAACCATTCTGGAATCGGAGGGGAACGGATATGAGCCACTTTTTGGTGCGAGGCGGGCGCCGCCTGGACGGACAGCTGACGGTCCAGGGGGCGAAGAACAGTGTGCTGCCCATCCTGGCGGCCACGCTGCTGGCAAGGGGACAGGTGGTGTTGCTGGGCTGCCCCCGGCTGCGGGATGTGGACGCCTCCATCCGCATTCTGCACCATCTGGGCTGCGATGCCCGCTGGGAGGGGGACGCCCTGACGGTGGACACCACCGCCCTGGACCGCTGCGGGATCTCGGATCAGCTGATGCGGGAGATGCGCTCCTCCGCCATCTTTCTGGGGGCCATCCTGGCCCGGTGCGGCCAGGCGGATTTGAGCTATCCCGGCGGATGCGAGCTGGGCCCCCGGCCCATCGATCTGCACCTGTCCGGCCTGCGGCAGCTGGGGGCGGAGATCCGGGAGGAGGGAGGCTTCCTCCACTGCCGGGCACCGGCCCTGGTGGGCCGGGAACTGGTGCTGCGGATGCCCTCCGTGGGCGCCACGGAGAACCTGATGCTGGCCGCCTGCGGCTGCGTGGGCACCACGGTGATCACCAATGCCGCCCGGGAGCCGGAGGTGGTGGACCTGCAGAACTTCCTCAACGCCTGCGGGGCCAGAGTCTCCGGGGCGGGGAGCTCCTGTGTGTCCGTCCAGGGAGGGCAGGCGCTCCACGGATGTACGTACCGGGTCATGCCGGACCGGATCGCGGCGGCTACTTACCTCTGCGCGGCGGCCTCCGCCGGCGGGGACATCTCCCTCCTGGGGGCGGAGGAGCGGCACCTCACCACGGTCACCGCCGCCCTGCGGCAGGCGGGGTGTGCCATCACGGCGGACGGCGGCGGCCTCCGGGCCGTGTGCCGGGGCCCGCTCCGGGCCATCGAGCCGGTGCAGACGGCCCCGTATCCCGGCTTTCCCACAGACGCCCAGGCGGTGCTGATGGCGGCGCTGCTGCGGAGCCGGGGCGCCACGGTGTTTGAGGAGAACATCTTTGAGAACCGCTACCGCCACGTGGGGGAGCTGACCCGCATGGGGGCCAAGATCCGGGTGTCCGGCCGGGTGGCGGTGGTCACCGGGGTGGAGCGCCTCCACGGCGCGCCGGTGCGCTGCACGGACCTGCGGGGCGGGGCGGCACTGTGCGTGGCGGCCCTGGCGGCGGAGGGGGAGACCCGGGTCTCCCAGATCTGCCACATCGACCGGGGGTATGAGGACCTGGTCCGGGACCTGCGGGCCCTTGGGGCCGACGCGGACCGGGTGGAAGAGACAGACAACAGCTAGGAGAAGACGACATGGCCAGACGCAGACATTCCAACCACCGGCGCAGAAGGGGAAACTTCGGGTTCCTCTATAAGTTGCTGTCCGTGCTGGTGATCTGCGGGGCGGTGGTGGCGGCGCTGACGCTGTTTTTCCGGGTGGACACCATCCGGGTCACCGGCAATGACCGGTACACGGAGGAGGAGGTGATCCAGGCCAGCGGTATCCAGCTGGGCGACAACCTCTTCCTGCTGAACAAGTACGAGGCGGCCCGCAGCATCGCGGAGCAGCTGCCCTACATCGACATCGAGGACATCTGGATCCGCCGGGAGCTGCCGGACACCCTGCTGATCGACGTGGCCGAGTGCGGCACGCCCCTGGCCATGATCCAGGACGGCAGCGCCTGGCTGGTGAGCCCCAAGGGCAAGATCGTGGAGCAGCTGCCCGCCGCCCAGGCCGGGGACTATGCCGTCATCGACGGCTGTGAGCTGCTGGCCCCCTCCGTGGGCACAGACATCGCCCTGGCCACGGAGTTCGCCAACCAGCAGACCAGCCTGCTGGATCTGCTGGCGGCCCTGGACGAGGCGGGCCTGACGGATCAGGTGGACGCCATCCACCTGGGGGACCTGTCCCAGCTGACCATGGAGTACGCCGGCCGCTTCACCGTGGAGATGGCCTACGGCGCGGACTACGGCCTGGCCCTGCGGATTCTGGAGGGCGCTGTCAGCCAGCTGGAGACCAATCAGAAGGGAACCCTCCGGCTGGACCCCAGCAGCACCTATCAGGTGCTGTTCACCGAGGAATAGGAAAATTCTGGGCGAAGCGCGGCGAATCGGGAGGGGCGGGCCGCCGCCCCTCTCACGTTCAAGTAAAAAACTCCGGGAAAAGGCCGCTGGACTCTTGACCGGAGGCCGAAAGTGTCATACAATAAACTAAATGCAATGTGACACAGGATATTGTGAATTCAAAGGGAAGAACCTCCCTTTTTACACAAACGATAGTAGGAGGCACCTCTATATGGCATTTGGATTGGAGACCGGTCCCGATACCGTTGTCAATATCAAGGTCATCGGCGTGGGCGGCGGCGGCAACAATGTGGTCAACCGCATGGTCCGCAGCGGCACCAAGGGCGTGGACTTTGTGGCCGTGAACACCGACAAGCAGGCGCTGAACGTATCCAGCGCCAACTACAAGATTCAGATCGGCGAAAAGCTGACCCATGGCCAGGGCGCCGGCTCCGACCCGGAGGTGGGCCGCAAGAGCGCGGAGGAGAGCCGCAACCAGATCGCCAAGGCCCTGGAGGACACGGACATGGTGTTCATCACCGCCGGCATGGGCGGCGGCACCGGCACCGGCGGCGCTCCCATCGTGGCGGAGATCGCCAAGGAAATGGACATCCTCACCGTGGCGGTGGTCACCAAGCCCTTTGGGTTTGAGGGCCGCCGGCGGATGCAGCAGGCGGAGGCCGGCATCGCGGAGCTGAAGGACAAGGTGGACTCCCTGGTCATCATCCCCAACGAGCGGCTGAAGCACGCCACGGACCAGAAGATCACCTTCGCCAACGCCTTCGAGATCGCGGATGACGTGCTGCGCCAGGCGGTGCAGTCCATCTCCGATCTGATCCGGGACACCGGCTTCATCAACCTGGACTTTGCCGACGTCACCGCTATCATGAAGAACGCCGGCATGGCCCACATGGGCGTGGGCCGGGCCGCCGGCAAGGGCAAGGCCGAGGAGGCCGCCAAGATGGCCATTTCCAGCCCCCTGCTGGAGACCTCCATCGAGGGGGCCAAGGGCGTGCTGATCAACGTCACCGGCTCCATGGACATCGGCCTGGAGGAAGTGGAGCAGGCCGCCAGCCTGGTGCAGCAGGCCGTCCATCCCGACGCCCTCACCATCTTCGGCGCCACCTTCGACGAGACGCTGGACGACGAGATCCGGGTCACTGTCATCGCCACCGGCTTTGACAAGGCGCCGGAGCAGGAGCTGCCCAAGGTGCCCCCGGTGCAGACGGGCGCCGGCCAGACCGCCGCGGCGGAGCCCATGCCCCTGAAGGAGGAGGACGTGCCCAAGCCGGAGGAGACGGCGGAGGACGACCCCTTCGAGGATATTTTCAAAATTTTCAACAAGCGGGATTGAACCAATCCCTTCCAGGACCTGCGGGTGTTTGCCTGCGGGTCCTGTTTTTTTGCCGCCGCCGGGGCAAAGGCAATGTTTGACTTGGGGCCGCTGCCGCATTTTGCAAGGGGTGTTTTTGCGCCGGCGGCAGATGATAACGGTGCCGGCAGATCAGCGGATTTGCCGGCAGCATTTCGGAAAGGGGTGATATTCCTTGTATGGACCTTTTCAAACGGCAAAACGCGCGCTGCGGGGCGGAGCGGCGCTGGCGCTGGCCCTGCTGCTGTGCGCCGCCATGCCGGCCGGCGCCTCCGCCGTGACAGCGGACGGCACCGGCCAGGCCGCCTCCGCCCGGATGCTGGTCCCCGTGGGCCACACGGTGGGCATCAAGCTCTTTGCCAGAGGCGTGATGGTGGTGAAGGCGCCGGAGAGCGGCACCCCGGCGGAGGACTGCGGCCTCCAGTCCGGCGACATCATCGTCAAATGCGGCGGCGTCTCCGTCACCTCTACGGAGCAGTTCCAAGCCCTGCTCCAGGAGAACGGCGAGACCGCCACAGACCTCCAGGTCCGGCGGGAGGGCGAGAGCGTGACACTCTCCGTCTCTCCGGAGCAGAACCAGGAGGGCGCCTACTGCATCGGCGCCTGGATCCGGGACTCCATGGCCGGCATCGGCACCATGACCTACTATGACCCGGACAGCGGCGCCTTCGGCGCCCTGGGCCACGGCATCACCGACACGGACACGGCTCTGCTGATGCCCTTTGCCTCCGGCTCCATCCTGCCCTCCACCGTGAAGGCGGTGAAAAAGGGCGCCGTGGGCGACGCTGGAGAACTGCGGGGCGACTTTGACCTGAGCCGCGATCTGGGGGACCTGTCCGCCAACACCGCCAGCGGCATCTTCGGCACCCTGGATCCCGGCGAGTTCACCGAGCGGCTGGGGGAGCCCATGCCGGTGGCAGCGGCGGCGGAGGTCCACGCCGGCCCGGCCACCATCCTCTCCAACGTGGAGGGCGATTCCGTGGAGGAATATGACATTGAGATTCTACAGGTCGTAGAGAATTCCACAGACGGCCGGGACCTGGTGATCTCCGTCACCGACCCGGAGCTGCTCTCCGCCACCGGCGGCATCGTCCAGGGGATGAGCGGCAGCCCGATCCTGCAGGACGGCAAATTCGCCGGCGCGGTGACCCACGTCCTATTGAATGACCCAAGCAAAGGATATGGAATTTTGATGGAAACTATGCTGGATGCCGCGGAATAAACGCGGAATCGAATCAGGGGCAGCGCCGGAAAACCGGCGCTGCCCCTGGCTGTCGAGATTTTCCGGGAACTGCATTTTTAGAAACCGTCCGTTCCTATTGCAGCTGCCCATCCTCCGGCAGAAGCTCCTGCGCTTCGACGACAACCTCCCCCTCTGAGGTGAAACTGCGGAACGCCGCGAAGTTCAGCAGGATCAGCAGCAGATTGACCGCCACAAAGGCGATCAGCACTCCGGCTGCGATCCGCCAGATCCGCCGGGCCCGGCGGTTTTTCACCGCCAGCTGCTCGGCGATGCGGCCCAGCTGTTCCGCCGTGCCGCCGGCCTCCGCCTCCGGCGGGACCTCCGGCCCCAGCAGGGCCGCCGCTGTGGTGTCCAGCTCCTCCGCCAGCCGCACCAGCAGGTCCGCGTCCGGCACGGACCGGCCCGGTTCACGCAGTTAAAGATACGGGCTTGGAAAGCTGGTCTATATTGCCGACAAAGCGGTAAAAGATTTCGATTTCCTGGACCCGGTTTCCCTCGCCGTCTTTGACTGCCTCATGGATCAGGAT
>DWYU01000021.1 GCA_019118505.1 Candidatus Oscillibacter excrementavium
ATCGGCATCGCCGAGGTACGGGACTTCATCCGGGCGCTGTGTGACGAACGGGGCAAGACCATCCTGATCTCCAGCCACATCCTCTCCGAGATCGCCCTGCTGGCCGACGACATCGGGATCATCGACCACGGCGTCCTCCTGGAGGAGGAGAGCCTGGCGGAGCTGGAACAGAAAAACGGGAAAGTCCTCCGCTTTACCGTGTCCAACGCGCCGGTGGCCGCCCAGCTGCTTCAGCAGGAGATGGGTGTTAAGGCCGTCACAGTGGAGAACGAACGGGAGCTGACGGTCCGGGATCTCCGCCTGGACACCGGCGCGGCGGTGCGGCGGTTTGTGGAGGCGGGGCTGGTGGTGTCCGACGCCCACCTCTATGAAGACACTTTGGAGGACTACTTCAAGCGCATCACAGGGGGTGAGGGCATTGCTTAAACTCCTATGGTGTGAATTTGCCAAGCTGCGGCGCAAGCCCCTGTTCTTTGCCGCCGCTGCCGTGTCCGCTCTGATCCCGCTGGGGTGCGCCCTGTTCCTGCCGGATTTTCAAGAGTTCACCAGCGGGGCCGAGGCGGTGGACGGCATGATGTCCACCCTGTTTCAAATGAGCGCTTATCTGCTGCTCATGCCGGCCTTGGTAGTGCTGGCCTCCAACCTGCTCTTTGAGGAGCAGGACAACGACACCCTGAAAAACCTGATGACGGTGCCGGTGAGCAAGCCGGCTCTGGCCATGGCAAAGATGGCCCTGCTGTTTCTCTTTGCCGTCGCCTTCATGGCGGCAGGCGGTCTCGTGATCCTGGTCATCGTGCTGGCCGCCGGGTGGGAGCCGGTAGGCTTCTGGCGGCTCTTTTTTGTAGGCGTCGGCCAGGGGATCATGATGTGGGCTGGGGCCTTGCCCTGCATCCTGCTGGTGGTGCTGCTGAACCGGAGCTATATCATCTCCGTGTTTGTCACCTTCTTCTACACCTCTGTCAACTACATCTTCGGCTTGAATGACCTCTTCATCACCCAGCCCTTCGGACTGAACCTGGGGACGCTGCTCCCCGGGCCTCTGACCTTCCGGTGGTACTTCCAGTATCTCGATTTCTCCAATGCCGGAGCTGAGATGCTGGGACTTTTGGAACGGGTCAGCCCCTATTTCGTCACCACCGCCCAGGCGTTTCTGGTGACCGGGGCAGAGGCGGCGGTGTTTCTGGCCCTGATCGCGCTGGTCTACAAGCGCCAGGGCGTTTGAGGAGGTGTAGAGCATGAAGAATATGATTCAAACGGAGTGGTGGAAGCTGCGGCGGTGCCAGATCCTGCTGGTGGGCATTGTGGCCCTGGCCCTCTGCCCGGTGGTGCAGTACGGCACCCAGCTGATCGTTAACCCGGAGATCCGGGACCCCAACTATGACTTTGTCCACCTGTTCGCCAATGTGGTATGGGGCAACACCCAGGTGTTTCTCCCCATCTCCCTGGTGATGATCGGCGGGTGGCTGATCGACCGGGAGAACACCCATGACACCATGAAGAACCTGCTCACCGTCCCGGTGTCCTATCCCAAACTCCTGGGGGGCAAGCTGGCGGTCACCGGCCTGCTGTCTCTGCTGTTTGGCTGTTACAGCGTAGCCGTGACGGTGCTCACCGGGGTGCTGGCGGGCCTCCCGGGACTGACGCCGGGGGTGATCCTCCAGCAGGGGGGACAGGTGGTGGCCGCAGCGCTGACCACCTTCCTGGTCTGTATGCCCATGATCCTGATTTTTGGACAGATGCGGGGCGCATATCTGGGCGGCTCCATCCTGACCTTTTTCCTGGGGTACTGCATTTTGTTCTTTAAGAGCGGGTTCCTGCTCTCCGCGTATCCCTTCTCCGCGGCGCTGGTGCTGGCCGGCTTTGATATGCAGGAATACAACGGGGCCACCGAGGCCCCCAGCATCCCGCTGGCCCTCTTGGGCATGGCGGCGGTCATCGTTTTGACGGCGGTCATTCTGATGATTTCCCGCTCCAGCAGCAAGGCCGGGAGTACAAAAAAGAAAAAGTCCGGCGGACGCCGGCAGGCAGGGAGGAGAACACGATGAAAGAAAACCGAAAGAGATGGGTGCCGCTCCTGACTTGCGGCTTGCTCTGTGCCCTGCTGCTGTCGGGCTGTTCCGGCATGATGCAGGCCCTGGCGGACGGGACGGATACAGTACTGGGCGGCTTAGCAGAAGGGACAGACCGAATTGCCGGCGCTCTGGCGGATATGACAGATGCAGCCCTCGGTGCCGCCGCTGACGCGACAGATGACTCGGTAAAAGACACCCTTGTGGGCGCCTATGGTTCCCTGGTGGATGCCGCCGGCTCCTGGGCGCTGACGCCGGACCGCTCCCTGCAAGGGGAGCGGGTCCGGAGCGAGGACGACTACACCGGTACCTATGAGGCCAACTACGAGGACTTTTCCGGCACGGAGCTGCTCTTTGGCGGTACCACGCTGGACCGGGCGGCCGGGAACACAGTAGAACTCTCCTGCTCTCTCGACATTGAGGAGGGAGAGGCTGCCGTCTTCCTGTGCTCCGGCTCGGATGACCCGGTAATCCTGCTGTCCGGGAGCGGGGACTACAGCTCCACCATCGAGGTAGGCGGCGGCAGCACCTATATCGGCGTCTGGGGCGAGGAAGCAAACGGGAGCGCGTCCATTCAGATTGAGTAAACTGTGAGGTGCGTCATGAAGATACTGAAAAAACTGCTGGTACGAATCATTCTGTTGATCCTGACAGTGGGAATCGTGTGCAGCAGTGTAGTGGCTGTTCTGGGATACTTCATGTATCGTGACGCACTCAAGGAGCAGAGCTTGGAGGACAGAGTTGCTGAGGTGCAGGCAAACCCCAGTTATACGACGTTGGCGGAACTGCCGGACATCTATCTTGAGGCGGTTGTGGCGGTAGAGGATCACCGCTTTCGGCAGCATTGCGGCATCGACATTATTGCCATCGCCAGGGCCACCTGGAATAACATCAAGTCCTGGAGCCTGCGGGAAGGCGGCAGCACCATCACCCAGCAGCTTGCCAAAAACCTGTATTTTACCCAGGAACGGAGTTTTATCCGCAAGGCAGCGGAGATGTTCATGGCATTCCGACTGGAGCAGACCTACACAAAGGACGAAATCCTGGAACTGTATGTCAACTCAATCTATTTCGGGGACGGCTACTACTGTGTCCGGGATGCCAGTGAGGGCTACTTTGGGAAAGAGCCTGGGGAGATGACGGACTACGAATCAACATTGCTGGCTGGAATACCGAATGCACCATCCGTCTATTCGCTGACCGCAAACCCAGATCTGGCCGAGCAGCGGCAGCAATATGTTCTTCGGCAGATGGAGAAGTACGGGTATCTCGATGCACAAGAGGCAAACGCAATTCTTCAAAACGGATAGTGCTGCAAAAAACACTGCAGGGAGGTGAACAGCATGGAGGAGATCATCGTCATCCGGGCCGCAGATCCAGACGGCAGCGTATTCAAGGCCGTCGTGGATGCGCTTAGAGGCAAGAGAGCGGAAGTGGTCAGCGTCGCTGCCCCGGTCT
>DWYU01000141.1 GCA_019118505.1 Candidatus Oscillibacter excrementavium
CAGATTCACGAAGTTCAGCAGGGCGATCAGCAACAGGACAGCCCCCACCATGCCCAGGATCAGCACCATGTTGAGGCGGGAGCTCTCGAAGTTCTCCTGATAGTCGCTGCGCATGGTGACACTGATTCCCCGGTTCAGATCCTGCTCATATTGGGACAGGAACGCTTCAAAAGACACCTGCTGGCTGTGGTCAATATCCACCGCCAGCTGCCGGTAGCCCTGGCCGGGGAACAGTTCCTCAAACACCGTCAGCGGCACCAGATAATAGAAGGTGAAGGATGCCTCCGGGCTGTTGGCTCCCTCCAGATAGGCGTTGTCGTGCATCAGGGAACCCAGCACGGTGAACGACTGTCCTTCCAGCTCCAGCGTCTCCCCCGCCGCCAGGCAGGAGACGCCCTCGTGGTAGGCGCCGCCGGCGATCACATAGTTCCCGCTTGCAAAGGCGGCCTGGTCAAAGCTGCCGCTGGTGAAGGGACAGTTTTCCAGCACATAATCGAGATACGCCCCATCCAGCCCCACCACAATGGCGGTGTATGCGCCAGTCTCGCTGAACCGGTCCAGTCCCGCCATCCAGTCCGGGAAAGCCGCCTGGGATTCTTTGAGGGTCATGGTCTCGTCGTAGGGCTGGTTATAGTAGTCCACCACCCGCGCCCGCAGGGTCTCGTCCGCCGTCAGGGAGACCTCCCGGGTCTTGAGGGCGCTCACCGAGGTGACCTCCGGCCGGGCGCTCAGTTCCTCCACCATCTCCTGGGTGATGCCCTGGTTGTGCTCGTTGTACCGCTGGTAGGTGGTGGCCGCCGAGGCGTCCGCGATGGAGTAGTCCCAGGGGGACAGCGCTTCCAGGTACAGGTCCTCCTGCAAGCTCACATATTGCAGCCGGATGTCGGTGAGCAGCAGCACCGCCGCCAGCAGGATGACCACCGACAGGGCCATGCGGCCCTTGCCCCGGCCCAGGGTGCGCAGGGCCAGCCGGGGCAGCGTGACCATTCCATTTTTGGTTCCGCCGCCGTGGGCGGGCCGGGACTCGTTCAGCCGCAGGGTCTGGGCGGGCGTCAGCCGGGCCAGACGCAGAGTGGGCAGCAGATAGGACAGGAGCGTAGTGCCCAGGGCACACACTGCCGTCAGGGCGAAGGGCTGCCAGCTCAAAAAGTAGAGGGCCGGGTTCTGCTCCATGCCCACGACCACCCTGGACGTGATGGCAAGGTTCAACCCGAATCCGATCAGGAAGCCGGGGACCAGACCCAGCGCCGTCACAGAGACGCCTTTTTCCAGCAGATACCGCCGCAGCTGCCGGGGCGACAGGCCCAGGGCCTTCAGCCCGGCAAAGTAGGCCCGGTCCTGCTCGGCGGTGACCTGCACGATGGCAAAGATCATGAGAAAACCGCACACCAGCACCAGCAGTGCCGGGGCGTAGTAGGGGCGGGCCTGCTGCCCGGCCAGATCCAGCCGGGCGTCGTTGTAGGCGAGATTCGTGGTAAAGGGCAGCTCCGGCAGGCCCTGATCGGCCAGAATCTGAGCAGCCTGGGCGTCCAGGTCACGGGGTTGGTGCAGGGTAACGCCCAGGGTGAGGTCAGCGGCGTTCTCGCTGTCATAATCCGGCACCAGTGTCTGGGCGGTCTCCGCCGTAATCCAGGCGCAGGCTTCGGTGAAGTTGGTGGGGCTGGCCCACCAGCCGCACAGGGTAAATTCGTCCGTATGGACCTGACCGCTGGCATCCGTCCATTGCAGCGTCACCGGCGCGCCGATCTCCCGCACGATGCCCAGGGACCCCATGGTGAACTCGTCTAGGGCGATCTCACCGGGCTGCTGGGGCAGGCCGCCGGTGGTAGGGACCGACAGGACGGTTTCGGCATAGTCCTGGTCGGTCACCGCCAGCTTCACCAGCCGCTGGCCCATCATCGGGTCAGAGAGAGTGCCGATGGTACTCAGTCGGACGGTGCTTTTGATGTTGGGATGCTGGGAGAGCAGGTCCGCCTGATGCTCCGTCAGGCCGCTGTAAAGAATATGGCTGGTGGAGCCGTAGGTGTACTGGTAGTTGAGCAGGAACGCATCCTCCACCGCCCCGCCCAGCAGGAATACAAAGGCGTACAGGCCGGTGACCAGCGCCACCGCCAGAGCTAACACTGCATTCTTGACCCGGTGAAAGCGGAAATCCCGCCGTACCAGCGTCCAGCAGACTTTCAGGTTGTTGTTTGCGAGCATGGCCGGACCTCCTTACCCGCGGATGCGCCCGTCCTCGATGCGGACGACCCGGTCGGCCATCTGGGCCAGTTCCAGGTTGTGGGTGATCATCACCAGGGTCTGGCGGTAGGTCTCCACCGACAGCTTCAGCAGGCCCAGCACATTCTGGCCGGTCTTGCTGTCCAGGTTGCCGGTGGGCTCGTCGGCCAGAAGGATGGCGGGCTTGGCGATCAGGGCCCGGGCGATGGCCACCCGCTGCTGGCCGCCGCCGGAGAGCTCGTTGGGAAACGCGTTCAGCCGCTCTTTCAGGTGCAGCAGTTCCACGATCTCGTCAAAGAATGCCGGGTCCGGGGTGCTGCCTGCCAGGCTCAGAGGGAACAGGATGTTCTCCTTCACCGTCAAAGTGGGCACCAGATTGAAATTCTGATACACGAAGCCCACCTTGCTGCGGCGGAACACCGCCAGCTCCTTCTCCTTCAGCCCCCGCAGGTTCACGCCGTCCACGATGACCTCCCCCTCGTCGGGGATGTCCATGCCGCCGATCATGTTCAGCAGGGTGGTCTTGCCGGAGCCGGAGGCGCCGATGATGGCGGTGAATTTGCCCTTTTCGATCTCCAGGTCGATGCCGTCCAGGGCCTTGACCTGGTTCTCCCCTTTGCCAAAATATTTTTTCAGGTTATGTACCGTTACGATGTTCATGGATGGATTCCTCGCTTTTGTTCTTTGGGTTTCAACAGGCGGTTCAGGCGGATCAGATTCATCCGCTGCACCAGAACACAGTAGAGATTGTGCAGCCCCACCAGGACGGCCAAAAGCACAATCCAGAATCGTCCTGCTGCCAATGCGCAGGCAAAACACAAAACAGCGCCAAAGCTGTGGATCTTTGCGTTTTTGAGCAGTTGGCTCTTTAGAAACCGCATATCCTCAATGCTGCTGCCGCGCAGAAAATAGTTGTCCGTATCCTGCTTCCCCCGCCATTGGTCGTAGCGCAGTTTGACCCAAACCAGGAATTTGCGGTACTGCCTTACACCCAGAACACGGTATATCTTTTCTTCCATGGTAACAGGTCTCATGGCCGCTTTCCTCCCCGTCAGCTCAGCAGATACACGGAAAAGGTTGTGCCTTCCCCTACTTTCGACTTCACACTGATATATCCCTTCTGCCGGGTGATGATGCCATTGGCCAGGTACAGCCCCAGGCCCACGCCCTCCTGCCCGGCCACCTCCGGGGCCCGGTAGAACCGCTGGAACACATCGTTGTAGTGCTCCTCCGGGATGCCGATGCCGGTGTCGGTAATGTCCACCCGGGTATAGAACTGCCAGGGGCGCACGGTCACTGCCACCTTGCCGCCGGACGGCGTGTACTTCACGGCGTTGTCCAGAAGGTTGCCGATGGCCTCCGCCGTCCACTTGGGGTCGTGCTGCACCGTGATGGCCGGGTCGCATTCCGCCGACAGGTCGATCCCCTTGGTCTCCGCCTTAGCCCAGACGGTGCTCATGGCCCGGGCGATGGTGTCGGAGAGCCGGGCCTCCTCCACATGGAGGGTGAAGGTGCCCGTCTCCAATCGGGACATTTTGATGAGGGACTGCATCAGGAAATCCAGCTTGTCGATCTGGCCGTCCATGGTAGCCAGAAACTCCGCCCGCTTTTCCGGCGGCAGGTCATGGCTGCGCAGGATGCCGGTGAACATCTTGATGTTGGCGATGGGCGTTTTCACCTGATGGGAGATGTCGCTGACCAGGCCCTGGATGGTTTCCTTGTCCCGCTGGCTCTGGCGCTTACCCTCGCTCATGATGTCAAAATACTGCATCAGCTTGCCCTGCACCTTGGCGGTCAGGCTGTCTTCGTAGGGCTGGTATCCCTCCACCGTCCGGCCGGACATCAGGGCGTCCAGGGTCTCGCACAGGTCGTCGGCAAACAGGCTGACCTGCCGCCGCTGATACCAGGCCCACAGGCCCACCACGGCGTAGATGGCAAGGCACAGCCCCAGGATGCCGTACCGCACCGCCGCCCGGGGAACGGTCTGCCACAGCAGCCACACCAGAGCGGCGAACAGCGCCGCGGACAACAGGAGCATCCCGGCGCGCAGAACCGTCATGCTGCGGTGTTTCATACCTTGCCTCCTGTCCAGATGTAGCCCATGCCCCGGACCGTTTTGATGTAGGTATGGGAGTCATCCTCGATCTTGGCCCGGAGCCGGTTCATGGTGACGGTGAGGGTATGGTCGTCGATAAAGTTGCCGCCGCTGTCCCACAGGCGGTCCAGCAGCTGCTGGCGGGTCAGGATCTGACCGGCGTGTTCCGTCAGATACTTGAGGAGCTTGTACTCATTGGGGGTGATGGCCAGCTTCTCTGTCCCCCGCACGGCTGTCAGGGCCGAAAAATCCAGCGTCAGCCAGCCGTCGCTCCAGCGGTCCGCCTGGGGGGCGGCCGGGGCGCCGCCCACCCGGCGCAGGGCCACCTCCACCCGCCGCAGCAGGATCTGCATGTTGAAGGGCTTGGTCACATAGTCCTCGGCCCCCATGTCAAAGCCGCGGAGCACATCCGCCTCCAGGTCGTTGGCGGTGAGAAAGATCACCGGCAGCTCCGGCTGCCGGGCCTTGAACTCCCGGCACAGATCAAAGCCGTTTCCGTCCGGCAGGTTTACGTCCAGCAGGGCCAGGTCGAAGCGTTCGCCGGAGAGCAGCTGCCGTGCCTTCTGGCAGTTGTAGGCGGCCACGGTCAGATACCCGGCGCTGTCCAGCTCAAAGCAGAGGCCGGCGCTGAGGGCCAGGTCGTCCTCCAGAACTAAAATCTTTTCCATGTGCGGTTCTCCCATCTCCCGGGCGGCGCTCTCCCACGCACGCGGACGGCCCCGCCCCAACTCATCTCAGTGTTCGATTATAGCGCATATGCGGGCCATTGCCAACAGGAGAATCTGATGCGCGGCGCCGCCCTCCCGGACCTTCTGTGGGGCAGTTTTGTTTCAATTTTTCAGATTTGGTTGACAGATCACAGCAAATGGACCATAATAGATATGATATAGGAGGATTTCCCCCTGAAATCGGTACCGTTTTGTTTGTGTGGATGCGAGGTGATCACATGAGGCTGTTGGAATCCGTGCGGAAAATCGTCTCTTCCCATCTGAATCCGGAGGATCTGCCTGAGGGCCGGGAGACTGTGGGCCCGGAGGGAGAGTCCCGGTCTGCGCGTTCAGGCGCCGCCTCCGGCTGGGGCCCGTCCAAGATCGTGCTGCAGGCCCCCCAGCGGCTGGAGCAGACGGAAGAGGTCGTGGACCTCCTCCAGAGCGGCAGCTCCGTGGTGCTGAATCTGCAGGGCGGCAATTATGAAATCTCCCGGCGGCTGCTGGATTTTGTGGCCGGAGTCGCGTATCACAACGAGAACAAGGTGTGGAAGGTCGCCCGCAACACGTTTCTGATCGTCCCCTATGACGCCGAGGTGCAGGCCATGGACTTCCCACAATACGGCAGCTTCGGCAGAGGGGACCTCTCACGCGCCGCCGGATTCCCCTCCGGGCGCCCGGAACCGCGGCAGTGGACCAGCTGAACCAGCCCGGTCTGCGGCGGGGCGCTCCGGCGCCTGTCTGAACCGAATACTGAAAAAACAGGGAGCGGACCGCGTTGTCCGCTCCCTGTCTGGATTCTGCCCGGATACGGCCGGGGCCGCTCATCTGGCCCGGCGGTCGTTGGCGGGGTCCTGATAGTAGGCCTGCTTTTCGGCGTACATCCGCTTTTCCGCGGTCTTGATCAGCCCCTCCACATCGTCAGTGGGCACATGTGCCCAGGCGCAGCCGGCGGACACGAAATACCCCTTTCTCTTCAGGGTCTCCGTCAGTTCCCGCAGGCGCCTCTCCGTGTCCTCCACAGGCGCGTCGCACACGAAGATAATGAACTCATCGCCGCCCACCCGATAGGTATAGCGGCTGCCGAAGCAGGTGCGCAGCGCGTCCGCCACCGAGCGGAGCATCTGGTCCCCGGCCTCGTGGCCCTGGGAGTTGTTCAGCTCGTGGAGGCCGTTGACATCCACAAAGACACAGCCGAGGCTGTCCTGGCATTTCGCGGCCAGGTTGGGCAGGTCGATCTCATAGCGGTTGCGGTTGTACAGCCCGGTGAGGGTATCTCCCTCCCCCAGCCGCTGCATGTCCCGATAGGTCCGGGTGTTGCTGTAGAGCATGGCGAAGCTGAAGCCGACGCTTCGGAGCATCGCCGTGCTGCCCGCGCGTCTTTTCAGTCCGCCGGCGGACAGGACCCCGCGGATCACACCGTCGGCATCCTCAATGGGGATGGCCGCCAGATCGGTCATGTCCTCCGGCGCATCGGGCAGCACGGCCCGGACCTCCGCGGCCGTATGGGCGCTGACCTCCGGGTGCCCGGCGGCAAAGTAGTCCGCCAGCAGCTCCGCGCTCTCCCCCAACGCAGTGCCCAGCGATGTCTCTCCGCCCTCTTCCCACAGATAGCGGACGAGGGGCTCCCTGCCGCTCATCATCGTAAACGCCACCCGCTTTGCCGGAAGCATTTTCCCGATAAGCGCCAGGGCCCTGGGCACGTTTTCCCGGTGCACATGGGCGTTGAACAGCAGTTTCTCCACGTCGTAAATGTCCCGGAGCGCGTCCAGCTGCCGCTGCTTTTCGCCGGTCTCCCGGCGCACGTAGCGGATGAGCCAGAGGATGTAGAGCAAAAATCCCACGGCCTCCAGGACCAGCAGCACGTTCAGCATGTTCCGCACGCTCCGCGCGTCCGCGAAGACCACGGACTCCGGCACGCTCAGCGCCACCCGCCACTGGTTGATGGAGGTGGGCGTGTAATAGAAGTACAGATAGTCGCCGATGGTGTTGGAGAGAAACACCACGTAGTTGCTCTCTCCGTTGATCAGCCCCTGGCGGAGCTGGGCGTCATCATAGCCGTCGGCCATGGGGCGGGAGCCGGTCTCCCAGATGTTGCCCAGCTCCTCGTGCCAGGTGTCGATGAGAAAGTCGCCGGTGGCCCCGTCGATCAGATAGACCGCCGCGCTGCCGCCATAGGGAGAATACGGCAGCGCCTCCCCCAGCGTATCGATGTCGATCACGCCATACAGCATGGCGATGGTCTCGCCGTCCCGGGTCACCGGCACGAAATGGCGCACCACATAGCCTCCGCCATTCAGGTCCTGCTCCCGGTCGGAGATATGGGCGCCCAGGGCGGCCTCCTGTTCAAAGGAGAGCTGCCCCGCCGCCGGGACCACCTTTCCCTCCGCTGTCAGCACGCGGTCCCCGGGAAGCAGGAACTCCAGCCGGGAGAAAAAGTCCCCGCCGCCGGGATACTGGGCCAGGAAGTCCAGCAGCTCACCGGACCCCCGGGTCATATAGCCGCTGGCCAGTGTGGCGATCAGCTCCAGCTGGCGGCGGTCAGAAGCCATATTCAGTTCCAGAACGCTGACGAACTCCTCCGCCTCGCTGGTGAGGCGCTGGAAGCCGGCTGACTCCTCCCGTTCATTGATGCGGGTCGTGACAACAACGCTTACCAGCGCAATCAGCAGGACGAGAATCAAGGTCGCAGCCACCGGGCTGCGCCAATGTACCGTGTGAACGCGCATGTTCCACCCCTTGTTCCCTGTCAAAATCCAAATGTTGTCTATATTTTACAAAATCCATGGGAACTCGTCAAGATGACATCTCCGGGGAAAGGCCCCGGGATGCCCCGCCGGTTGGGCAGCTGGTCTGCCCGGCTGGTAACCCCAAAAAATAGTTGCGTCCGCTACTTTTTTGTGGTATCATAGGCAAAATGACGCCAAAAGGAGCATCTGCATGTGATGGAGTCTTTTTCCAATTTGGGCCGCTATGTGTCGATCTGCGACCGGCTGATGAAGATGTACTATGACCGCGGCCTCTCCGAATTCGAGATCGGCTGGGGCCAGCAGTTCTATGTGGAGTACCTCTATGACCATCCCGGCGCCTCACCGCAGGAGATGGTGTCCTGTATCCACGTGGATAAGGCGACGCTGACGAAGATCATCAAGAAGCTGACGGAGGTCGGCTACCTGCAGGTCACCAGCGACGGCAAGGACCGGCGTGTCAAGCATTTATACCTGACAGAGAAGGCGATCCCGGCGGCCATGCGGATCAAGCAGATCCACGCCGCGTTTTACGAGGTCCTCAGCGCGGGGATCCCGCCGGAGGAACTGGCCCTGACCGAGCGGACGCTCCAGCGTATGGCGGATAACATCCACCATACGGTTTGGCACAGAATGGAGGAACACCATGGAAGCAAGCGAACTCTCGCAGCTGACTGACCGGAAACGGACCCTGATTTTCATCAATCTGGTGGTCTCCGGCATCGCCACATCGATCCTGTCCACCGCCATGACCACCGCGCTGCCCAATCTGGCGGCGGATTTCGGCGTCTCCACCGCGGTGGGACAGTGGGTCACCAGCGGCTATTCCCTGGCCATGGGTATGGTCATGCCGCTGACCGCCTTTCTCATCACCCGCTTTCCCACCAAAAAACTGTATATGACCGGCATCGGCTGCTTCATCGCGGGCATCCTGCTCAGCATTCTGGGCAGCAGCTTTGCCCTGATGATGGTGGGCCGGGTCCTGCAGGCCTGCGGCAACGGCGTGCTGCTGTCGGCGGCCCAGGTGGTGATCCTGACGGTCTATCCGCTGGAGAGGCGGGGGGCCATGATGGGCACCTACGGCCTGGCCACCACGGCGGCCCCCATCATCGCCCCCACTCTGGCCGGGCTGATGATCGACGCCTTCGGCTGGAAGTCCATCTTCTGCCTGGTGCTGGTCATCATGGTCCTCTCTTTCATCCTCTCCTGGGCCGCCTTTGCGGATGTGCTGGAGCTTCAGGACAAGAAATTCGATGGGCTCTCCTTTATAGAGAGCATCTTCGCCTTCGGCGGCATCACCCTGGGTATCGGTAACCTCAGCGGCTATGGGCTGGTGAGCGTCCAGGCGGGGCTGCCGCTGGCGGTGGGCGCTGTGGTCTGCGTGCTGTTCGTCCTCCGGCAGCGGAGGCTGGAAAAGCCCTTCCTGGACGTGAAGATCCTGCGCAGCTGGAACTACGCGGTGAGCGTTCTGTCCAGCATGGTGCTCTATCTGGTGATGATGGGCTCCTCCGTCATGATGCCCCTGTACGTCCAGAGCGTCATGGGCTATTCCGCCGTCACCTCCGGCCTGGTGACGCTGCCCGGCTCTCTGGCCACCGCCGTCGTCAGCCCCTTTGCCGGGAGGCTGTATGACAAAATGGGCATCCGAAAGATCTTTGTGGCGGGGGCCGCCGCGCTGGTGGTCAGCAATGTGGGGATGGCCTTCATCTCCCTGGAGACCCCGCTCTGGGTGGCGGCCGGCTTCAACGTGATCCGCAACCTCGCCATCGGCAGTCTGATGATGCCGCTGCTGACCTGGGGCACCAGCAGTGTGGACCCGAAAAAGGTGGCGGACGCCTCCTCCCTGCTGACCTCCTTCCGCACCATCGCCGGGTCCATCGGCTCCGCGGTGTTCGTGGGGATCATGACGGCGGTCAGCGCCGCCTCCGCGGCGACTTACGGCGACGGCGCCCTGATGCACGGCATGAACGTGTCCTTCCTCTGGATGACTGTGGGGGCGCTGGTGCTGCTGGCCATCTCCCTTTTCGCAGTCAAAGCCGGCGGCCGCAGACAGAATCCGTGAGTTCGGTGCCAGACAGCGGAGGGCGGAAAATTCCGCCCCCGCTGTTTTTTCACATCTCAGAAACAATTCCGAAGCATTTTCCCAACAGGGCGGCGGTATCATCTCTCCAGAACACAGCCGAAGAGGCAGCAAATTCTGGAGGTAATGAACATGAAAAAGAAGGACTTTGTGACCCTGATCCTGAGCACCATCGGCGGCATCCTGTTCGCCCTGGGCATGTGTATGGCGCTTCTGCCGGAGTGGGGCGCCATGCGCCAGGGCATTGTCATCGGCGTGGTGGGCGCTGTGGTGCTGCTGGCGGTGCCGGTCCGCCGCAGGATGGACGGGAAGCCCGCCATCGTGTTCAGCGGCAAGGCCATCGGCACCACGCTCCTGGGCATCGCCGGGGCCATCGCGCTGGGCGTGGGAATGTGCATGACCATGATCTGGAACATGATGATCCCCGGCATCGCGGTGGGGATCGTGGGCATCGTCCTGCTGCTGTGCCTGATCCCGGTCATCAAAGGATTGCAATAAGGAGGCGCCGGTATGAGAAAGCTCTTGGCTCTGGCGGCTGCCGCCGCCGTTCTGGCCGGCGCGGCCGTGTACCTACAAATCCGGGTCCGCCGGGAAAAGTTTTAACGCTGCATCATGACAAGGAGGCTTTCAATATGGCAAAATCAAAATTGGTGCGGGCGAATGAGAAGATCGCCGAGGAAGTTGTGAAGGGCTATCAGAAAATCGAAGCGGGCGTGGTCGGCGGCTATCAGAAGGTGGAGTCCGGCGTAGTGGACGGATTCACCAGGATGACCGACGGCTTTGTGGAGCGGTTCCTGACCAAGGAGGGAGAGTCGGTCCAGGAGGCCAAGGCGCGGCTCGCCGCGGAGCAGGCCGCCCGGGAGGCACACCGGCCCGGGCAGGTTCCGTCCGCTCCCGAAAACGGGACCGGGGAGACCCCATAAGACCGCTGGCACAGCAGGCCGGCCGCCGGGCGGCCGGCCCTTGCGGCCTGGAAAAAAATTTGCGCTCTCCGGAAAACGCAAACAAAACTTTAACAATTCTATGGTATACTGAAACAAAAACAGATGTGAGGTCTGGCGATGTTTCAAATTTTAGTGGTGGAAGACGACCGGGAGCTCAACCGCACGGTCTGCGCGTATCTGAATCAAAACGGCTATCAGGCAACGGGCTGTCTCAGCGCCGTCGAGGCCTATGACGCCATGTACGGCAATCTGTTCGATCTGATCATCTCCGACATCATGATGCCGGATGTGGACGGCTTTGCGTTTGTGGAGACGGTGCGGGATCAGAACAAGGACATTCCCATCCTCTTCATGACGGCGAGAGACGACTTCGCCGCCAAGCAGCGGGGCTTCCGCATGGGGATCGACGACTACATGGTGAAGCCCGTGGATCTGGAGGAGCTGCTGCTGCGCATCGGCGCGCTGCTGCGGCGGGCCAGGATCGCCAGCAGCCGGAAGATCGAGATCGGGAAGCTGACCCTGGACGCGGACGAGCGCACCGCCTATCTGGATGGGGCGGAAGTCCCCCTGACGGTGCGGGAGTTCAACCTGCTGTACAAGCTCCTCTCCTACCCCAAAAAGACCTTCACCCGGTCTCAGCTGATGGAGGAGTTCTGGGACGTGGACTCCACCTCCAGCCTGCGCACGGTGGACGTGTACATGGCGAAGCTGCGGGAGAAGTTCGCCAACTGCAAGGACTTCTCCATCGTCACGGTCCACGGGCTGGGCTACAAGGCGGTGCTGTCATGAGGGGGCGGGACGGCCGGCGCCTCCGCCGGCTCCTGTTTTCCGCCCGGCGGTTCTGCATCTTCTTTCTGCTGATGTGCTTTGTCATCACCTGCTGTATGCTGCTGTTTCTGGGGCAGGTCCAGCGGGACATGGGCCTGGAGGCGGAGCTGCCCCGGGCGGTGATCGAGCAGGCGGCCAAATACACCTTTGCCAACATCCTGCTGCTGAGCCTGCTGTGCACCATCTTGGACGAAATCTGGCGGCGGTTCACCGTGGGGCGGCCGGTGCGGCGGATCGTCCGGGGGGCGGAACGGATCATGCGGGGAGATTTCTCCGTCCGCATCCAGCCGATTCACAGCGCCGACAGCCTGGACGGGTTCGACACCATCATCGGCTCCTTCAACCGGATGGCCCAGGAGCTGTCCGGCATCGAGACCCTCCGCACGGACTTCATCTCCAACGTGTCCCACGAGCTGAAGACCCCGCTGGCGGTGATCCAGAATTACGGGACGCTCCTTCAGCAGCCGGATCTGCCGGAGGAACAGCGGCTGGACTACGCCAGGCAGCTGACAGAGGCCGCCCGGAGACTGGCCAGCCTCATCACCAACATCCTGAAGCTGAACAAGCTGGAAAACCAGCAGATCTTTCCGGCCCAACAGACCTATGACCTGGGAGAACAGCTGTGCGAGTGCCTGCTGGGCTTTGAGCAGGCCTGGGAGGATAAAGGGCTGGACATCGACACGGACCTGGAGGAGAACGTCCGCGTGACCACTGACGCGGAGCTGCTGTCCCTGGTCTGGAACAACCTGTTTTCCAACGCGGTCAAATTCACCGGGGCGGGGGGGCGGATCTCCCTGTCTCTGCGGACGGAGGGGGCGGACGCCGTGGTCCGGGTGTCCGACACCGGCTGCGGCATTCCCCCGGAGGTGGGCCGGCACATCTTTGAGAAGTTCTATCAGGGGGATCCCTCCCACGCTGCCCAGGGCAATGGCCTGGGGCTGGCGCTGGTAAAGCGGGTGATGGACATTATCGGCGGTGAAATCTCTGTGGAGAGCGTGGTCGGAAAGGGTTCTTCCTTTACAGTTCGGCTGAGGAGGGGTGCGGATGCGCCGATGGAAAAATCGCCTGCTTAAGCTGTTGTTTCCGGGGCCTGCCGTGACGCTGCTGGGGATCCCGGTCTCCGCGGCGCTGCTGGTCTACGCCTTCGCCTTTGCCCAGGGGGAAAACCCGCTGGTGTATCTCTCCTATGTCCTCTCCTTTTACACCCTGGTCATCGTGTGCGCGCAGATTCCAAGACTGGTCAGGGCCGTCTCCGCCCACCTGCACCAAAGGCCCTGGCTCCACCGGTATCTGTCCGATCCCCCCTTTCGGATGCAGGTGTCCCTGCACCTGTCCCTGGGATTCAACCTGCTGTACGCGGTGTGGAAATTCTTTCTGGGGGCCTGGTACCGCTCCGTGTGGTTCGGGACCTTCGGGGTCTATTACGCCCTGCTGACAGTGCTACGGTTTCTGCTGCTGCGGCACATGAACCGGAGCGCCTTCGGCAAGGAGCCGGTCTCGGAGTGGCGGCGGTACCGGCTGTGCGGGGCGATTCTCCTGCCCATGACACTGGCCCTGTCCGGCGTGGTGGTGCTGGTGATCGAGAAAAACGAGACCTTTCAATACCCGGGGTATCTTATCTACGCGGTGGCGCTGTACGCCTTTTACGCCGTCATCGCGGCGGCGGTCCACCTTGTGAAGTACCGGCGGTATCGAAGCCCCGTTCTGACGGCATCGAAGATCGTCGGTCTGGCGTCCGCCCTGGTCTCCCTCCTCTCCCTGGAGACCGCCATGCTGACGCAGTTCGGCGGCAGCGGAGAGCCGGCCTTCCGGCAGATCATGGTGGCGGCCACGGGCGCCGGCGTGTGCGCCATACTCCTTGGCACGGCGGTCTTTATGATCCTCCGGGCAAGCCGGCAGCTGGGACGGCTGCTGCCGACCCGCTGAATTCCCTTTTCAGGAGGTCCTTGACATGGATGACAAGCAGGAAACCTTTACCTATCAATACTCTGCCAAGCAGCAGGAGGAGGTCCGCCAGATCCGGCAGAAGTATCTGCCCCGGGAGGAGGACCCTATGGAGCAGCTCCGGCGGCTGGACCGGAGCGCCTCGAGGCCCGGGACGATTGCCGCTCTGGCGGTGGGCATCCTCAGCGCGCTGGTTTTGGGTGTCGGGATGTGCTGCACCATGGTCTGGGGGGACACCCTGTTCCTCCCCGGCGTTTTCATCGGCATCGCCGGGCTGGCGGGCATTGCCGCCGCGTACCCGCTCTACACGCACATCACCCGGAAACGGCGGGAGGCGCTGGCGCCGGAGATCCTCAGGCTGACCAGCGCGCTGCTGAAATAGCGGTTTCCGCTGCGCGTCAGCGGACCTGCAAGGGCAGTTCTCCTCAGGGAGGACTGCCCGTTCCGCGTTTCAAGCCGAACGGTCGGCGCCTTCCCCGGCCCTTGACAGGCCGCTCCTCCGCTCCTATAATCATCTTGCAGATAAAGTGCGCATCGATGATCGGGCCAACGAATTTCCGGAAAAGCGGGTCTCCCGCGGACGGATGACGGATATTCGGCAGGACATCCGGGCATTTTTTGTATATGGCCCTCCTTCCCGGAGGTGAGCCGTGCACCGCTTCGCCGCCCCCATACATCCCGTATCTTCTCTCAACAGAGGTGACATTTCCATGTGGATGATCTTTGCGGCGGGCTCCGCCTTTTTCGCCGGCGTGACCGCCATTCTGGCCAAGTGCGGCATCCGGCGGACGGACTCCACCGTGGCCACCGCCATCCGCACCATCGTGGTACTGGTGTTTGCCTGGATCATGGTGTTCCTTGTGGGCTCCCAGGCACAGCTCCGGTCTCTGGACGGAGGCACCCTGCTGTTTCTGGTCCTGTCGGGGCTCGCCACCGGGGCCTCCTGGCTCTGCTATTTCCGGGCGCTGCAGATCGGAGACATCAACAAGGTGGTGCCCATCGACAAATCCAGCACGGTGCTGACCATTCTGCTGGCCTTCCTGCTACTGGGGGAGCCCATCGGCCTGTTTCAGGGGATCGGCGTGGTGCTGATCGGCGTGGGCACCCTGCTGATGATCGAGAAAAAAGCCTCCGCCGGGGCCGCCGCCAGCGGACAGGGCTGGCTGCTGTACGCCCTCGGCTCCGCTGTGTTCGCCAGTCTGACGGCCATCCTGGGCAAAATCGGCATCCAGGGCGTGGAGTCCAATCTGGGCACCGCCATCCGCACCGGCGTGGTGCTGGTGATGGCCTGGGTCATGGTGCTGGTGACCGGCAAGGCTCCGGCGGTGCGGCAGGTGCCCCGCCGGGAACTGGGCTTCATCTGCCTGTCGGGACTCGCCACCGGAGCCTCCTGGCTCTGCTATTACCGGGCGCTGCAGGATGGCCCAGCCAGCGTGGTGGTGCCCATCGACAAATTGAGTATCCTGGTGACGGTGGCCTTCTCCTATGTGGTGTTCCACGAGCGGCTCACCGTCCGGTCCGGCTGGGGGCTGGCGCTGATCACTGCGGGAACGCTGGCCATGCTGCTCTGATCTTCCAGTGGGAAAGGCGCCCTGCTTTCCCTCCGGTCCCCTCGGACTAAAGGGGGCATAGCCCCCTTCTGGGTGGGCGTGGCCTGAATTTTCAAGGCCGGTGCCTTCGCCAAATCCGGCCCCGGGAGCCTGCGTCAGAACTTTTTGTAAAAGCAAAAATGAGACAAAAAGAGGACACGCCGGAGCGTGTCCCCTTTTTCCGTCCGGAGCGGCTCCGGGCTTATCCCCCATACGCCAGGACCGCCTCCCGGAGCCTTTGCAGCCCGTCCAGCAGCCGGCTGCGGGGACAGGCGATGTTCATGCGCAGGAATTGATTGCCGTTGCCCCGGTAGACGCTGCCCGCGGAGAGATACAGCCCCGTCTTTTGACGAATGAAGGAGGCCAACTCCTCCGACCGCTCCGCCGCCTGGCCGCAGTCCAGCCACAAGAGATAGGTGGCCTCTGCGTCCACCGCGCGGACCTGAGGCAGTTCCCGGCTGAGGAACGCCTGTGCCTGCCGCCGGTTTCCCGCCAGATACGCCCGCAGCGCGTCCAGCCAGGGGCCGCCGCAGATGAAGGCGGCCACGGCCGCCTCCGCGGCAAAGCAGTTGGGCTCCGCCACCTCATCGGTGTTCAGGGCCCGCCAGACCTTGTGCCGCAGCACCGGATCGGGAACCACCGCCGCCGAGGTCTGGAGTCCCGCCAGATTGAAGGTCTTGGTGGGCGCGATGCAGGTGATGCTGTTTTGACGGCAGTGTTCCGAGACCGCGGCAAAGGGCGTGTAATCCCGTCCGGGGAGCGTCAGGTCGCAGTGGATCTCATCCGACAGCACCAGGACGTGGTGGTCCCAGCACAGCTCCCCGATCCGCGCCAGGGTCTCCCGGTCCCAGATCTTCCCCACAGGGTTGTGGGGATTGCAGAGGATCATCAGGGTGGTCTGGGGGTCCGCCAGTTTCCGCTCCAGGTCCTCCCAGTCGATGCCGTACACCCCCTGCTGGTAAGTCAGGGGGCACTCCAACACCCGGCGGCCGTTGTTCTCGATGGAGTGGAAAAAGATGTCGTATACCGGGGTCATTGTCAGCACATTCTCCCCCGGTGTGGTGAGCTTCCGCACCACGCTGGAGATGGTGGGCACCACGCCAGTGGAGAAGAGCAGCCACTCCCGCTCCATCCGGAACCCGTGCCGGTTCCCCCACCAGCCGCAGATGGCGTCGTACCACGCCTCCGGAATGTCCGTGTAGCCGTAGACGCCGTGGGCGGCCCGGGCCTGGATGGCCGCTTGGATCTCCGGCGCCGTGGGGAAATCCATGTCCGCGATCCACATGGGCAGCTCATTGGGTCCCACGTCCCACTTGGTGGCGTGGGTGCCCCGGCGGTCCAAAATCTGGTCAAAGTCGTAAGTCATCGGTTCTCTCCCCTTCTCTGCTGTCATGCGGCTGCCCGCAGCGGCTCAAAGGCCATTGCGGGCAGAAGGCAGTATAATGGTTACTCGCTGGTGACATCCGCGCCGAAATACTGCTCCGACAGCTGTGCCAGCTGGCCGGAGGCACACATATCATCCAGGGCCTCGTTGATGGCCTCCACCAGCCGCTCATTTCCCTTGGGAACGGGGATCTGGGAGGACGTGGTGGTGTCCGTCGCGGCCACGATCTTCACCGGGGCGTCCGGGTGCTTGTTCATATAGTCGTAGAAGGCGGTCTCCGCATTCAGCATACAGTCCGCCCGGCCGCTTAGAATCAGCTCGATCCCCTCCGCCACGGAGTCCACGCTGACCAGCTCCGCGCCGCAGCCCTCGGCCTCCTGGCCCCAGCTGCTGGTCAGGTTCTGGGCCGCCCGCTTGCCCTCCAGGGCGTCAAAGCCGGTGATGTCCGTGTTGTCCTCCGCCACCAGCAGGGCGCCGTGGACATAGGTGTAGGGCTCGGAGAAGTCGTACTTCACCGCCCGCTCGTCGGAGTACTCCACCTCGTTGACCACGATGTCCACCCGGCCGGAATCCATGCTGGCGAACAGGGAGTCCCACTCCGCCTCCACGAACTGGATGTCCACCCCCAGGTGGTCCGCCACGCCCCGGGCCACGTCCACGTCAAAGCCCACCAGGTCGCCGTTCTCATCGTGATAGCTGTTGGGGGAATAGGTGCCCTCCGTGCCCACCACGATGACGCCCGCCTCCTGGATCTTGTCCAGCAGATCTGTCTCCCCCGGATTGCTGCCCTCCGCGACGTCGTTTCCGCCGTCTGCGTTCGCTCCGTTAGAGCCGCAGCCGGCCATCAGCCCCGCAGTCAGGGCAAGGGCCGCGAGGACCGCAAGCCATCTCTTTTTCATGGCAAATTACCTCCTGAAAGTTGTTGAATGGTCGCAAAAGCACAGCTGGGATCACAGGCTCCTGCCGAACTCCCGGAGCTCCTCCAGTTTTTCCGGGGACTTGTTCTGCCTGTCATAGGCGGAGAAGATCCCCATGTTCTCCAGGTGCAGATCGTTCAGGAAGGAGTTCTGATACTCGAAGATGGCCCCGCTGCACACACTGCCGCTCGTGGCCAGACCTCTCCTGATGGCAGTATTCACAGGCCACACAGCCGGCGATGTGCATTTGACAGACCGGAACGATATGGACCGCATGTCCCTTTTCCCGGGCCCCCTCCGCGAAGGCCTCCACCATGGCGGCGGTATTGCCATTTGGCCGGGGGCTGCCGTTCAGCACCAGAATCTCCATGGTGTCACCCCTCCAGGGAGAAGGTCACGGTCACATCGCCGCTGCCCAGGACCTCCTCCCAGCCGGTGAGGTCCTCCACCCTTCCCAGCCGGGTATAGCTCCAGGAGTTGGAACCGTAAAAGATGACAATCTGATTGCCCTGGTACAGCACGATGTCCCCGGCCTGGGTGGTGGTCTGGCGGTTGCTGGCAGGCAGGCTGGTCCCCAGGGGGCCCACCTTCTCAAAGCCGGCATAGTCGCTCATCCGGATGGTCACCGGCCCAGCCTCCATCATCTCCACCAGGGCGTCCACCGCCGTGTTGCGCTCCAGGACTGCGGTAAAGCTGCTGGTTCCGATCTGTACCTTCATGCTTGTCTGATTCATCACAGGCTCCTCCTCTTCTTCTGTTGGGTTCTCCGGGTCCGGCGGAACAGCGGAGGGGGATCCCTCTGGTTCCGTTGGGGGCTCTTCCCGGGCGGGCGCTTCCGGCAGCTGTGCCTCCCCGCCGGACGGCGCGGCTGGCTCCGACGCGGCCGGTGAGGTCTCCGCCGCAGGCGCGGCCGCATCGGCGGCCGGAGCGGGCGGCTCTGCCGCTTCCTCCGGCGCGGGCTCCTCCGGTGCCGCTTCCTCCGGGCGCTGTTCTGTCCCGTCCGCCGGCATCTGTTCCGCAGCGGCCGTCGGGTCCTCCGCGCCGCCGGGTGCCGCAGTTCCGCCGCCGTCTCCGCAGGCGGACAGCAGCAGGGCCAGCGCCAGAAGGCAGCCCCCGATCCAATATCTCTTCTGCCCCATGGCAGGTCCCCCTCTCCGTGGCACCGGGCCACTTCTCTGATGGGTCCAGTGTATCAGCCCTCTCTTGAAATAGCAAATATTTATATATTATTTGTT
The DNA here is from genome assembly GCA_019118505.1 of Candidatus Oscillibacter excrementavium. Lineage (GTDB taxonomy): Bacteria > Bacillota > Clostridia > Oscillospirales > Oscillospiraceae > Oscillibacter > Oscillibacter excrementavium. The sequence continues at coordinate 18,691 of DWYU01000141.1, forward strand.
ACCATAGTTGAACCTTATGGAATTTTCTGCTATACTGCTGCCAAAAGGAGGCGGTGACCGTGGAACTGCGCGTTCTGCACTATTTTCTGGCAGTAGCCCGGGAGCAGAGCATCTCCGCCGCGGCGGAATCCCTGCATCTCTCCCAGCCCACCCTGTCCACCCAGCTGAAGGCCATGGAGGAGGAGCTGGGCAAGCAGCTGCTAATCCGGGGGACCAAGGGCTCACGCAAGGTGGTACTGACCGAGGAGGGGATGATCCTGCGCAAGCGGGCGGAGGAGATCCTGTCCCTGGTCAAGCGGACAGAGGACGAGATCAGCCGGTCGGACGAGGTGATCGTGGGGGATGTGTATATCGGGGCCGGCGAGACCGATGTGGTCCGCTTCTTCGCCGGCGCCGCCAAGGAGCTCCAGAAAAAATACCCGGACATCCGCTACCACATCTCCAGCGGCAACGCGGAGTATGTGCTGGAATACCTGGACAAGGGGCTGATCGACTTCGGGCTGCTGTTCGGCGCGGTGGACACCCAGAAATACGAATCCCTCCCGCTTCCCACACGGGACACCTGGGGGGTCCTCATGCGGCGGGACGCCCCCCTGGCGCAGAAGTCCCACATCACCCCGGAGGATCTGTGGGACAAGCCGCTGATCATCTCCCACCAGCGGGGCGACGCCCCCTATCTGTCCCAGTGGATGAAGAAGGACCTCTCCTCCCTCCGCGTGGTGGCCACCTATAACCTGGTCTACAATGCCTCGCTGCTGGTGGACGAGGGACTGGGATACGCCCTGTGCCTGGACAAACTAATCAACACGGCGGAGAGCAACCTGTGCTTCCGCCCCTTTGACCCGCCGCTGGAGGCACCGGCCTGCATCGTCTGGAAAAAGTACCAGATGTTCTCCAAGGCGGCGGACGCCTTTCTCCGGTCCCTCCACGGGATGCTGGAGCCGGACGCCGCCCCAGGCGGAACGGAATAAGTCCCCCTCCCAGGCGTCGGACGCCGGTTTTACGGCCGCCCTGTCCCGGACTGCTTCCGGATCTGATAGCAGAGGTAGTCCATGCAGTCCAGGTGCTTTTGGCTGTCGTGCAGCTGTTCCAGCAGTCTCTCCCGCTGTTCATGCAGCATCTGCATCTGTTCAGAGGGCGTGCTGGTGGCATAGCGGGCCAGAAACGACCGCACAAACGTCTCCGGACAGCCGGCGTCCCTCAGATTTTGTTCCACGGATTCCGCGGAAAGCGGATCTCTCCACATCTTTGTCATCTCCCTCCGGCAAACGGTCATCAGCAGGCCCGGACCAGCTCCCCGCTGAGGGTCTGCAAAAAAGCCCGGGTGCGCGCTTCCCTGGGGTGCTCGAAGAAGGAATAGGAATCCCCGGATTCCACCACGGTGCCGTGCTCCATGAAGATCACCTTGTTGGACACGTGCCGGGCAAAACCCAGCTCATGGGTCACCACCAGCATGGTCATGCCCTCGTTCGCCAATGTCCGCATGACCGCCAGCACCTCCCCGGTCAGCTCCGGGTCCAGGGCGGAGGTGGGCTCGTCAAAGTAGATGATCTCCGGTTTCGTGGCAATGGCCCGGGCAATGGCCACCCGCTGCTGCTGGCCGCCGGAGAGCTGACTGGGGTAGTAGTCCCGGTGGTCCAGCATCCCCACCTTCTCCAGAGCCTGCTCCCCCAGCTCCACGGCCTGGGCCTTCGGCAGCTTTCTGCCGATCATCAGCCCCTCCGTCACATTCTGCAAAGCGGTCTTGTTGCGGAACAGGTTGTAGTCCTGAAAGACGAAGCCGGTCTTTTTCCGCAGGCGGACCACATCTTTTTTTGTGATCTTCTGAAATGGGAGGCTCTCCCCGTCAAAGGTCAGCGTGCCGCCGTCCGCCCGCTCCAGGAAGTTCATGCACCGCAGCAGGGTGGTCTTTCCGGAGCCGCTGGGGCCCAGGATGGCCACCACATCCCCCTTGTTGACTTGCAAGTCCACGCCTTTGAGGACCTCCAGATCGCCGAAGGACTTTTGGATGTTCTTCACTTCCAGCACGGGACCTCCTCCTTTATCCATAGACACGCAGCCTCTTCTCTCCCGCCCGCTGGAGCTTGGTCAGCACCGTGCAGAACAGCAGGTAAATCACGCCCACCTCGATGTACAGGGCCAGGGGCTCCGCCGTCCGGGCCACGATCCGCTCCGTGGCCATGAACATCTCCACCACCGTGATGTTGGAGGCCAGGGAGGTGTCCTTCACCATGCCGATCAGAGAGTTGGACAGGGGCGGGAACGCGGTCCGCAGGGCCTGGGGCAGCACGATCCGCCGGATGGACTGGCCCCAGGTCATTCCCGCGCACTCCGCCGCCTCCAGCTGGCCCGGCGGGACGGACTCCAGCGCGGCCCGGATGGTCTCCGCGCAGTAGGCCCCCTGGTTGATGGAAAACACGATGACCGCAGCCGGAAAGGCGTCGATCAGAATGCCGATGTGAGGCAGGCCGTAGAACACCACGAACAGCTGCACCAGCAGCGGCGTTCCCCGGATGACCCAGATATAGAACCGGGCGATCTGCCGGGCCGCCGGCACCCTGGCAAACTGGACCAGGGCCACAGCCACCGCAATGACCAGGGCGATGGAAAAGGAAATGGCCGTCAGCGGGATGGTCATGGTCAGTCCCGGCAGCAGAATCTGCCAGAAGGACTCCGCCAGCAGGCTCCACAGATGATTCATGGATCGGTTCCCTTCTTTCTCACGGGGGCGTTTCTTTCACGGGTCCAGTATAGGTCCGCCGTCTCTTGATTGCAAATACTTATATCACATGGATACAAATAGCTAAAAGCTATGATAAAGCGGCATCCCTCTTTTTCCAAGGGATGCCGCTGGATCGTCGGTCCACTTACAGGAACGCGCCGTTGCAGACCTGGATGACCTGTCCCCGGACGGCCCGGCCCATCTTGCTGGCCAGGAACAGGCAGGCGTAGGCCTGGTCCATGGGGTCGCACTCCGGGCCGGGGAAGTAGACGAAGTGGCCGCTGTACTTCAGCATCTCCGCGCCGCCGGGCTGCTCGCCGGCCTTGTTGGCCAGATGGGCCGGGGTGACGGTGGCGCCCGGCGCCACCGCATTGCAGCGGATGTTGGTGTCCACCAGCCGCATGGCCACGTTCTTGGTCAGGGTGTTCAGGGCCCCCTTGGTGGAGGTGTAGGTGGCGCCGCAGAAGGGCCGGGTGCCGTTGACGGAGGAGATGTTGATGATGACACCGTCATTCTTGGGCAGGAAGATCTTCAACGCCTCCCGGATGTACCGCATGGGGCCGCCCAGGTTGGTGTTCATCACGTACATCATCCAGTCGTCGTCCGTCTCATCGATGAGCTTCTGCTCCCCGATGCCGGCGTTGTTGATGAGGATGTCCACGTCGCCGAACTCCTTCAGGGCCGTGTCAAAGACCTTTTTCGTGTCCTCGGTGGAGCACACGTCGGCCACCACACCCACAGCCCTGCCGCCCTTGGCACGGATGGTGTTCACCACCTCGTCCAGCTTCTCCTGGTGCCGGGCGGTGATGACCACCGCGGCCCCCTCCTCCGCAAACAGCTCCGCCATGGACCGGCCCATGCCGTAGCTGGCGCCGGTGATGATGGCGACCTTTCCCGCTAACATCTGCTGTTCCATCGTATCTCCGCTCCTTTTTTCGTCTGTCGGCCCTGCCGCAGCGGGGCCTGGTTTTCCATGGCTGCATTATTGCACGGCGGAGATCATATGTAAAATACTTATTATAAATCCAGATGGATAGGTTTTTCCTATGTATTCTCCGATGCTCCCTACACGTCCCGCCGGCGTCCGCCGGGCCGCCGGTGCGACAAGAGGCCGTGGGATCCCGCGATCCCACGGCCTCTTTGTCTGTGCGTTTCTCAACGGGCTGCGTTCCTTGCAGCCGCGTCCGCTTCTGGTCTCCTGAAGTGTTCCGGGTTCAGGCGTCCATCTGGGCAAACCGCATCAGCATCACGGACAGATGCGCCCGGGTCAGGCTGGCCTGCGAGGCGAACGTCCCGTCGGCGCGGCCCTTCACAATACCGGTGGCGGCGCACCAGCTGATGCCCTCCGCATAGGCGTTGGGGATGGTGGCGGCGTCCAGGAACTTGCTCAGATCCACAGACGGCGTCATGTCCTTCCCCTGGAGCTTGGCGTAGCGGGCCAGGATTGTGGCGAACATGCCCCGGGTCAGGGGCCGGTCAGGCGCAAACACGCTGGCGCTGATGCCCCGCATGATCCCCTGCTGGGCGACCCAGGAGATGGCGTCCCGCTGCTGGCTGCGCTCATCCACGTCGGAGAATTGGGTCGTCATGGTGCAGTCCGGCTGGCCGGCCAGGTTGTAGATGGCCTGGGCGGCCTCGGCCCGGGTGATGACCTCGCCGCCGCCGAACACATAGGGCTCCTCGCCGGAGACCAGCTTGTGCTCCGTCACATAGGCCGCGCCGTCGTAGAACCAGTCGCCGCTGTCCACGTCGGTGTAGTCGGTGACCTTCTTGCCGTCCCGGACGGTGTTGCGGATCTCATAGGTGTCCACAACCTTCCAGTTGTTCCAGGCATCCATCTCCTCCTTCTCGTCGGTGTCGCTGTCAGCGCACTGGTAGGCGGTGCCGGTGATGGCGTCCTCGGAGATGGTGATGATGGAGAACACCTGCTGGTCCTCGTCATCCACATAGCAGTCGGTGGCGTAGTCGCTGCGGTCCGGCAGGTACTCATAGTACTTGTTGCCCACGGTGCCGCCGGTGATGTAGGTGGTGCCGTCGCCGGTGTTGACCTTGATGTCATTGGCGGCGGTGGCCCGGATGTAGATGTGGTCGTGGCCGTTCAGGAACAGGTCCACGCCCAGGGCGTCGATGGACCACTCGGAGTCGTTGATGAAGTAGTCAATGACCTCGGAGGCCGGATGATTGGAGGTGTAGGGGCCGGCGTGGGTCAGCATGACGCGCCACTTCTTGTCGGAGTTCTCGTAGCACTTCTTGGCCCACTGGAGCTGCTTGGCGATGATGTCCGCCTTCTCCTCCGGCGGCGTCACCTCGGTGTTGATGACCACGATGCAGGCATCGCCGTACTCGATGCAGCCGATGGTGTTGTCGAACTCCGTGCCGCTGCCGCCGCCGGGCATGTTGAACCGCTGGGCGAAGGAGACGAAGCCCCAGTCGCCCTTCATCTCATGGTTGCCGGGGACGGTGATGGTGGGGATGGTGGCGTAGTAGTCGCCCATGACCTCGAAGCAGGCCTCCCACTCGGTGGCCTTGTAGCCGTCCTGGGTGGTGTCGCCGCCGCTCATGATGAACTCCGGCGTCACCAGAGTGGTGGCGTAGTCCATGCTCTTCTTGAAGGACATGTAGTCGTCCGTGGAGACGGACTGGGGATCGGAGACGAAGATGAAGGAGAACTCATCGGCGTCCGGCGAGGTGGGGGCCTTGAAGGTGTGCTCCTCACTCATGAACTGGCCGCCGTCGCCCACCCGGTAGACGTACATGGCGTCGGGCTCCAGGTCCTTCAGCACCGCCTGGTGGGTAGCCAGCTCCTTCCAGCCGGGGGTCACGGCATCCACGTAGCTGGTGCCGCGGACGGTCTTCCAGCTGCTCTCCCCCTGCTTTTTGTACTGGATCACAGAGTTCTTGACCTCCGGCACGGTGATCCAGCTGAACCGCAGGTTCCCCTGGGTGGTGTCCGGGGTCATGGTGATCTGGCTGGGCTCACCCAGGATGCTGCCGTCATCCACAAAGACCTGGATGGGGGCCGTCTTGTCATAGGGCTTGGTGAGGGTCTGGCCGTCCGCCTGGATCTCCAGGTAGTAGAACAGGTCGCCCGCCTTGTCAGAGGGCAGATCCACCGTGCAGGTGGTGCCGGAGACCGTCATGGGCAGCTGCTTGGACAGATCGTCCGCAGTGTAGCCGTAGTGCAGCACCGCGCCCGTCACGCTGGAGGCGCCCGCCACACGGGCGGTCACGGTTGCCTTGGCGTTCTGATCCACGTCGTTCACGGCCCGGGAGATGATCCGGGGACCGTCCATGGTAAAGTCCACCGCCTCAAAGATGGCGAGATCATAGCCCTTCAGGATGGGCTGGCGCAGACTGTCGCTCCAGATCCAGGCATTGTTGAAGTCCCAGCCCAGGTCCACATAGGTCTGCTTCTGGTGCAGGGCGTCCGCGGAGAGGTCCTCCCACTGGATGGGCTGGAAGGCGGGCTCGTTGCCGGCCAGAAGAGTGCCCTCCCAGGCGATGTTGCCGGAGATGTTGGTGGCCGCCTCGTCGTCCAGCTGGCCCACGATCTTATCCACGTTCTTGGTGCCGGAGATGGAGGTCTGCGCGGAGACGCAGCCGACGATCCGGTCGCCGGCGTTGAAGGAACCGGCAATGCCGCCGGCGGAGCCGTTCTCGCCATAGGCGCTGACGGTGCCGGCCGCAAAGCAGTTGCCCACGAAGCCGCCGCCGTCCTGGATGCCGGCCACGCCGCCCACGTCATAGGGGGCCTCCAGGTCCGCGTTGATGTAGCAGTTCTCCACGTGGCCGATGATGGGGCCCTCGCCCTCCTTCACCTTTCCGGCGATGCCGCCGCTGGTGTGGGAGTTGGACAGGTCATCCACCCAAACGTGGCCGGTGACCACGCAGCCGGTAATGGTGCCGTAGGTGACGCCGGCGATGCCGCCCACGTTCTGCTGGCCCCGGATCTCGCAGTTGATCATGGCCACGTTCTTCACATAGGCCTGGTCATTCTCGTTGCCCACATAGCCGAACAGGCCCACGTACTTCTTGGGGTAGTCGATGGTCAGGTTGCGGATCACATGGTACTGGCCGTCGAAGGTCCCCAAATAGCCCTCCTCCTTCTCGGAGGCGATGGGCCGGAAGCCCTCCCAGCCGGCCATGTCGATGTCCGCTGTCAGCACATAGTCCCCGTCCCGGGGCGCGCCCTCCTTCCAGGTGCCGGAGAGGTACATCAGCTGGGCGGGGGTGCTGATCTCATAGACGTCCTTCGCGGCGTTGTATACAGGCGCCACAGCGTCCTCAGGCCCCTTTGCCGCCGCTGTCGTCACCAGCAGCGAGGAGGCCATCGCAATACACAGGAGCAGGCTTAACAGCCGTTTTCGGGTCTGCCGGAGGGATCGTCTACACATAAAAATTCCCCTTTCCAAATATTGAATTTTCGCAGATTCCCATTTTTTCGAAAACGCTTGCGTATCTGCTATTTTCAATATATACCCACTCCGTCAGAATATCAATGAATTTTTTCTGAGTTTTATGCAATATTGTTAGATTCGTCCAATGCATTTTTTATTTTTTGTGTTATTTGCTATCTTACCAGATCCTCGCCAAATGTGTGAATTTGCGCAAACGTTTTACCATTTCTGGTGCTGTCCTGTCTGTCGGACAGGGGCCCCGGGGAACCGTCCGCTATTGGCCGAGCCAAAAAATGAGCGCGCAGGCGGCCCCCGCGCGCTCTCCGCACCATCGTTTTTATGCGCCGAACACCTCTGCCGCCCGGCGCATATTCTCTATCACCGGGACGCCGAAGGGACAGCGTTTCTCGCAGGCCCCGCAGGCGAGGCACTCTCCGCCGTGGTGGGGCAGCACCGCGTAGTGCTCCCGCACGGTCTCCGGCACCTCTCCCTGGGCCCGGGCCAGGTTCAGGAACTTGGTGACGTTGGCCACGTCGATCCCTGCCGGGCAGGGTGCGCAGTGGCCGCAGTACATGCAGTGGCCCACCCAGCTGATCCTGGGCAGGGCGGCCAGGGCGGCGGCGTAGTCCCGCTCTGCCTCCGGGGCCTCCTCATAGGCGATGCTGGTTTTCAGCTCCTCCAGCGTGCGTGCCCCGGACATGACGGAGGCCACGGCGGGCCGGGTCAGAGCGTAGTGAAGGCACTGATAGAGGGTCAGGGCCCTCCCCGCCGGGGAGAGCTCAGCGTTGAGGAGATCCCCGCCTCCGAATGCCTTCATCACCGTGATGCCCACCCCCAGCCGCTGGCAGGTCTCATACAGGGCCTGCCGCTGGGGATCCATGTTCACCAGGGGCTGTTGGTAATTCTTCTCGTTCCACAGCTGCTCCACGTCCTCCCCCGCCGGCTGGAGGTCGTAGCAGGGGTTGACGGAGAACATCAGCACCTCGATGGCGCCGCTGTTCACCGCCTCCAGAGCCACCTCCGGATTGTGGCTGGAGAGGCCGATGGCCCGGATCACCCCCTGGGCCTTCAGCTGCCGGGCGTAGTCCAGGACGCCGTTGGCGCGCACCGTCTCCCAGTCCGCCAGGGAGTCCACGTAGTGGATCATGCCGATCTCCGCGTGGTCCGTCTCCAGCCGCCGGAGCTGGTCCGCAAAGCCCTCCTTCACCTCCGCCAGATCCCGGGTGCGCTTGTACTGGCCGTCCTTCCAGATGGTGCACAGATGGGCCTGGAGTATGAACTTCTCCCGCCGGCCACGCAGGGCCCGTCCCAGATTGGAGCGGAACTCCGGATTGGGGGCGTACAGGTCGATGCAGTTGACCCCGCCCGCCTCCATGGCATCCACCAGTTCCTCCACCTGCTCATAGGGCTTGTCCACAAAGCCCTCGCAGCCCATGCCGATCTCGCTGACCCGCAGGCCGGTCCGGCCCAGCTGACGATATTCCATATGTCGTTCCTCCCAACAGGCTTGTATGGTTTTCAGTTTACCGCATTTTGCAGTGCCTTGCAACGGGGCGGAAATCCGCCGGGCACCGGAAACAGGCCCTTGATTCCCGCGGCTGATGTGCAAACGTTTTAGTTGTTACTTTTCACAATTTCGCTTTCGAAAATCTTGCTATCCTGCATAAGATTTTTGCTTATCTCCTGTGAGATATTGACTTTCCGCGCTGTTTGTTCCATACTTTGAAAAAAGCGGCTTTCTTTTTTTGTCCGTATTTCGAAAACGTTTGCGATCAGGAGGGATTTGGTTGTTGTCCACGGTTTCTTTCTGCGTCTTAACGTGTCTGGTCTTTGTCTTTACCTATGTGAACGGCTTCCACGACGGCTGCAATGTGGTGGCAACGCTGATCGCCAGCCGCGCCATGAAGCCTCATCCGGCCCTGGCCTGGGCGGCCGTCGTGGAATTTCTCTCCCCGCTGGCCATTCTGGTGGTGGGGGCCAGCGTCTCCGGCACCATCCAAAAGCTGGTGGGCGAGTCGTTCTACACCGCCCCCGGGACCCAGAGCACGGCCCTGGCCTTCATCACCGCCGGGATCCTGGCCGCGATCGCCTGGAACCTCACCACCTGGAAGTTCGGGATCCCCGCCTCGTCCTCCCACTCCCTGATCGGCGGCGTGGTGGGAGCCGGGCTGGCCGCCTTTGGAACCGGTGCCATCGCCTGGTCGTATTTCTGGGGCCGGGTGGTGCTGATGATCTTCCTGACGCCGGCGGTCAGCTTCTGCCTGGGCTTTCTCATCCTGAAGCTGCTGCTGCGGCTGACCCGCCACGCGGGGGTGGGCGTCAACAAGTTCTTTACATACGCCCAGTGGGTCAACATGACCTTCCTGGCCTTCAACCACTCTTTCAACGACTCCCAGAAATCCATCGGCATCATCCTGATCCTGATCGGCATCTACGGCGGAGACGTCTCCGGGATCCCCCTCTGGTCGATCCTCTGCGCGGCAGCCTGCCTGGCCTGCGGCATCGCCTTCGGCGGCTTCAAGATCATCAAGACCGTGGGCACCGGCATCTACAAGGTCCAGCCCATCCACTCCTTCGCCTCCCAGCTCACTGCCGGGTCCGTGATTCTGGCCTCTTCCCTGCTGGGGGCGCCGGTGTCTGCCAGCCAGATCGTCTCCTCCTCCATCATGGGGGTGGGCGCGGCGGAGCATTACAAGTCCGTCCACTGGCTGGTGGCAAAGCGGATCCTCCTCTCCTGGTTCATCACCATCCCCATCGCCGGGGCCCTGGGCGCGCTGCTCTACCTGCTGTTCTCTCTGATTTTCTAATTTGCAAAGGAGGCCTTTCAAAAATGCAAATCCGCAAGCGAAAGGGAAGTCTCAATTTTTACAGTCTGCTGATCCAACAGATGGAGGTGATCCGGGACGCGGTGGAGGCCCTCTGCCAATACTGCGCGGAGCCCACCCAGGAAAAGGGAGACTTTGTCAAGACCAAGGAGAAGGAGGCAGACGCCGTCCGCCGGGAGCTGGTGGAGGACATCAACCGCACCTTCATCACCCCCATCGACCGGGAGGACCTGTTCCGCCTGTCCTCCTCCGTGGACGATCTGGCGGACTACGCCTGGACCACGGTGAAGGAGCTGCGGATCTATGAGATCGAGCCGGACGAGCACCTCCAGCAGATGGCCGGCACCCTGCTGGAAATGGCCAACGGCCTGCTGGTCTGCATGGAAAATCTGGAGAAGAACCAGGCCAAGGTCTATGAGGAGGCCACCCGGGTCAAGAAGCTGGAAAACACCCTGAACGTCCAGTTCCACCGGTCCATCGCGGAGCTCTTCTCCTCGGATGACCTGAAGAAGATCCTGAAGTACCGGGAGATCTACAGCCACATGAACCATGCCTCGGACAAGGGGGATGCCAGTGCCGACATCCTGCTGGATATTATCGTGAAGCTCTGACGCCTCCCTCTTCCCGGAGCCTGCCGCCAAAAAAGCACCGCCCGCCGGCGGTGCTTTTTCTGTGTGTCCCGTCCCTATGTCAGCGGGCGGCAGGTCCCGCGCTGGACCAGACTGGGCATCAGAATCTGGTGGACATAGCCCTGGGTCCCCTTTTCGATCTTGTCCAGCAGCATCTCCACCGCCTGGACGGCCATGTCCTTTTTCGGCTGCTCAATGGTGGTGAGGTCGATGCGCGGCAGCGCAGTGGAGGGGATGTTGTCAAAGCCGATGAGGGAGAGATCCTCCGGGATACGGATGTGGAGCTCGTCGGCCGCCTTCAGGATGCCCAGCGCGTTGGAGTCCGTGGAGGCGAAGATCGCCGTGTAGTCGATGGGCTTTGCGAACAGCTCCTTGGCCAGCTGATAGCCGTTCTCGATGGAGGACCGGGCAAAGTCGCTGTGGTGGATCCGGGGCTCCAGGCCGAATTGCTGGCAGGCCCGCAGATACCCCTCCGCCCGGAGCTGATGGGTGGTGGAGTTCCGGCAGCCGAAGTACAGGATGTCCCGGTGGCCCAGGCCGTAGAGGTACTCCACCCCCAGATAGGTGCCCCGGCTGTTGTCCACGGACACATAGCTCTGGGGCTGGTCCCGCAGGTTCTCGCTGAGAAACACCGCGGGGATCTGCTCCAGCAGCGGGGCGATCTTCTCATAGGTGGCAGGAGACTGGGGGACGATCAGGATGCCGTCCACCCGCCGGCCCAGCAGCAGCTTGAACACCATCTCCTCCTGCTTCAAATCCGGCTCCGAGTCGCACAGCATGATGTTGTAGCCCCGGGCCCGGGCGCTCATCTCCACATAGTAGGCCAGCTGGGACATGAACTCATTTTCAATGGCCGGTACCACCAGCCCCAGGAGATCCGTCTTTTTCATCACCATGGAGCGGGCCACATAGTTCCCCGTATACCCCATCTCGTCGCACAGGCGGACGATCCGCTCCCGCGTGCTCTTTCCGATCTGGCTGCTTCCCGACAGAGCCCGGGATACCGTTGCATAAGAGACACCGGCGGCCTTGGCCACATCCTTCAGTGTCACGTTTTTCATGATCTCTGTCCTTTCCATCGGTCCATGCCTGAGCCGGTTCTGTTGCGTAAACGTTTCCGTTTTGATGCTGTTAAGATCCATCGAACTGTCGATTTCTCTGATCTTATTGAACAGCATATAGAATTTTCTCAAACTTGTCAATATCTCTGAAAAATTTTATAATATAGTGATTCCTCCAAATCTACCGAAGATTCTTTGGCAGGCGCCGACTTGACAAATGACAGGCGGATATTCTAAAATAAAATCAGAAAAATCCGCAAACGTTTGCAATACTCGGCTGTCCGCTGTAAAGACGGCCGGAAACATGAGGGAGGTCTTTTGATGTCTGCATCCAATCACGGCGGCACCCAGCTGGCGGAGGCCGTCCGACAGGCCTATGCCGCGGGGCTGGACGACTATCATCTGGAGCCCATGGTGCTGACCGAGCACGGCGCCCCCGTCGGCCGCATCCGGGATCACGACGCGGTGGTCTTCTGCTGCCGCCGGGGCGAGCGGGAGATCGAGCTGACGGAACTGTTCACGGAGGACGATTTCCAGGCCGTGGAGCGCCGGAAGCTGAAGGATCTGTATTTCGCCATCCTGACGCTGTACCACGACAAGTTCAAGCACCTGCCCATCGCCTTTGCCCCGGAGCACGTGGCAAGGCCCCTGGCCCAGGTCCTCTCCGAGGCCGGAAAAAGCCAGTTCCACTGCGCGGAGTCCGAGAAGTTCGCCCATGTGACCTTTTTCTTCAACGGCGGGGAAAACGCCCCCTTCCCCGGCGAGGAGGATGTGTGCATCCCCTCTCCCAAGGGCATCGACTTTGACCAGAAGCCGGAGCTGTCCCTGCCGGAGGTGGCCCGGACCGTGACGGACGCCCTGGGGAAATACGACTTTATCGTCACCAACTTCGCCAACGGCGACGTCATCGGCCACACCCAGAACACCGCCGCCAAGCTGGAGGCCTGCGGCCACGTCAGCCGGGCCCTGGAGCAGGTGGTGGAGGCCGCTCTGGCCCGGGACTACGTGGTGGCCGTCACCGCGGACCACGGCAACATCGAAAAGCTGTACACCGCCGCCGGCAAGCCCGACGGCGCCCACACCACCAATCTGGTGCCCTTTATCCTGATGGACTCCCGCCAGACAGGCCCCATCCCCCTGCGGGACGGCGCCCTCTGCGATGTGGCGCCCACGGTTTTGGACGTCATGGGGATCCCCCAGCCCCCGGAGATGACGGGCCGCTCCCTGACGGAGAGCCACGCCTGGGGCCAGGGGCGGAAGATGCTCCTCATCATCTGCGACGGCTGGGGCCTGGGCACCGGCGATGACGGCGATGCCATCCACCTTGCCCACACCCCCTACTGGGATTCCCTTTTGGGAAACCGCTCCTGGTGCCGCCTGCACGCCTCCGGCGAATACGTGGGCCTGGGGACCGGCAAGGCCGGCAACTCAGAGGCCGGACACTCCAACCTGGGGGCCGGCCGGTGCGTCATGCAGGACGACGTGCGGCTGGACGCGGCGGTGAAGGACGGCTCCTTCGCCCGCAATCCGGTCTTTCTGGAGGCCATCGAACACGCCAAGCGGAACCACGCCTCCCTGCATCTTCTGGCCTACCTCACCCACAAATCCTCCCACGGGTGCATCGACTATCCCCTGGCCATCTGCGAGATGGCCAAGAAGCAGGGGCTGGAGGAGGTCTACTTCCACATCATCTTCGACGGCCGCTCCACCGAACCCGGCTCCGCTCCCGCGCTGCTGGCGGAGCTGGACAGCCGCCTGGACCAGATCGGACTGGGCCTGATCGTGGACGGCGTGGGCCGGGGCGTGGTCCTGGACCGGGACAAGAATTACGACAAGGTAAAGCGGGCATACGATGCCCTGACAGACGGCCTGGGCGCCTGTTATTCATAAGCGCCGGCGCTCGGCCCGCGCGGGATGCGCTCCTCATCCCGCGCGGGCCCTGTATTTGTCTCATTCAAAGAGCCGCAAGAGACGGTCTGCACATTGGAAAAGAGGCGTGCCATGAAAACAGTCCTGGGCTATCTGCGCCCCCACGCCCTGCGGGTCGCCGCAGGGGCTGCCATCAAATTCACCGCGGCGATCCTGGAGCTGATCCTCCCCCTCCTGCTGGCAAGGGTCATCGACGATCTGGTGCCCGCCGGAGATACCGCCGCCATCTGGCGGACCGGCGGCTGGATGGCGCTGCTGGCCCTTGGGGCGGCGGGCTGCAACATCACTGCCAACCGGATGGCCGCCTGGGTCTCCATGGAGATGACCCGGGTGCTGCGCCAGGATCTCTACCGCCGGATCCAGGGGCTCTCCTGCGCCCAGGCGGACCGCTTCTCCCCCTCCTCCCTGGTGTCCCGCCTCACCAATGACACCTACAATGTCCACCAGATGTTTGACAAGGTCCAGCGGGGCGGCATCCGGGCCCCCATGCTGGTGCTGGGCGGATTGGTGCTGACCTTTCTGCTGGAACCCTCTCTGGCGCTGGTGCAGCTGGCGGTGAGCCTTCTCACCTTTCTCACCATCACGCTGGTGACCCGGCGGGGGATCCCCCACTACACCAGGGCCCAGGCGCCTGTGGACACGGTGGTGCGCATCCTCCGGGAGAACGCCGCCGGGGTGCGGGTGGTGAAGGCCCTGGCCTGCCAGGCCCGGGAGCGGGAGCGCTTTGACGCGGCCAATCAGGCCCAGCGGCAGGCGGAGGAGCGGGCCGGGCAGGTCATGGCGCTGGCAAATCCCATAACCGATCTGCTGCTGAACGCCGGGCTCATCCTGGTGGTTCTGGTGGGGGCCCTGCGGGTCAACGCCGGGCTGATGCCCCCCGGGCAGATCGTCGCCTTCATGACCTACTTCACCCTGATCCAAAGCGCCACGCTGGGGCTTGCCAAGGTGTTCGTGAAGGTCAGCAAGGGCGCCGCCTCCGCCCGCCGGATCCAGGAGGTCCTGCTGGCCCCGGAGCAGCAGCGGCGGACAGCCCCCCAGCCCGCCGGCGGCGGTTTTCTGGGCATGGACCGCGTCACATTCTCCTATCAGGGGACCAAGCCGGATGTGGAGGAGGCGTCCTTTCTCCTGCGCCGGGGCGGGATGCTGGGGATCCTGGGCCCCACCGGCAGCGGCAAGAGTACGCTGGCCGCCCTGCTGCTGCGGCTGTATGACGCGGACCGGGGCGTGGTCTGGGTGGACGGGACGGACGTAAAGGCCCAGGACCGCCGGGCTCTTCAGAGCCGCTTCGGTGTGGTCTTTCAAAGCGACGATCTGATCCGCGGCACCATCGGCGAAAACATCGCCTTCCTGCGGGACCTTCCCCGTCCGGCAGTGGAGGCCGCCGCCCGGACGGCCCAGGCCTGGTCCTTTATCTCCCGGCTGCCCCAGGGGCTGGACACGCCGCTGGACCTGGGCGGCGCCAATCTCTCCGGCGGCCAGCGGCAGCGGCTGCTGATCGCCCGGGCCCTGGCGGGCCGGCCGGAGATCCTGGTGCTGGACAACGCCGACAGCGCTCTGGACTACGCCACGGCCGCCGCGCTGCGGCAGGCGCTGCGGCGGGACTTCCCCGACACCACCCTGGTGGTGATCTCCGAGCGGGTGTCCGCCGTGCGGGAGGCGGACTGCATCCTGGTGCTGGAAAACGGCCGTATCGACGCCCAGGGCCGCCACCAGGAGCTGCTGGCCTCCTGCCGGCGCTATCAGCGCATGGCAAGGCTTCAGATGGGAGGTGACGCCGGATGAAACGGCATCTGTTCCGCCGGATGGGCCGATTCCTGCGGCCCCAGGCGCTGCCCCTGGCGGGGGCAGCGGCGCTGGCCGCTCTGTCCGGCCTGCTGGCGCTGCTGGTGCCCCTGGTGGCGGGCTGGGCGGTGGAGGCCATCGGGACCACGCCGGGAGCCGCGGACCTGCCCGCGGTGCTGCGGTGCTGCGCCGCAGGTCTCGGCGCCGCTGTCCTGTCCGCTGTTTGCAGCTACGGCGCCTCCGCCGCCCTGGTGCGGGTGGGGCAGTCCGTGTCCTACGCGCTGCGGAAGGCGGCCTTTCAGCGGATCAGTGAGCTGCCGGTCCAGTATTTCGACACCCACCCGGCAGGGGACCTGATCAGCCGGGTCTGCTACGATGTGGACACCGTCAACGCCGCCCTGTCCACCGATCTCCTCCAGATCGGCACCAGCCTGCTGACGGTCATCGGCTCCTTCGGGATGCTGCTGATGCTCTCTCCCCTGCTCTCCGGCGTGTTCTTCGTGACCGTGCCGCTCTCCGTCCTGCTGACGCGGCTCCAGATGAAGCACATCCACCCTCTGTTCCGCCGCCGCTCCCAGGAGCTGGGGGCCCTGAACGGCTTTGCGGAGGAGCGGGTCAGCCGCCAGCGGGCCATTCGGGTCTATGGAGTGGAGGCGGCGGATCTCCGGCAGTTCGCCGAGAAAAACGACGCCGCCTCCGAGACCTACTACCGGGCCGACTGTGCCAGCACGGCCCTGGGCCCCTCCGTCAATCTGATCAACAACCTGTCCCTGGCGGCCATCAGCGTCTTTGGCGCCCTGCTGTATCTGGGAGGCGGGCTGTCCCTGGGGGCGCTGTCCTCCTTCGTGCTGTACTCCCGCAAGTTCTCCGGCCCCATCCGGGAGACGGCGGAACTCCTCAGCGACCTGCAGGCCTCTGTGGCCGCGGCGGAGCGGGTGCTGGATCTGCTGGACCAGCCGCCGGAGGACGGCGACCTGCCGGGGGCCCGGGAGCCGGGCAGACTCTCCGGTGCCATCTCCTTCCGCCATGTGGACTTCGGCTATGACCCCGCCCACCCGGTGCTGCGGGATTTCAGCGTGGACATCCCCGCCGGCAGCATGGTGGCCGTGGTGGGGCCCACCGGGGCCGGCAAGACCACCCTGGTCTCCCTCCTGCTGCGGTTCTATACGCCCCAGAAGGGCACCATCACCATCGACGGACTGCCCCTCCAGCAGTACACCCGGGACGGCCTCCGGCGCCGCCTGGCCATCGTGCTGCAGGACGGCTGGCTGTGCGGCGGCACCATCGCGGAGAACATCGCCTACGGCGTGCCGGGCGCCACCCGCGCCCAGATCGAGGCCGCCGCCCGGGCGGCCTGCATCCACCCCTTCCTGTCCTCCCTGCCGGAGGGATACGACACCGTGCTCACCGACAGCGGCGCCGGCCTCTCCAAGGGCCAGCGGCAGCTGCTGGCCCTGGCCCGCTGCTTCCTGTCCGACGCGGACATCGTCATCCTGGACGAGGCCACCTCGGACGTGGATCCGGAGACCGAGGAGCAGATCAGCGCCGCCCTGGAGCGGCTGCGGAAGGGCCGCACCTGCTTTCTCATCGCCCACCGGCTGGCCACGGTGCGCGCGGCGGACCGCATCCTGGTGCTGCAGGACGGCCGGATCGCCGAACAGGGCACCCACCAGCAGCTGCTGGATGCCGGCGGCATCTACCGGTCCCTGTATGACGCCCAGTTCTCCTGACGGCGCCTTTCCAAATCTCCGATAGATACGCAGAGAGGCGCCCCGGCAGATGCCGGGG
>DWYU01000142.1 GCA_019118505.1 Candidatus Oscillibacter excrementavium
GATTTGAACGTTCGACCTCCGGGTTATGAGCTGTTACCGGCGGTTCAATCTGTTGATTTCAGGCACTTTTTGGGCTTCTTTGTTCCGGAAATCTGCCAAATCCCGGAGGTCGTATCCTCTCCGCTCCGCCGGGATTTTTCCTGTTCTGGGTCAAATTCTGGGTCAAGGCGGCAGGCCCAGCTCAAAATTTGCGTCGGATAAAAACAAAGAAAAGGAGCCCAGAAGCAACTGCATCAGCGAGCTAAGGTTTTGAAGTAGTGATGTGCCCAGCACTCGGTAACGATCTTCCGGGCGGCAAACAGGGCGGCCAGGGAGGGATCCAGCTTGGGGGCCACCTCCACCACGTCCATGCCGATGATGTTCAGGCCGTCAAAGAGCCCCTTCAGGATGTCCAGCAGCTGCCGGGCGGTGAGGCCGCCGAACTGCGGGGTGCCGGTGCCGGCGGCGTAGGCGGGATCCAGGCAGTCGATATCCAGGGTGATGTAGACCTTGGAGAAGCGTTTCATGTGGCCCACCACCTGCTCCAGCACCGCCGGGACGCCTTGGTGGTCGATCTCCGCGGCGGAGAGGACGTTGACCTTGTTGCTGTGGTAGAAGTCCAGCTCATCGGACTCGATGGAGCGGATGCCCAGGAAGTAGAGGTGGTCGCTGTCCCCCACGTGGGACAGCTCCGTGGCCCGCCGCTCGGTGGAGCCGTGGGAGAGGGTGTCGCCGTGCATCTCGTGGCAGAGGTCGAAGTGGGCGTCGATGTGGATGATGCCGAAGTCCTCATCCACAGCCCGGTTGATGCCCCGGTGGACGGGGATGGTCACCGAGTGGTCGCCGCCGATCATGGTGAAGAACTTGCCCGCCTTCACGGCCTGGAAGACCAGCTCCTCCGCCTCGGCGAACATCTCGTCCCGGTCTTTTCCGACGCAGTCCCCCAGATCCTTCACCTTCAGGGGGGAGATGTCCCGGAAGTCCTCGGTAGTGGGAGAGATGGTGTGGGTGATCTTCCGCAGCTCCTGGGGCGCCTCGCAGGTGCCGGAGCGGAAGCTGACGCCCCCGTCATAGGGGATGCCGAATACCGCAATGTCCACATCCTCCAGGGAGAGCTCCGGATGGTTCAGGCCCGCCCAGATGGTGGGATCCTCCGTAACAGAATTATGCAGCAGCATGGTCAAACTCCTTTCTCGTTCTGCTCCCGGATGCCCCGGTCGAAGTCGGCCCGGACGGCGGCCAGAAGCTCGGGCTTTGTCAGCAGGTCATAACCCACGCCCGCCAGGCCGCAGACGCCCAGCCGGGTGGCCTCCCGACCGCTCTCGGTAACCGTCTGGGCGGCGAACTCCTCGGTGTGCAGGTCCAGGCCCTGGCAGCTGTGGATGCCGATCATGCCGTGGAGGGTGGGCACCCGGAAGCTCACATTGCCCGCGTCGGTGGACAGGCGGTTGCTCTCCTCCACCACCACCGGCTCCCCCAGGGCGGTCATGTTGTCCTCGTACGCCTTCAGCAGCGGCTCGTTGAGCAGCAGGGGCTGGGTGGGGCAGAGGTACTGGGTGATCTTCAGCTCCGCCCCCATGCTGTCCGCCGCCCCCTGGGCGCAGCGGTTGATCCGCTCCACCGCCCGGCGGGTTTTCCACTCCTGGTCGCAGCGGATGTAGTAGCGCAGCGAGGCGTAGTCGGGGATGATGTTGGGCAGGGTGCCGCCGCTGTTGAGGATGCCGTAGATGTTGGCGTCCAGGTACTGCTTGACCTGGTTGATGCTGCCGTAGGCGGCGACGGCGGCGTCCAGGGCGTTGATGCAGTCGCTGCCCGGCCCGGCCTCGTTGGCGTGGCACTTCTTGCCGAAGAACTCGTACTGTACCGGGTAGATGCCGATGCTGCCCATCCGGCCGCAGGTCTTTTGATAGGGGTGGAGCATGAGGGCGGCGTCCAGCTCGTCAAAGGCCCCCTCGTCGGTGAGCTGTACCTTGGTGCAGGTGATCTCCTCGTCCGGGGTGCCGTACACCACCAGGGTGCCGCCGTGGGCGTCCACCACCTGCCGCAGGGCGGCGGCCGCCCCGGCGGAGATGACGCCGATGAGGTCGTGGCCGCAGCCGTGGCCCACCTCCGGCAGGGCGTCGTACTCGCACAGGAAGCCGATCACCGGCTTTCCGGAGCCGTACACCGCCCGGAAGGCGGTGGGCAGGCCGTGGAAGTTCTCCTCCACGGCGAAGCCCATCCCCGCCAGCCACTCCCGCAGCAGGCGGGAGGAGTTGACCTCCTCCAGGCCAGGCTCCGGATTTTCGTACATCTCCTTGGATATGGCCCACAGCTCCGGCAGGAAGCCCTCCGCCGCGGCCCTGATCTGTTCTTTCATGGGATTACCTCCTTCTGTGACTTACATGGGCCCGAGCTGGATGGCGTTGGCAATCAGCACCAGCACCGCGCCCGCCGCGAACTGGAGGCCCAGCAGGGGCACAAACCAGCGGGCCCACTTGCCATAGGGGACCTTGGCCATGGCCAGGGCGGCCATGAAGGTGCCCGCCGTGGGCACCAGGTTGTTGGACAGGCCGTTGCCGATCTGGAAGATGATGCAGGTGGTCTGCCGGGTGATGCCGGCCATGTCGCCCATGGGCAGGAGGATGGGCAGGGAGGTGGCCGCCTGGCCGCTGGCCGAGGGAATGAGCAGGTTGAGGAAGTTCTGGAACACGTACATGCCCAGCACGGTCAGGGCAGTGGGCAGAGAGGTGAGCAGGCCGGAAGCACCGTACAGGATGGTGTGGAGGATGTTGCCCTCCTCCAGCACGATCAG
>DWYU01000143.1 GCA_019118505.1 Candidatus Oscillibacter excrementavium
CTTCCATGACCACGTCGGAGTACATCTGGATAAAGCGGCGGTAGCAGTCCCAGGCCCAGCGGGGATTGCCGGACTTCTTGGCCAGCACGTCCACCACGTCCTCATTGAGACCCAGGTTCAGGATGGTGTCCATCATGCCGGGCATGGAGGCCCGGGCGCCGGAGCGCACGGACACCAGCAGGGGATTCTCGATGTCGCCGAACTTCTTGCCGGTGATCTCCTCCAGCTTGGCCACGTACTCCATGATCTCCGCCTGGATCTCGCTGTTGATCTGGCGGCCGTCCTCATAGTACTGGGTGCAGGCCTCGGTGGTGATGGTGAAGCCCTGGGGCACCGGCAGGCCGATGTTGGTCATCTCTGCCAGGTTGGCGCCCTTGCCGCCCAGCAGCTCCCGCATGTTGGCGTTGCCCTCGCTGAACAGATAGACATATTTTTTGCTCATGTTGTCCAAACCTCTCTTTCTTGCCGCAGTCGAAAGTCGGATGGACCCCAATCTGCGGTTAAACGATTAGCCTCTTCAGATAACGATACCATTATATTGGTAATTTTTTCGGAAAACAATACATAAAAATGCTAAGAAATCCGATCAAACCTAGAATATTTTCACAAAGGTTTGTGCAATCCCAACAATTAACCGTTGCGCAACAAAGAAAACCTTTACGTACTTCCTTTTTGCGGGAAAATGTGGTATGATACCCGCAGAGCGGCCCGGCATCACAGGCGCGGCAGCCTGTCGGACGGGCTGTCCGGCCCGCAGGGGCCGTTTTTTCAAAATCGACACCCGCCGCAGGGCGGGAAAAGGAGCGTACACCATGTCCCAGTTGGGCCTGCGGCCGGGAGAGCCAGCCGCCATCCGCATCCGGGAGGCCGCCACCCGCGGCACCCTGTCCCACGCGCTGCTGTTCACCGGAAGCGGAGATCTGGCGGCTGCCGCCCAGTATGCCGCCGCCGCCCTGGAGTGCACGGGGACGGGCGAGCGCCCCTGCGGCGTCTGTCCCGCCTGCCGGAAAGTCCTGGCGGGCATCCATCCGGATGTGATCACCGTCCAGGACCCGGACCACAAGAACATCGCGGTGGACGTGGTGCGGGACATCCGGGCGGACGCCTATATCCGCCCCAACGAGGGGGCCCGGAAGGTCTATGTGTTCCCGGACTGCGCCCTCCTGACGGAGCAGGACCAGAACGTCCTGCTGAAGGTGGTGGAGGAGGGGCCGCCCTACGCGGCGTTCCTCTTCTGCGCGGAAAACGCCGCCGTGGTGCTCCAGACCCTCCGGTCCCGCTGCGTGGAGCTGAAGCTGCACCCCGCGGAGGAGCAGGGGGGCGAGACGGACCAGACGGCAGAGGCGCTGTGCCGCTGTCTGGCGGGGCGGAAACGGGGCGCCCTGGCGGAGCTGGCGGTGCGGCTGGAGAAAAAGCGCATGACCCGGGAGGACCTGGCCGCCCTGCTGGAGCGGAGCCGGGCCCTGTGCGCGGCGGCACTGCTTCTGCTGTACGGACAGAAACCGGCGGAAAACTGCCGGGAAATTGCCCCAATCCTCGCGAAAAACTTGACAAAAACACAAATCATGCGCACAATAGAACTATTACAGAAGTATCGCGGGGAGTGCATCTATAACGTAGGCGTCGGCCACGTGTTGGGCGCCCTGGCGGTAGAATTGGAGGGTATCCTTTGACAGAAGTCATCAGCGTCCGCTTTCGAGGCGGCTGTAAGAATTATTTTTTTGACCCCCGGGGCCATCAGGTGAAGATGGGGGACCAGGTGATCGTGGAGACCGCCGCAGGCGTGGAGTTTGCCACCTGCACAGAGGGCAACCACGAGGTGGAGGACTCCGCCATCGTCAAGCCCCTGAGCCCCATGCTGCGGATGGCTACGGACAGCGACCGCCGGACGGTGGAGCAGAACAAGAAGCGGGAGAGCGAGGCCTTTGACATCTGCGAGAAGAAGATCGCCGCCCACGGGCTGGAGATGAAGCTGGTGAACGTCTCCGCCAGCTTTGACGGCAACAAGATCATTTTCTATTTTACCGCCGACGGCCGGGTGGACTTCCGGGAGCTGGTGCGGGACCTGGCCAGCGTGTTCCGGGCCCGGATCGAGCTGCGGCAGATCGGCGTCCGGGACGAGGCCAAGATGATCGGCGGCCTTGGCATCTGCGGCCGGCCCTTCTGCTGCTCCCAGTTCCTGGACGGGTTCCTGCCGGTGTCCATCAAGATGGCCAAGACCCAGAACCTCAGCCTGAACCCCGCCAAGATCTCCGGCACCTGCGGGCGGCTGATGTGCTGCCTGAAATACGAACAGAACGTCTATGAGGACGCCGCCAAGCGGATGCCCAAGGTGGAGTCCTTTGTCCAGACGCCGGACGGCCCCGGCAACGTGAAGAGCGTGGACCTGCTGCAGGAGACGGTGAAGGTCAGCCTGGACAGTTCGCCGGAGCCGCTGAAGTGCTATCACAACTGTGAGATCTGCGTCCTGCGCAACGGCAAGGGCAGCCGGGAGGGCATCGCCATCCCGGAGCGGCCCGCCCGCTGTGTGGAGGAGCGGGACGAGACGGAGCCTCTGGAGGCCCCGGCCCTCACCACGCCCTTTTACATGGATGCCCGGCTGGAGGAGGCTCCCACCCGGGAGAAGATCGGCCCCACGGGCAGCGGCGAGAGCAAGCCCCGCCGCCGGCACCGGGGCGGCCGCCGCAGAGGCGGCAAGGGCGGCGAGGGGGCCGAGCCGCCCAAGGCCGAGGCCAAGCGGCCGGAGCAGAAGGAGAGCGGCCCCCGTCCCCCCAGACAGGAGGCCAGGCCCGCCCAGCCCAGGCCGGCGGAGGGACAGGCTCCCGGCGGGGAGGGGGAGGCCAAGCGCCGCCGGCGGCCCCATCACCGGGGCGGCCGCCGCAGAAACAAGGGCGGCGAGGGCGGCAGCTCCGCCCCCAAGAGCGAATGAACAACCGGGGGAGAGGCGCCGCCTCTCCCCTTTTTATGGAAAAGACAAGGAGGAACGGCCATGGGAAGATTTGACGGCGTGCTGCTGGCCAGCGACTTTGACAATACCCTGATCTATACGGAGGAGGCCATGCTGCGGGGGGAACCCATCCCGCCCCTGCCGGAGCGGAACCGGCAGGCGCTGACGTATTTCATGGCGGAGGGCGGCCGGTTCGCCATCTCCACCGGCCGGGCCCTGGCGGCCTTTGAGAAGTATGCCCCGCTGGTGCCCATGAACGCCCCCGGCGTCATCTGCAACGGCGCGACCCTGTACGACTTCACCAAACAGGAGTACCTGTTCAGCGCCCTGCTGGACGAGCACGCCCGCCAACGGGGCCAGCTGGTGCTGGACCGGTTCCCGGAGGCGGCAGTGGAGGCGTACCACATCGACAATGTGATCCACGCCGTCCACCCCAATGAGATCACCCGCCACCACGAGCACCTGACCAAGGTGGCGGTGACGGAGGCCCCGTCCCTGCTGGAGGTGCCCCTGCCCCTGGGCAAGCTGCTGTTCGAGGCGTCCCACCAGGAGCTGGAAGAGATTCAGGCGTTTTTGAAGGCCCAGGGCTGGGGAGAGGACTACGAGCTGATCTTCTCCGGCCAGAACCTGCTGGAGATGACCGCCAAGGGTGCCAACAAGGGCGGCATGGTCCGGCGGCTGGCGGAGTACCTCCATATCGGCCTGGACCACGTCTACTGCGTGGGGGACGAGGCCAACGACCTGCCCATGCTGACGCTGGCGGCGGAGGGCTTCGCCCCGGCCAACTGCATCCCTGCCGTTCGGGACAGCGGTGCCGCCATCGTCTGCCACGCCCGGGACGGCGCCCTGGCGGACGTGGTGGAGATTCTGGAGCAAAAATACCGCTGAATCCCGCTCCGCAACCTGTGGTAGCGGAAGTTCCAGGTCCGGTTGCTGGCAAAGACCGGAATCGTCTGGTATCCTGAACGTGTAAAAACGGCAGGGGAGGGAAGCACCATGACCTTTGGAGAGAAGCTGCAAAAACTCCGGGCCCGGGCGGGATTGAGCCAGGACCAGCTTGCCGAGCTGCTGGATGTGAGCCGGCAGGCGGTGAGCAAGTGGGAACGAAATGAGGCCATGCCGGAGGCGGAGAAGCTGGTCCGCATCAGCCGCCAGTTCGGCGTGTCCACAGATTACTTACTATTAGAAGAACGGGAGGAACCGGAGACGCCCAAGGCCCAGACCCCGGCGGCGGATCTGTGGGCCCGGGTCAAGCAGTGGTACCGGAACAGGGGCTATCTGCTGGCCTGGGCTTTGGCGGCCTGGGGCGGTGTGCGGCTGGCGGATACTGGATTCCGTATGGTTAGATTTTACCAGACATGCCAGTACCCAGGCTTTAATTGGAAGAGATTCATGCTGGATATTTATATTCCGGAGATGATCTCCGCAGTGCTGTTTACTTTAGCGGCGTCTGTCCTGGCGCTTTGGGGGCGGCGGCTGACGGGGCGGCTCCGGGGTTATCATCTGGGCTGGCTTTTATTGCTGACTGGCCTCCTGGGCGCTGGAGGGCTGGTAGTGCTTCCTGCCGGCATGACCACTGACGGCGTGATAGGAAGTCTGGCTTCCTGGATGCTGTACGACTGGCATGGTGGAGCCCCCCGTGGAAACTGGGTCAGCAGTACAGATCTGCTGGTTGCAGTTCTGGGCCTCATGATCCTCCTGCTGGGCCGGCGGCGGGAGCGGAAACGCGCTTTCACTAAAATTGAATAACGGAGAAATCCCTTGCGCCGCAGCGGTTTTCCGCTACGGCGCTTTTCGCTGCCAAAAATTTTTTGCAAACCCCCTTGACAAATCTGATAGATGTGCTATTGTATTAATCACTTAGTACAACAACACAAACAGGAGGTGCTTCTGTGAAATGGCAGTTTTCAGGTGACGCGCCGATTTACTCCCAGCTGATCGCCCAGATCAAGGTGGGCATCGTCACCGGCGCGTTCCCGCCGGGGGAGCGGCTGCCCTCCGTGCGGGACCTGGCCACGGAGGCCGGGGTGAACCCCAACACCATGCAGCGGGCTCTGGCGGAGCTGGAGCGGGACGGACTGGTCTACAGCCAGCGGACCGCGGGTAGATTTGTAACGGAGGATCAGGCCATGATCGCATCTGCAAAGAGAAGTTTGGCGGAGCGCCACATCCAGGCGTTCCTGGAGGCCATGACCCATCTGGGCTATGACCGGGAGGAGATCCTGACGCTGCTGCGGCAGGAGGAGAGCAAGGGAGGAGAGAACAATGGCAGTTCTGGAGTGTAAAGATCTGACGAAGCACTACGGCAATGCGCCGGCATTGAATCACGTAAATCTAACTGTGGAGCCGGGCCGGATCGTGGGCCTGCTGGGCCCCAACGGCAGCGGCAAGACCACCCTCATCAAGCTGGCCAACGGCCTGCTGACCCCCAGCGAGGGAGAGGTGCTGGTGTGCGACATGGCCCCCGGAAAGGAGAGCCACGCCTGCGTCAGCTACCTGCCGGAGCGGACCTGCATCCCCATCTGGATGTCCGTGAAGCAGCTGCTGGACTTCTACGGCGACTTCTACCAGGACTTCAACCGGAAGGCGGCGGAGGAGATGCTCCAGCACCTGAACATCCGCCAGACCCAGCGGATCAAGCAGATGTCCAAGGGCAACCGGGAGAAGGTGCAGCTCATCATGGTGATGAGCCGGGCGGCAAAGCTGTATCTGCTGGATGAGCCCATCGGCGGCGTGGACCCGGCCACCCGGGACTATATCCTCTCCACCATCATCGGAAACTACAACCCCGAGGCGGCGGTCATCATCTCCACCCACCTGATCGCGGATGTGGAAAAGGTGCTGGACGAGGTCATTTTCATCAATCAGGGCCAGGTGGTGCTCCAGTCCTCCGTGGATGAGATCCGGGAGGAGAAGGGCATGAGTGTGGACGCCCTGTTCCGGGAGGTGTTCAAATGCTGACGAAACTCTTGAAGCACGAATTCCGTGCCACGGCCCGGATCATGGGCCCGTTGTATCTGATTTTGCTGGCGGTGGCCCTGGGCTTCAATTTCTCCGCCCGGCTGATGGATACCAGAAACGTTGTGCTGAACATCCTGGCGGCCCTGGTGATCCTGGCCTATGTGGCGGCCATCATCGGCGTGTTCGTGGTGTCGTTCATCCTGATGCTCCAGCGGTTCTACAAGAATCTCCTGGGGGACGAGGGCTATATCATGTTCACCCTGCCCGCCTCCGTCCACCAGCACGTGTGGAGCAAGCTGATCGTCTCCGCCGTGTGGTTCATCGCCACCGGCGCGGTGGTGGTCCTCTCTGTCTTTGTGGCGGCAGCGGATGTCAGCTTTTTCACAGATCTGCTGGACGTGTTCCCCAAGCTGTTTGAACAGCTCAACGCCTACTACGCTGTCAACGGCACGGCGTTCGTGATCGAATTCGTGGTGCTGATGCTGGCGGCCTGCATGAGCTTCTCTCTGCAGTTCTATGCCGCCCTGGCGGTGGGCCACAGCTTTGCCAACCACAAGATGGCCCTGTCGGTGGTGTTCTTCTTCGTGTTCCAGTTTGTGATGCAGCTGATCAGCGGCACCCTGCTGGTGATGCTGGACCAGGGGCCGCTGCAGGCGCTGCTGTCCGGGCTGAACTTCCACGTGTCCGGAATGCCCGCCATCCACGTCGCCATGCTGCTGATGATCGCCATGACGGCGATCTACGGCGCGGTGTTCTATATTGTAACCACTGTGACCTTGAAAAAGCGTCTGAACCTGGAGTAAACTAAGCTATACGCTCCCGGCGGGCCCCGGAAAGCCCCGCGGCCCGCCGGAATTCTGAGGGAGGACGCCCATGTTTGCAGATGAGAACCTGATACACGCGGTGGCATTGACCTTCGGCACCGCCATGGTGCCGGTGCTGGAGCTCCGGGGGGCCATTCCCGTTGGCGTGGCCGCGGGACTGTCGCCTCTGGCCGCCTGCGCTATTGCCGTTCTGGGCAACATGGTGCCGGTGCCCTTCATCCTGCTGCTGATCCGCCGGATCTTCGACTGGCTGCGGGGCACCCGCTTCGGGCCCAAGATCGACTGGCTGGAGCGCCGGGCCCATCTGAAGGGCCGGGTGGTGCGGAAATACCGCCTGCCGGGGCTCATCATCCTGGTGGCCATCCCCCTGCCGGGCACCGGCGCCTGGACCGGCGCCCTGGTGGCGGCCCTGCTGGACATCCGGATGCGCCACGCGGTGCCCGCCATCTTCCTGGGCGTGGCCATCGCCGGAGCCATCGTCACGGTGCTCACCTACGGCGTGGTGCAGATGTTTTGACAGAAAGAGGGAACTTCTTTGAACGATTTGAAAAAGCGCCTGGGGGCCTTGGCCCTGGCGGGCTGGATGACCCTGTCCCTGGCCGCCTGCAGCGTCCCCCTGGGGGACGCGGAGGTCCGTACCGGCGGGGAGGACGGCACGGTGGTGATCGACGGCGAGGCCATCTGGGACGAGACCGCCCCCGATGGGGATCCAACATCTCCGGAGCCGGAGTCCCCGGCGGAGGACACCGCTCCGGACGGGGATGCCGTTGAGGATACAGAGCCGCTGTATGAGTATTACAGCACCCGGGAAGAGCTGCTGAACGGCATCCAGGAGGGCTATGTGTTCTGCCTGGACCATACTTTTGACCAGGCGGCCCGGCCCACCGTCACCGGCGGCCACTGGCCCTTCCAGGTGTCCGACGAGGACACTCTGGATCTGGAGATCCGCTTCAGCGACCAGCTCCCCCTGGAAGAAGAGGGCCTGGTCTCCGGCGAGAGCCGGGTGGAGGTCCGCCTGACCTCCCCGGAGGGCAAGACGGTCTATGCGTACAAGGCCGCCGGTGAGGAACTGGAGAAGGACGGGGACGTACAGGAGTCCATCCCCCTGACGCCGGGAGAGTGGGATCTGGAGGTCTCCTTCGTGTTCCGCAGTGCCGGCGGCGGCACGCCCGCGGCCCTGCACATCTCCGCCCAGCGCCGGAATATGTCCCAGGCGGACCAGACCGACCTGGAGGAGCTGCGGCTGCGGTGACGCGGTCCGCCCCCCCAGTTACACCTATGCAGGAGGTATGTATGAAAAAGTATCTCATCCTCTGTGCCCTGGCCCTGACGCTGCTGCTGACCGCCTGCGGCGGGCAGGACGCGGAGGACACCGCTGAAGAGGCGGAAAAGGACCACTATTATCAAATCCTGGGCGCCGATGGCCAGGAGCTGTACACTGTCACAGATGACACGGCGGTATCGGAGATCGACGCCCTGATCAACGAGGCCGGCGGCGAGAACGCCGACCACGGGAGCGCGGAGGGAACACCCCTCTACACCTACGTCTACTGGCAGGAGGCCACCCTCCACGCCGGGGAGGACCCGGATGCGGAGCGGGAGTATCTGGAAGTGTTCCGCACCCAGGTGCGCTCCGACAGCAATGAAGTGACCACGGAGGTCCTGTCCGACACCCTGGAGGGGGTGGGGGACTGGATCGGCGTGGAGGGCCTGGACGGCCTGCTGACCTTCACGGCGGAGGTGTCCCAGGAGACGGCGGACG
Organism: Candidatus Oscillibacter excrementavium; assembly: GCA_019118505.1. Taxonomy (GTDB): domain Bacteria; phylum Bacillota; class Clostridia; order Oscillospirales; family Oscillospiraceae; genus Oscillibacter; species Oscillibacter excrementavium. The sequence goes on from DWYU01000143.1 coordinate 8,495, forward strand.
CCCTGCGGGACCCGGCCCGGTTCGCCAACACGTGACGGCTCTCAAAAAAGAGCGGGATGCACACAGCATCCCGCTCTTTTTTCACGCCTCCCCGGAGAACACCTTCCGTCCCTCGCTCCAGACGGCCCGGATGGCGCCCTTCTGCCGCAGGTACACCGCCCGCTCCAGCCGCTCCTGGGGCGTCAGGGGATGGGGCTGGGGCAGCTGGTCGTCCGCCAGCGCCAGGGCATGGAGCATATTACCCGGGGCGAAGCCCGGCCGCTGGCCGAAGTATGACGCTCCGCCGGAGGTGGCCAGATACCACCCCTCGGGCACCGTCAGAAAGGCGGGCCGGGCCGGGTCCGCCATCTGCCGGACCTTGGAGGCCCGGATGGCGGAGGCGGTGGCATCGAACATGCTCAGGTGATCGCCGCCGGCGATGTCGGTGCCCAGGGCCACCTTCAGGCCCTCCTCCAGCATGGTCCGCACCGGCGCGGTGCCGGAGCAGACGTTGACGTTGGAGTCCGGGCAGTGGACCACGGTGACGCCGGCCTCCTTCATGGCCGCCCGCTCCCGCCGGTCGGACCAGACGCAGTGGGCCATCAGGGTGCGGCTGTTCCACAGGCCGTACTTGGCGTAGGTCTCCCAGTATTGCGCACAGTCCGGGTGGAGCTGGCGGACCCATGCGATCTCCCGGTCGTTCTCCGACAGGTGGGACTGGACCGGCAGCTCCCGCTCCGCCGCCAGCTTGCCCAGCCAAGCCATCAGCTCATCGGTGCAGGAGGGGGTGAACCGGGGCGTCAGCATGGGCTTCACCAGCCGAAAATCCCCACATGCGTCCAGCCAGCGGAGGGTCTCCCGCTTGGACTCCTCCGTGGTCTCCTCCAGCACGCCGGGGGCGGCGTTCCGGTCCATGTTCACCTTGCCCACATAGCCGGTGACACCGGCCTTCTCCAGCTCCTCCATCAGGATCAGGGTGGCGTCCGTGTGGAGGGAGGAGAACATACACACCCGGGTGGTGCCGTTTGCAACCAGCTCCCGGGCCAGGCGGCGGTAGATCTCCCGGGCGTAGCCGGTGTCGGCGAACCGGGCCTCGGTGGGGAAGGCATAGGCGTTCAGCCAGTCCAGCAGGGGCAGGTCCATGCCCATGCCCAGCATGGGGTACTGGGCGCCGTGGAGATGCAGATCCGCGAAGGACTGGAGGATCAGGTCATCCCCATAGTCCTCCACGGGGGCGCCGGCATACTGTTCCGGCAGGGCCGGATAGACGCCCTGAATGACGCCGTCCCGGGCGATCAGATACCCGCCCGGCGTGATGTCCAGCTGCCCCAGGGCAGGGGCGGAGACGATGGTTCCTTTGATGATTGTCAGTGACATGGCAACTCTCCTCTTTCCGTTTCCGTATTTCAGGCAGAAAAGAAGCGCCTGCCGGCAAGAGGCTGCACCTCTCCCAACAGACACCCATAGCAGAGCCTCCGGCGGCTCCGTAGAGACGTTCGCGCCATGACAGCGAACCTATATGAGCTTTTCCTGCTGCTTCTACCATATCACAGATTCCCGCCGGATGCAAGCCCTGTCACGCGGCCGGACGCCGCTGCCTATACTGGAATACGGGCGGCGTTCCGCCCGAATCAGAGAAAAGGCGTTGGTGCTATGTTGCAGTCACTTGGCTGGGCGGCCCTGGGCACGGGCTTCACCTTTCTGATGACCACTCTGGGCGCGGCCATGGTGTTTTTCTTTGCCGGAGAGCCCCGGCCCAGCTTTCAAAAGACGCTGCTGGGCTTTGCCGCCGGCGTCATGACGGCGGCCTCCGTGTGGAGCCTGCTGCTGCCGGCCATTGACCGGGCGGCGGCCCTGCCGCTGCCGCCCTGGCTGCCCGCGGCGGCCGGGATGCTGCTGGGAGTGGTGTTCCTGGCGGCCCTGGACGGCCTGCTGCCCCGTCTGCGGCGGAATCGCGTCCGGCGGGACGCCTCCTGGCAGCAGACGACGCTGCTGATGACGGCCATCACCCTACATAACGTGCCGGAGGGCATGGCGGTGGGGCTGGCCTTCGCCCTGGCCTCCGGCGGGGAGGGCCTTGCCGGCGCGGCGGCCCTGGCCATGGGCATCGGCATCCAGAACTTCCCGGAGGGAGCCGCCGTGGCACTCCCCCTGCGGCAGGGGGGCTGGTCCCGGCCCCGGGCCTTTGTGGGCGGGACGCTCTCCGGCGCGGTGGAGCCGGTGTTCGGCGTGCTGGCCGCCGTCGCGGCCGCCGGTGTGGAGCCGCTGATGCCCTGGCTTTTGAGCTTTGCCGCCGGGGCCATGCTGTACGTGGTGGTGGAAGAGCTGGTGCCCCAGGCCCACAGCCGCTGCGGCACCTGCGGCTTCGTGCTGGGGTTCCTGGTGATGATGGTGTTGGACGTGGCGCTGGGATGAGGGAGCGCCGAAAAGGGAGGACCGCCGGCCGGCGGTCCTCCCTTTTTGGGAAAGCAAAGTCAGGTGTCGCTGGTGCGCAGGCCCAGGATGACCATGGTCATGGCGCCGTCCCGGGCGGCGGCACTGCTGTTGTAGTTCAGGGTGAGCTGGGTCTCCTCCGGCACCACCGCGAGGAAGGCGCTGGAACCGGACACCCCCACGCCGCCGCTGTCCACCCGGTCATAGACGCCGTACTCCAGAAAGATCCGGTCATTGTAGGACGGCGTGATCTGGAGATAGCCCGCCGCCTCCAGCGTCGCGGAGACGTGGTAGGTGATGAAATAGGTGCCCGGCGCCAGGGTCACCTGGGTGGCCGAGGGCTGGGTGATGTGTCCGGTGGGGTCTGCCACCACCTGAGCAAAGGAGATGGGCGTCCCATTGGTGAACTGCTGCATATAGGCCACAAAGGATGCGTAGACATCCGGTCCGGCGGGACCCTGGGGCCCCTCCGGCCCGGCAGGCCCCTGCTCTCCCTGAGGTCCGGCGGGACCCTGAGGCCCCTCCGGCCCGGCAGGTCCCTGTTCCCCCTGAGGTCCGGCGGGACCCTGGGGCCCCTCCGGCCCGGCAGGTCCCTGCTCCCCCTGGGGTCCGGCGGGACCCTGGGGCCCCGGGATGCCCTGGGGGCCGGGCTTTCCTCTGGGAATGGCGAATTCCAGCTCCACGCCGCAGGGCGTGGGGGCGGCGGTCACCCGGGCCCGGGTGCCGGGCGGCGTGGTGACCGTGTTCCCCACGGTGATGGTGGGGATGAGACAGCAGGGGGGACAGCAGGAGCCCCCCTTGAAATGATGCATATACAAAGCCTCCTCTCTGAAAGGCTAGGCCAGTATATGCACCGCGGCCTGTTTGAAGTGCGTCCCTATGCGATGGGCAGACCGGTGAGATACCGGCGGACCACATCCAGGGCGTGGTTGGCGGCCAGCCCCTGGATCTGCGCCCGGCGCCGGTTGCCCGCCTCGATCCGGCGGCAGAAGGTGCCCTCCGGCGCGGCCAGGCCGATGTACACCAGGCCCACCGGGTTGCCCCGCTCGTCCCGGTCCGGGCCCGCCACGCCGGTGACGGACACGGCGATGTCCGCCCCGGTGATCCGTCGGGCGCCCTCCGCCATGGCCCGGGCGGTGGGCTCCGACACGGCGCCGTATTGATCCAGGATGTCCTGGGGCACCCCCAGCACATCTGCCTTGACGGAGGTCCAGTAGCTGACCACGCCGCCCCGGTACACGCTGGAGACGCCGGGCAGGGCGGTGATCCGCTCCGCCACCCGGCCGCCGGTGCAGCTCTCCGCCGTGGCCAGGGTGAGGCCCCGCTCTTTCAGCAGCTGGAAGCACACCTCCTCCAGGCCCTTGACGTCCACGCCGTACACATAGTCCCCCAGGGCGGCGCGGACCTCCGCCACCACCGGGGCCAGCATGGCTTCCGCCGCCTCCGCACTAGCGGCCTTGGCGGTGGCCCGGAGCCGCACCTCCACCGGCTTGGCATAGGTGGCCAGAGAGGGGTTCACCATGCGGCTCATCCGCTGGTGGAGCAGTTCGTCCACCGAGCTCTCTCCCATGCCGAAGGTCATGATGTCGTGGGAGACGATGACCTCCGAGGACAACGCCCGCAGATAGGGCTCCACCCACCGGTGGAGCATGGTCTCGCACTCGTGGGGCGGCCCCGGCAGCATCAGCACGTGGACGCCGTCCGCCTCAAAGGCGCAGCCGGGGGCGGTGCCCACCGGGTTGTCGAACACGGTGCAGCCCTCCGGCAGCTCCGCCTGCTGGGTGTTGTTCTCCGGCATGGGCACGTGGAGGGCGGCCTGGTAAAAGGCCCGGATGCCCTCCAGAATGTCGGGATGCAGCACCAGCTTCTGCCCGAAGGATGCACAGATGGTCTGCTTGGTGAGATCGTCGTAGGTGGGCCCCAGGCCGCCGGTGGTGAGGATGATGTCCGCCCGGCGGCGGGCGATGTCCAGGGCCTGGCGCAGGCGCTGGGGGTTGTCCCCCACCACCGTGTGCCAAAAGACGTTGATGCCCAGATCCGAGAGACTCTGGGAGATCATCTGGGCGTCGGTGTTGGCGATGTTGCCCAGCAGGATCTCCGTGCCCACGGCGATGATTTCAGCGGTGTGAGACATAAAATCACATCCTTTGTCAAATGAGAGTCTTAGGTCTGATATTTCAGATCCGGGGCGGATCCGTGGGCTTCACCCGCACCCAGGTCTCGCCGGCCAGGGCCTCGGCCACCAGGGCGTCCACGTCCAGGGCGGCCTCCGCCTGCCGCACCTCCTCCAGCCGGGGACGGGTGGCGGGGTGGCGGGGCGTGAACACGGTGCAGCAGTCCTCATAGGGGAGGATGGAGGTGTCAAACACCCCGATCTCCCGGGACATCCGAATGATCTCCACCTTGTCCATGCCGATCAGGGGCCGCAGCACCGGCAGGGAGGTCACGTCCTCCGTGACCCCCAGGGCCAGCATGGTCTGGCTGGCCACCTGGCCCAGGGACTCGCCGGTGACCAGGGCCCCGGCGTTGGCCTTTTTGGCGATGGCCTCCGCAATGCGCATCATGAACCGGCGCATGATGAGGGTGAAGAACTCCTCCGGGCAGTTTTTCCGGATCTCCTCCTGAATTTTCGTGAAGGGGACGATGTGCACCAGCAGCCGGCCGGTCCAGGCCGTCAGCAGCCGGGCCAGCTCCAGCACCTTGTCCTGGGCCTGCTGGGAGGTGTAGGGGGGCGAGACGAAGTGGACCATCTCCAGCTCCACGCCCCGGCGGGCCATCATCCAGGAGGACACCGGGGAGTCGATGCCGCCGGACAGCAGGCTCACCGCCCGGCCGCCCATGCCGATGGGCAGTCCGCCGGCGCCGGGGATGGAGGGGGTGTGGACGTAGGCGTACTTCTCCCGGATCTCCACGAACACCGTCAGGTCCGGGTGGTGGACATCCACCGCCACATTGGGGAACAGCTCCGCCAGATCGCCGCCCACCGCCTGGCTCAGCTGGATGGAGTTCATGGGATACGTCTTGTCCGCCCGCTTGCTCTCCACCTTAAAACTCTTTGCGGCGGAAAAGGCATCGGCCAGATAGGTTCTGGCGGCCTCCACAATGGCCGGGACCGTCTTTTCACAGGGCACGGCCCGGGCCACGGCGGCGATGCCGAACACCTGGCGGCAGGCGGTCCAGGCGGCCTCCATGTCGCAGTCGCCGCTCTGGGGCTCCACGTAGATGGTGCTCTGGCGGAGGGAGCACTGGAAGCTGCCGCAGTTCTTCACCCGGCGGCGGACGTTGGCCAGGAGCTTGTCCTCAAAGGACTGGCGGTTCAGTCCCTTCAGCACCACCTCGCCCAGTTTCAGCAAAAAGATCTCCTGCGGGGCGGGGGAATCGTTCATCATATCGGACCTCCAAGATACAAAATTTCAAAGCAAGCCCCATTATACCGCATTTTCCCGGGAATAGAAAGCCTGATTTTGCCGGGAGCGGGGGCCTTTCTGGAAAAATAAAAAAATTTTTCCACCCCCTGCAATAAAACCCGGGCTACCGGCGTTAATGGTGCAGAAGGGGCGGGAGAGACCCGCCGAAAGCAGAACTTGAAAAGGAGAATGAACAATGAAGAAGAACGGTTTCTGGAAGGGCTTCGGCTCCGGTATGATCCTGATGGTCCTGATCGTCACCCTGTGCGTCACCGCCACCGCCACCTCCAAGCGCAGCATCCAGGTGGAGGACGGCATCGGCATCACCCTCAACGGCGCCAAGTTCACCCCCCGGAACGTGAACGGCAAAGAGGTCTCCGTGTTCCTCTACAACGGCACCACCTATGTTCCCGTCCGGGCCATCTGTGAGGCCATGGGTCTGGACGTGTCCTTCAACTCCGCCACCCGCACCGTGGTGCTGACTACTGCGGACCGCACCGCCAGCCAGCAGCAGGGCTCCACCGGCACCGCATCCTCCAACTACATCACCGTGGAGCGGGCCAAGCAGATCGCCCTGAACGACGCCGGCGTCAAGGAGTCCAGCGCCGTGTTCCTGCGGGCCAACCTGGACTGGGATGACGGCCGGATGCAGTACGAGGTGGAGTTCTACAGCGGAAACACGGAGTACGACTACGACATCGACGCCATCACCGGGGCCATCCTCAGCTCCGACCGGGAGCTGGAGAACTTCCAGATCTGGAACAACACCTCCGGCAATTCCGGCAGCGCGGCCAGCGGGAACTACATCACCGCGGAGCGGGCCAAGCACATCGCCCTGGCGGAGTGCCCCAGCGGCTCCACCGTGGTCAAGTGCCAGTTCGACTGGGACGACGGCCGGGCGGAGTACGAGGTGGAGATCCGCAACGGCTGGACCGAGTACGACTTTGAGATCGACGCCGTCACCGGCACCATTTTCAGCCGGGACATCGACAACGACAGATGGTGAGAAAAAGAGGCGCCGACGGCGCCTCTTTTTTCGGAGTGGAGCGACGAGATGGCGGCCTCTTCACACGCCGTGCGCCTCTCCGTCGGCTGGGGTTGTCCCGGCCCGGTGCCTCTGGTATAATAAATAGAAACACATCCAGAGAAAACGAAATCACGGAGGGGAAGTTTATGAAGATTGTGGCCATCAACGGCAGTCCCAGAAAGAACGGCAACACCGCCCAGGTGCTGGAGGCCGTCCGGCGGGAGGTGGAGGCCGCCGGGGTGGAGTTCCAGGTGTTCCAGCCCGGCGCCAAAGTCCATCCCTGCCTGGCCTGCTACCACTGCCTGAACACCGGCAGCCTCCGGTGCGTCCAGACCGACGACATGGTCAACGACATCATCGCCGCCTGTATCGAGGCGGACGGCATCCTGCTGGCCGCCCCCGTGTACCACGGCGGCATCGCCGGGAACATGAAGTGTGTGCTGGACCGGATGATGCTGGCCGCTGGCTGCGGGGTGAACCAGTTCCACCACAAGGTGGGCGGGGCCCTGTGCACCCTGCGCCGCAGCGGCGGCATGGAGACGTACCAGCAGCTGCTGGGCACCATGGACGCCATGGAGATGGTGATTGTCACCTCCGACTACTGGGGCGCCGTCCACGGGGCGGACCCCGGCGAGGTCCAGGGGGACACCGAGGGCATGGAGGTGGCCGCCAAGCTGGGCCGCAACATGGCCTGGATGGTGAAGGTGCTGGCGGAGAGCCGCGTCCCCGTGCCGGAGACCTACCCCCGCACCATGACCAACTTCATCCGGTGAAAGACGCCGCAAAGAGGCCCGGGCATCTGCCCGGGCCTCTTTATCCTATCCCTTGAGAATATCCGTATTCCGGAACTGAATGGCCTCCGCCAGGTGTTCCGGACCGATGGCCTCCGCGCCGTCCAGGTCCGCGATGGTCCGGGCCACCCGCAGGATCCGGTCGTGGGACCGGGCGGTGAGGCCCATCCGCTCGAAGGCGGACTGCATCAGGGCGTCTCCGGCGCTGTCCAGCCGGCAGAAGGTGCCGATCATGGGGGCGGTCATATGGGCGTTGCAGGTGACGCCGGTGCCGGCAAAGCGGGCGGTCTGAATGGCCCGGGCGGCGTCCACCCGGCGCTTCACGTCAGCGGAACTCTCCGGCGTCTCCCGCCGCCGCATGGAGGCATAGTCCACCGAGGGGACGCTGACGTGGAGGTCGATCCGGTCCAGCAGGGGGCCGGAGATCTTCTCCACATATTTGGCCACCTCCCGGTCCGAGCAGGTGCACCGGCCGGAGGGGTGCCCCCGCCAGCCGCACCGGCAGGGGTTCATGGCGCAGATCAGCTGGAACCGGGCGGGCAGGTGCAGCGTCCCGCCGGAGCGGGCCACAGTGACGGTGCCGTCCTCCAGAGGCTGGCGCAGCGTCTCCAGCACGTCCCGGTGGAACTCCGGCAGCTCGTCCAGAAACAGCACCCCGTTGTGGGCCAGGGAGATCTCCCCCGGCCGCAGCAGCGGCCCGCCGCCGGCCAGGGCCGCGGCGGAGGCGGTGTGGTGGGGGCTGCGGAAGGGGCGCCGGGTCAGCAGGGGGTGTTTCGGGTCCGTCAGCCCCGCCACGGACCAGATGCCGGAGACCTCCAGCGCCTCCTCCCGGCTCATGTCCGGCAGGATGGAGGGCAGCCGCTTGGCCAGCATGGACTTGCCGGCGCCGGGGGAGCCGATCAGCAGCAGGTTGTGGCCGCCGGCCGCGGCGATCTCCAGGGCCCGTTTGGCGTTCTCCTGGCCCATCACGTCCCGCAGGTCCGGGCCGGCGGTCATCTCCGGCTCCGGCACCCAGGCCTGGGCGGGGGAGAGGGGCGCCTCGCCCCGCAGATGGCGCACCAGCGTCTCCACATCCGGCACGCCGTAGACGGTGAGGCCGTCCGCCAGGGTGGCCTCGGCGGCGTTCTCCGCCGGGACGTACAGCTCCTCCACCCCCGCGTCCCGGGCCGCCAGGGCCATGGGCAGCACGCCGGTGACGCCCCGCAGCGCCCCGGTGAGGGACAGCTCCCCGATGAACGCCGCCCTGGGGGAGGGGGGCGGCAGCTCATGGCCCGCGGCCAGCACCCCCACAAAAATGGGCAGGTCGTAGACCGTGCCGGCTTTCTTCTGCCCGGCGGGGGCCAGGTTCACGGTGATCCGGCTGACCGGGAACTTGGCCCCGCAGTTCTTCACCGCCGCCCGGACCCGCTCCCGGGCCTCCCGCACGGCTGCGTCCGGCAGGCCCACGATGTCAAAGGCGGGCAGCCCGCCGGAGAGAAAACACTCGGCGCTGACCTCGTATCCTGCGATGCCGTTCAGCCCCAGGGAGCGCACAGTCACCACCATGAGAAGACCACCTCCAGAAAATTCAGACAGGAGCGTGGAAGCGCCCCCGCGGAAGAGGAATGCGAATTGTCGAAAACCGGGTTTTTTACAGAGAGAGTTTACCACAAAATGACGAAAAAGGAAACCCTTGATTCAAAAATGTGCCTAAAAAATTCAAGAAGCTTTGGCCTTTCCGCAGAAATCCAAAAATTTGCGCAAAAAATAACAAGGCGGTTATTTACATGGGAAAATTCAAGTGATATAATAGCACCGCATGAGCATTCGGGGGAATGCGACCGTGTTCATGTTGGTTTAGAATGCTGCCGCTGGGGCAGCAGATTTATAGGAGGTAAGTTTATGGCAAGAAAGTTCAAGTCCATGGACGGTAACAACGCGGCTGCGTATGTCAGCTATGCGTTTACCGAAGTGGCGGGGATCTATCCCATCACCCCGTCCTCTCCCATGGCAGACTTGGTCGACCAGTGGTCCGCCGCTGGCCAGAAGAACATTTTCGGCACCACCGTCAAGGTTGTCGAGATGCAGTCTGAGGCAGGTGCCTCCGGCACGGTCCACGGCTCTCTGGCCGCCGGCGCGCTGACCACCACCTACACCGCATCTCAGGGCCTGCTGCTGATGATCCCCAACATGTACAAGATCGCCGGCGAGCTGCTGCCCTGCGTGTTCCACGTGTCCGCCCGTACCGTCTCCTCCCACGCCCTGAACATCTTCGGCGATCACTCCGACGTCATGGCCTGCCGCCAGACCGGTTTCGCCATGCTGTGCGAGGGCAACGTGCAGGAGGTCATGGACCTGGCGCCCGTGGCCCATCTGTCCGCCATCGAGGGCCGCGTTCCCTTCCTGAACTTCTTCGACGGCTTCCGCACCTCTCACGAGATCCAGAAGGTCGCCGTGTGGGATTACGACGACCTGAAGGAGATGTGCGACATGGACGCCGTGGCGGCGTTCCGCAAGCACGCCCTGAATCCCGAGCATCCCAACATGCGTGGCTCTCACGAGAACGGCGACATCTTCTTCCAGCATCGTGAGGCCTGCAACAGCTACTACACCGCTCTGCCCGACGTGGTGGAGAAGTACATGGGCAAGATCAACGAGAAGCTGGGCACCAACTATCAGCTGTTCAACTACTACGGCGCTCCCGACGCTGACCGCGTGATCATCGCCATGGGCTCCATCTGCGACGTGGCCGAGGAGGTCATCGACTACCTGACCGCCCAGGGCGAGAAGGTGGGCCTCATCAAGGTCCGTCTGTACCGGCCCTGGCGCGCGGACAAGCTGCTGGCCGCCATCCCCGCCACCTGCAAGAAGATCGCCGTGCTGGACCGCACCAAGGAGCCCGGCTCCCAGGGCGAGCCTCTGTACATGGACGTGGTCACCTCTCTGGCCAACGCCGGCCGGAACGACATCCAGGTGATCGGCGGCCGCTACGGCCTGGGCAGCAAGGACACCCCGCCCGCCTCTGTCTTTGCCGTGTATGACGAGCTGAAGAAGGATTCCATGAAGCGCGAGTTCACCATCGGCATCGTGGACGATGTGACCCACCTCAGCCTGGAGGAGAAGCCCGCTCCCAGCGTGGCTCCCGCCGGCACCATCGAGTGCAAGTTCTGGGGCCTGGGCGGCGACGGCACCGTGGGCGCCAACAAGAACTCCATCAAGATCATCGGCGACCACACCGACAAGTATGTCCAGGCGTACTTCCAGTACGACTCCAAGAAGACCGGCGGCGTCACCATCAGCCACCTGCGCTTCGGTGACTCCCCCATCAAGTCCTCTTACTACATCAACAAGGCCGACTTCGTGGCCTGCCACGTGCCCGCCTACATCACCAAGCACTTCCCCATCGTCCGGGACGTGAAGCCCGGCGGCACCTTCCTGATCAACTGCCAGTGGAGCGATGAGGAGCTGAGCCACCACCTGGACGCCGCCTCCAAGCGGTACATCGCCAAGAACAACATCCAGGTGTACACCATCAACGCCATCGATCTGGCCAAGGAGATCGGCATGGGCAAGCGGACCAACACCATCCTGCAGTCCGCCTTCTTCTCTCTGGCCAAGGTCATGCCCGAGAGCGAGGCCATCCAGTACATGAAGGATGCCGCCACCCACTCCTACCTGAAGAAGGGCCAGGACATTGTGGACATGAACCACAAGGCCATCGACCTGGGCGCCACCGCCTACAAGAAGTTCGATGTGCCCGCTGACTGGGCCAACGCCGTGGACGAGACCGAGACCGTGAAGCACGAGGGTCCCGCCGCTCTGGTGGAGCAGGTCACCACCATCCTGGATCCCGTGGGCCGCATGGACGGCGACAGCCTGCCCGTGTCCGCCTTCGTCAAGCATGTGGACGGCCAGTTCGAGCTGGGCGCCGCTGCCTATGAGAAGCGCGGCGTGGCCGTGTCCGTTCCCACCTGGGATTCCACCAAGTGCATCCAGTGCAACAACTGCGCTTATGTCTGCCCCCACGCCACCATCCGTCCCTTCGCTCTGACGGAGGAGGAGGCCAAGAACGCCCCCGCCGCCGCCAAGATCGTGGACATCAAGGCCGGCAAGGGCAAGGGCGTGTACAAGTACACCATGGCCATCAGCCCGCTGGACTGCATGGGCTGCGCCGTGTGCGTGGGCCAGTGCCCCGTGGATGCCCTGACCATGGTGGACCAGGAGCAGGAGGCCGCCCAGCAGGACGTCTTCAACTACTGCGTCGCCAAGGTGTCCGAGAAGAAGGACATGCAGGACAACACCGTCAAGGGCAGCCAGTTCCGGCAGCCCATGCTGGAGTTCTCCGGTTCCTGCGCCGGCTGCGCCGAGACCAGCTATGCCCGCCTGATCACCCAGCTGTTCGGCGACCGGATGTACATCTCCAACGCCACCGGCTGCTCCTCCATCTGGGGCGGTCCGGCTGCCACCTCTCCCTACTGCACCAACAAGGAAGGCCACGGTCCCGCCTGGGCCAACTCCCTGTTCGAGGATAACGCCGAGCACGGCCTGGGTATGTATCTGGGCCAGCAGGCCACCCGCAGCCGTCTGGCGGATCTGACCCGGGAGCTGATTGCCAAGGATTGGACGGTGCCCGCCCTGAAGGAGGCCGGCCAGAAGTGGCTGGACACCATGGAGGACGGTGCCGCCAACGGCGAGGCCACCAAGGCCTACATTGCCGCTCTGGAGAACGGTATCTGCACTGTGGACGAGCTGCTGGCCAGCCCCAACGCGGAGATCCACGCCTTCGGTGAGAAACTGAAGGCCAAGGGTGAGACGCTGTGCCAGTGCGATGCCTGCAAGCTGGTTGCCGAAATCCTGGCGGACAAGGAGTTCCTGGCGAAGAAGTCCATGTGGATCTTCGGCGGCGACGGCTGGGCTTACGACATCGGCTTCGGCGGTCTGGACCACGTCCTGGCCTCCGGCAACGATGTGAACGTCTTCGTCTTTGATACCGAGGTGTACTCCAACACCGGCGGCCAGGCCTCCAAGGCCTCCAACATCGGCCAGGTGGCCCAGTTCGCCGCCTCCGGCAAGGAGACCAAGAAGAAGTCTCTGGCGGAGATCGCCATGAGCTACGGCTACGTCTACGTGGCCCAGGTGGCCATGGGCGCCAACCCCGCTCAGACCCTGAAGGCCATCCAGGAGGCCGAGGCCTATCACGGCCCGTCCCTGATCATCGGCTACGCCCCCTGTGAGATGCACTCCATCAAGGGCGGCATGATGAACTGCCAGAAGGAAATGAAGAAGGCCGTGGAGTGCGGCTACTGGAACCTGTTCCGGTTCCAGCCCGACGACAAGGGCGGCAAGTTCACCCTGGATTCCAAGGAGCCCGCTGGCGGCTATCAGGAGTTCCTGATGAACGAGGCCCGGTACAGCCGTCTGACCCGCGAGTTCCCCGACCGCGCCGGCGAGCTGTTTGCCCGGAACGAGAAGGCTGCCATGGACCGCTATCAGCACCTGCTGAAGCTGAAGGCCATGTACAGCGAGTAAGCGAGTCCCTTTTCAAGCGCAGAAGGACCGCGGGATTTTCCCGCGGTCCTTTTTTCTGCAGGCCATACAGCGAAGTCCCCCCGGCGCCGGGGGGCCC
>DWYU01000144.1 GCA_019118505.1 Candidatus Oscillibacter excrementavium
GCACACTCTTGGAGCTTCTTCAGTTCTTAAGCTGCCGCCATCCGGCTCAGCACTCCAGAGGAATCAGCTTGTGCTCCAGCACATCGATGAGACCTAGGTCCGTCAGGCCCAGCTCTGGCACCGTGGGCAGGGAGATAAAGCTGAGGGTCATGAAAGGGGCGCTGCCCACACAGCCTAGCTGCCGGGCCGCCTCATTCATGGCGTCCTGCTCCGCCATCACCTCTTCCGCGGGCTTTGTGCTCATCAGGCCGCCGATGGGCAGGCACATTTTTGCCAGCACCTCTCCGCCGCAGACCACAGCCAAGCCGCCCTGCATCTCCACCACGGTGTTGACGGCCAGGGCCATATCGGCGTCATCAGCGCCCACGGTGACGATATTGTGGTGGTCGTGGGAGGTAGAGTAGGCCAGGGCGCCTTTTTTGAGGCCAAAACCCCGGACAAAGCCGATGCCCACGCCGCCGGTCTTTCCGTACCGCTCCACTACTGCCAGCTTGGCAATGTCTCGGCTGATGTCCGGCAGGATCTCCCCATTGGCGCAGGGCAGTTCTGTCACCAGCCGACGGTTGATGATCTGCCGGTCGATCAGGTCGATGACGTTCACCCGGACCCGGTCTCCCGCCGCGCCGGTCTCCTTTCGGAAGGACGCTGGGGTGATGGGCCGCTTCAGATGGACTGTATGCAGGATCCACTCCGGATAGTCCGCCGCCTGGCAAGGCTCCAGCAGGGCCCCCTGCTCCGCCACCAGCCGGCCGTCGAAGTACACCCGGGAAGGACGCATCTCCGTCAGGTCCGGCACCAGCAGGATATCTGCTTTCCGCCCTGGGGCGATGGAGCCGATCTCATCCTCCAGCCGGAAGTGGCGGGCGGCGTTCAGCGTTCCCATCTTGATGGCCTCCACCGGGGAGACCCCCAGTGCGATGGCCCGGGCCACGTTGTAGTTGATGTGGCCCTCTGATCGGATCTCTGTGGCGTGCTTGTCATCCGTACAGAACATCAGGTTGTCCAGAGGCAGCCCCTCCCGGACCGCGCCGGTGATCAGAGCGTCCACATTCCTCTCCGTGCTGCCCTCCCGGACCAGGACGCTCATGCCCACCCGCAGGCGGGCAATCAGTTCCTCCGCCGTGACGCACTCATGGTCGTCCGAGATGCCCGCGGAAGCGTAGACATTCAGCTCCTGGCCCATACGACCGATGGCGTGGCCGTTGACGATCTTCCGCCTGCCTAATGTGTCCGCCACCTTTTGGAGATACTCCTCCCCAACCAGCAGGATCTTGGAGGGGTCCAGCTCCCCCAGGCTGACGGCCTCGGGCCAGTCCATGATCTCCGCCACCTCCTGGGCACCCATATAAGCGCCGGTGGTCTCCAGCCCCGGGGCCGTCGGCACCCGGGAGGACACCTCGATCAGCATCCGGTAGGGCAGCCGGTCCATGGAGGTCAGCATGGCCTTGAGTCCGGCGGCCCCGGCCACGTTGGCGATCTCCATCAGGTCCGCGCAGAGGGTGGTGGAGCCCGCCGGCACCACCACGCTGGCCAGCGCCTCCGGCGAGAGCATGGTGGTCTCAAAGTGCATGTGGGTGTCGATCAGTCCAGGGACGGCGTACTGGCCGCCGCAGTCCACGGTCTCCAGCGCCTCCAGCTCCGCCTGGGGATCGATGGACACCACCCGCCCATGGCGGATATAGATGTCCGTGGGATAGATCTCCGAGGACCAGACATTCACCAGCTGTACATTGGTCAGCTTCAGGTCGCAGGGGTGCCTGCCCAGGCCGGTCTCCACGGTGTCCTTGATTTCCTCAAACGTCCGCATCGTGTCCTTCCTCTCTGTTCACTGATTCCAGAAGCCCTTGTGGACTTCTACGATCTCCGCTTCCATCTCCGAAATGGGCCCCTCCAGGGTGATCTCCTTCTGTCCGGCGGCGATGACCTTGTCGGCCCCCATGGAGAAGGTGGGGTTCTTCTCGTCGCTGCCCGTCAGCTCCAGCAGCCGCTTTTCCGTAATGCCGTAGACAATGTGGCCGATCCCGGCCCAGTAGATGCCGCCGGTGCACATGGGACAGGGCTCACAGGTGGTGTACAGCGTGCAGTCCTTCAGATAGGATTTTGGGTAGGTCCGGCTGGCCCGGGAGGCCAGCGTCATCTCCGCATGAGCGGTGGCGTCGTTCAGATCGTGCTCGGCATTGCCCTGCACCATCACCACCTCCCCATCTCCGTTCACCAGAACGGCCCCAAAGGGGGTGTTGCCGGAGGCCCGGGCGGCCTTGGCCGCCTCATTGGCTCGGCGCAAATAGGTGATATGCTTCATCAGTTGTCTCCTCCGTTCTCTTGTCTGGGGGTAGGTCGCCGGGGAAACGGCAGCCGGATCCCCCATCAGGAGTCGTGTTTTCCCACGACCCGCTCCAGGGCGTTGAGAATATTCTCATATCCGGTACAGCGGCACAGATGGCCGGAGATGCGCTCCCGCAGCTCCTCCCGGGTATAGGTCCGGCCGGAGTTCACCAGCTCCACGCCGGTGAGCACCAGCCCCGGCGTACAGAAGCCGCACTGGACAGCCGCCTCCTCCACAAAGGCCTTCTGGACCGGATGGAGCTCCCCGCAGTCATCCCGTAGGCCCTCCACTGTCAGGATCCGCTTGCCATCGGCCCACACGGTCAGATAGATGCAGCTGTTGACGGCCTTGCCGTCGATCAGGACAGTGCAGGCGCCGCACTCCCCTGCCTCACAGCCCTTTTTCACACTGGTGAGGCCCAGCCGCTCCCGCAGGGTGTCGGTAAGGCTCTCTCCTTCTTCCACAGCCACCTCTCTGGGCTGGCCGTTGACCGTCATATGGATGATCTTCATGCCATCTCTCCTCCCGCCTGTTGAATGGCCTGCCGCAGCGCCCGGCAGCCCAGTTCCCGAACCAGCTGTTCCCGCAGCTCTCTGGAGGCCCGCCAGCTGTCCCGGGGGGAGAGCTGGGAGAGCACTGTAGTCCGAAGGACCCGAAGAGCCTCTCCGCCGGCCTCCATTCCTGCCAAACGCGCCTCTGTCTCATAGCAGCGCACCGGCACCGGGGCTGCCACGCCATAGGCCACCGCCGCCTGCCGGATCCGGGTCCGGTCCTCCGTCAGTGCCACATTCACCGCGCATCCCAGCGTGGAGATCTCCATGGCGTTGCGCTGGCCGAATTTCAGATAGCAGCCCCCGTGGCCCTCGTAAGATGCCCTGGGGATTCGGATCCGCAGCAGCAGATCCCCAGCACCCAGCACCGTCTTGCCCGGGCCTGTGTGGAAGCCGCACACCGGGATCCGGCGGACGCCGCTCCGGCTCAGCACCTCCAGCTCCGCGTCCAGGGCGTAGAGGGCGGGGGCGGAGTCGGCGCTGACAGCGCCGTTGCAGAGGTTTCCTCCGATGGTGGCCATCTCCCGAATCTGGGGACTTCCCACCTGATGGCAGGCCGCCGCCAGCATGGGCACACACTTCAGCAGCAGCTCATGCTGCTCCAGCTCTGCAAAGGTGCAGCCGGCACCGATGCACAGCGCGCCGTCCGGTTCCAGGGACACCCCCTGGAGCTCCGACACCTTCTGGAGGCCAATGAGCACCGCGTCCTTCAGCTTCCGTTTCTTCAGGCGGATCATCACATCTGTCCCGCCGGCCACCAGGACGGCACCGGGCCTGGCTTCCAGCAGCTCCAGGACCTCTTCGGCAGAGGCGGCCTGGAAGGTCTCTCTCACATCATACACAGTCCTCGCCTCCCTCCTCGGGAATCAGCCCGGCCTTCAAAAATGCGTGGACCAGGCGCTGGGGCGTCATGGGGATCTCATAGGTAGCCACGCCGGTGGCATGGAGGATCGCGTTGCGCACAGCGGGCGCCTGGGCCAGGATCGGCGGTTCCGCCAAGCCCTTGTTGCCGAAGGGGCCGGTGGGCTCCTCCGTCTCCACAAACAGCGCCTGAATCTCCGGCACATCCATGGAGGTTGGGATTTTATAGTCCAGGAAGTTGTTGTTCAGGGGAGCTCCCGTCTTTTGGTCAAAGAGCATCTGCTCCCCCAGGGCGTATCCAATCCCCATGGCCACGCCGCCGTGGACCTGAGCAGCCGCCAGCTGAGGATTGATGATTCTGCCGCTGTCGTGGACGGCCCAGACCTTGTTCACCTTCACCTTGCCAATGGGCACATCCACCTCCAGGTCCACAAAGCTGGCCCCGTAGACGAAGCAGGTACTCAGGGCGGTGTAGGTGGACTCCGCCGTCAGATGCTGGGTGTGGGTGTGCTGGTCGTTGACGAAGTTGAAGTAGGTGCATACTTCGGCGATGGAGCAGAGGCGCTCCCCGCTCTCCCGCAGGACCACCTGCTCCTCCCGCAGGGCAAGATCCCCGGCGTCCCGGCCGTGGAGCTCCCCGGCCTTGGCCAGGAGCTTGTCCCGCAGCAGTTCCGCGGTCTGCTTCACCGCGCCGCCGCAGACATAGGTCTGCCGGGAGCCGTAGGCGCCGTTGTCATAGGGGGTGACATCCGTGTCCTGGAAGGGCTGGACTCGGATCCGGTCCTCCGGGATGGTCAGGATCTCAGAGGCGATCTGGGTCCAGACTGTGTCCGCCCCCTGGCCCAGTTCCGTGGCACCCACCTGTACCTGGGCGGAGCCGTCCTCGTTCATGATGATCCGGCAGGCGGAGGTCTCCATGCTGGTGGGATACACGCCGGTCTTGTATGCGAAGAGGGCCATGCCGATGCCCTTTTTCAGCGCAGGGGAAGTCTGGTTGAACACCTCGTACTCCCGCCGTTTCCGGTCCCAGTCAGAGGCCTTGCGCCCCAGAGCCAGGCACTCCTCCAGCCCGTTGGAACAGACGGTGAATTTGCCGAAGGGATCATAGAAACCCAGCTTCTGGACATTCTGCTGACGGAAGGCGATGGGATCCCAGCCATGGGCCCGGGCGATGTCCTCCATCTGGCATTCCACGGCATAGACCAGCTGCGGGATGCCGTAGCCCCGCAGGGCCGCCGCCGTGGGCAGGTTGGTATAGGCCACGGAGGACTGCCCTACCTGCTTTCCGGAGGCCAGATAGGTGGCAAAGCCCACCGTAATGGCGTAGGCGGTGATGGCATGGCCATGGCCCGCATAGGAGCCGCCGTTGGAGTTGATCCGCAGGGCCTTGTCGGTGATCTTCCCCGTCTCGTCCACCTCCGTGGCCGTGGTAATGTCCATGGCGTGGCGGGTGTGGGTGTTGACAAAGGTCTCCTCCCGGGTGGGCACCACCGCCACGCAACGGCCGCCCAGCTTCCGGGAGAGGAAGGCCGCCAGCGGCTCGTACACCATGTCCTGCTTGTTGCCGAAGCCGCCGCCCAGATAGGGCTTGATGACCCGCACATCCCCCACCGGCATTCCAATGGCGTCCGCCAGGTTCCGCCGCAGGGTGTGGGGGGCCTGGGTACCGGTGACCACCACCATCTGCCGGCCCTCCATATAGGCAAAGCAGGCCGTGTTCTCCAGATGGCAGGCGTGGACCGGCGGCATATGGAACGTGGTCCCTTTCATTCCCGCCACTGTGTCCCCGACCTCAAAGGGAAACGTGGTGAAGTGGACCTGCCCCTCCTGGTCCACAGTAAAATCCATCCGGCTGAGCTCATTGGTGGGATACTCCTCATGGAGGGGCGGCTCCGCGCCGATGGCCGCCTCCGGCGTCAGCACCGGAGGATACGCCTCATACTCCACCCGGACCTTCTCCGCCGCCTGAGCGGCGTGGAGGGGGGTATCCGCCACCACCGCCGCCACATCATCCCCATAATACCGGACCCGCTGGGTCAGGATCAATCGATCCTGGATATCTCCGTGGGCGGGATCCAGCGCCTTGGGGTGGCCTGCGGTAGTGAACTGGTGGTCCGGCACCTGGAAGCAAGTCAGCACCGTCACGACACCGGGCATCGTCTCCGCCTCCGCAGTGTCTACCCGGGTCACCATGCCGTTGGCAACCGTACTGTGAACCACCTTTACATATAAGGCGTCCCGTGGGATCAGGTCTTCTACATACTTGGCCGCGCCGGTGACCTTCGCCTCCGCGTCCACCCGGCGGACCGATACACCGATTCCCATAAGTGCTCCTTTCTCAAAAGCTGGCATCAGGTATCATAATACCAGTCCAGCGAATAAGGGATGTCTTCAAACTTCTCCAGATAACTGCCGTCCAGGAAGGACGCCCAGTCCTGCACATAGTAGTCGCCGTTCTCATATATCAGCTCCACCGGATACGTCATGCCCTCAATGCGGGCCGCCCGGAGGAACGTGACCTGGGCGGTGTCTCCGCTGTAGGCCGTCACCTCCGGCCAGAAGAGATAGAGCGGCGTGATGTAGGGATAGGACCGCTCCTTTTCCCAGGCGGCACAGAAGTCCGCCTCGCTCATCCGGGCGCGGAAATCCGCGCAGAGAAAGCGGTATATCTTCTCTGGCGTCTGATAGTCCTGGTCGATGGCCTGGGCATAGGCCTCCGCCCGCGCTAGAGCCCGCGCCTGTGTGCGGTGAGCCAGCGGCAGCCACAGGATCATCCCTCCGATGACCGCCGCCGAAACCACCAGAAATACGAACCTCTGCCTCATCGCTCCATACGGGAGTAGGGCACCGTGTAAGCGCTGGGCATCTCAGCCTTTTTGGAGGCAAAGATCAGCGCCACGATGGTGGCCAGATAGGGCAGCATCAGCAGCAGCTGGCTGGGGACCGCCACGCCCAGTGCCTGGAGCCGCAGCTGCAGCGCCGAGGCCATGCCGAACAGCAGCGCACCCCACATGGCCCGCCGGGGCAGGAACCGGGCAAAGATCACCACGGATACCGCGATGTACCCCCGGCCGCCGATGACGGACTCCGTGAAGGTGTTCAGATAGGCAATCGTCATAAAGGCACCGCCCAGACCCGCGTGGGCGCCGCCAATCAGCACCGCGGCGTAGCGGATGCCGCTGACGCTGACGCCCTTGGAGTCCGCCGCCCGAGGATGCTCTCCCACCGCTTTAATTTTCAGGCCGAAAGTGGTCTTTTCCAACACGAACCAAGTGACCGGCACCAGCAAAAACGCCAGGTATACCAGAATGTTGTGGGAGAAGAAGATTGGGCCGATCACCGGCAGGTCCGACAGCACCGGGATGTGGATGGCGGAGAAGCTCTCGATCTGAGCGGGCAGCGTCCGGATGCCGAACACCACCCGGTAAATGTAGGCCGCAAGTCCTGCCGCCAGGATATTCAGGCCAATGGCCGCAATCACCTGGTTGGCCCGGACAGTGACACTGAGCCAGGCCATAATCAGGCTGAAGAGGATCCCTGAGAGGATGCCCGTCAGAACGCCCACCCACAGGTTGCCGGTAGCGCAGACGGCAGTAAAGCCTCCGATGGCCCCCATCAGCATGGTGCCCTCCGTGCTCAGGTTCAGAACGCCGGCTCTCTGGGTGTAAATCTGTCCCAGTGCCGGCACCAGGATGGGAGTGGCCAGGCGGATGGTGCTGGCCAGCAGGCTCACCAGAAAGCTGAGGGAGAAAATGTCACTGAGCATTCTTCGCCGCCTCCTTTCTCGCGCCGGCCCTCCGGAACCAGGACGGCCGGCGGAACTTGAAGATGACCTTGGCCACCACAAAGATGATGATGAGGCCCTGGACCACGTCTACCACGGAATAGGGCACATCCGTCATTCTCTGCATACTGGCGCCGCCTACCAGCAGCACTGCGAAGAACAGTGCCGAGGCGATGATCCCCACCGGGTTCAATTCTCCCAGCAGGGCGATGATGTTGGAGATGTCGCCGTAATTTGCTTCGATGCCGTCCAGGATCCGGTACTGGATGCCGAAGGTCTCGATCCAGCCCGCAAGGCCGGACAGCAACCCGGAGATCAGCATCGTGATTATGATGGTCCGGTCCACGGGAAGTCCGGCATAGGTGGCCACCTTTCTCCCCTGTCCCACCAGATCGATGCGGTAGCCCAGGGAGGTGCGCCAGAAGAAGAGCATGATGACCACCACGATCAGCAGCAGAAAAATGCCGCTGTGGAGCCGGTATGTCCCGAAAAGTCTGGTGAGTTTCATCTCCTCCGGCACCAGTGCCGACTGGGAGAGGTCGCTGGAGGGATCCTGCATGGGGCCATTCACCAGATACAGCAGAAAATACGTGGCGATGTAGTTGAGCATGAGGGTGGTGATCACCTCATTGGCGTTGAACTTCACCTTCAGCAGCCCGGCGATACCGGCCCACAGGGCGCCCGCCACTAACGCCGCCGCAAACGAGAGAGGCACTCTTAGAGCGATGGGCACTTGCACATAAAGGGCCACTGCCGTGGCGGCAACGGAGCCCATGATGAACTGCCCGGAGGCCCCGATGTTCCAGAGCTTGGCCCGGAAGGCAACGGAGGTTCCAAACGCCATCAGCAGGATGGGGATGAGTTTGACAAACACCTCGCTGATCTTCTGGGGGGAGCCGAAGGCGCCGTTCAGCATGGTGAGATACGCCTCCGCCGGGCTGTTTCCGGAAATGGCCACCAGGACAGCCCCCACTGCCAGCGCCACGATCAGCATGAGAATCGTACCGCAAACCTGGCCCACAGCGCTTCGCAGCCGCTTATTCATGGACAGACACCTCCTGTCGTTTTCCCATCATCAGCGCGCCCAGGGCATAGGTATCCGCGCCTCTGGGCAGAACGCCCATGATCTCTCCGTCGTAGATCACCGCGATCCGGTCCGAAATCTGCAGCAGCTCCTCCAGATCGGCGGAGACTACCAGCACCGCAGCCCCCTGATTCCGGGCGTCCAGCAGCTTGCTCCGAACATACTCCGCCGCGCCCACATCCAGGCCGCGGGTGGGCTGGTTGGCAATGAGCACCGCTGGATTCCCGTCGATCTCTCGAGCCAGAATCACCTTCTGCTGGTTGCCGCCGGAGAGGGCCCGGGCGGGCTCGTCCCCATCGATGGCCTTGATCTGATACTCCTGCTGCGCCCGTTTCCAGAAAGCGTCAATGGCCTTGACCTGCATCATCCCATGCTTCACATAGGGCGGCCGGCGGAAGCTCTTGAGCACCAGATTCCGCTTCAGATTCCAGTCCAGCGCCAAGCCGGTGGTGTGCCGGTCCTCCGGAATGTGGGAGACCTTGCGGTCGATGTACGCCCAGGGCGGGAGATTGGTCACATCCTCTCCATTCAGGGTAATGGAGCCGCTGTCCGCCTTCCGCAGGCCGGTCAGCACCTCGCACAGCTCCTTCTGACCATTGCCGTCCACGCCGGCCAGACCCACGACCTCCCCCTCCCGGATCTCCAGGGTCACGTCCTTCAGGGCAGGCAGCCCCTTATCATTCTTGGCGCAGAGCCCCCGGAAGGCGAACTTCACCCCTCCAGGCGCCTTTTCCACCGGCGGGAACTGGAAGAGCACATCGCGGCCCACCATCATGCGGGTCAGCTCGTCCCGGGTGACACTGCCGTCCATCCGCCGGGAGCCCACCATCTTGCCGTCCCGGAGCACAGTCACCTCATCCACGATCTCCAGGATCTCCTCCAGCTTGTGGGTGATGAGGATGATGGACTTGCCGTCGTCCCGCATCTGGCGCAGGGTCTCAAAGAACACCTCTGTCTCCTGGGGGGTCAATACAGCTGTAGGCTCGTCCAGAATCAGGATCTCCGCGCCCATATAGATGGCCGTCAGGATCTCCACCCGCTGCTGCTCGCCCACGGACAGCTGCCAGATCTTCGCGCTGGGATCGATCCCCATTTTGTAGCGGTCCGACAGCTCCGCCAGTTCAGCGGCGGTCTCCTTGGTGTCCAGCAGGATCCCGTGGCGGGACTTCCGCCCCAGCATGACGTTCTCCGTCACGGTGAGGGGCCTGGCCAGCATGAAGTGCTGATGCACCATGCCGATCCCCAGATGGATCGCCTTGACCGGAGAGGAGATGTCCTCCTCCCGGCCATTGATGGAGATGGTGCCCTCCTCCTGCTGGTAGAGCCCGTAGAGAATATTCATCAGTGTGGTCTTGCCGGCGCCGTTCTCCCCCAGGAGCCCGTGGATAGAGCCCTTGCGCAGATCAAAGTCCACGCTGTCATTGGCCTTCACGCCGTTGAAGATCTTCGTGATATTCCGCATACTGACTGCTAGGGTTTCCATGTATCATCCTCCCGTCAGATAGCGGCACGGCCGCCCACCCCCTCGGGTAGGCGGCCATGCCTGTCAGTCGTCTTCGATCAGACCTCAGGCAGGTCGATCTCGTCGTTATGAAGCTGTTCGTAAACCGTCTCGATGGTGGCCTTTTCCTCGTCGGTCAGGCGTCCCTTGACGTCGTTGAGCTCCGTCATGGACAGGCCGCTGTTGGCCACATTGATCCAATAGGTCTTGGCATCGCCCTCGTTGGTCAGGAACGCGCCGGACTTGATGTCCGCGAAGATGGTCTCCAGCACACTGCCCCACTCGTACTGCAGGCCGGAGAGGACATTCTCGGGCCCGAGGGTGTACTGATCTTCCACATTGCCCAGGACGTATTGATCCTTCTCCACCGCGGCCTGCACTACGCCCAGACCGATGCCGTCACCGGAATGCCAGATCACATCCACGCCGGAGTCATACATACTGACGGCCGCCTCGTAGGCGCCGGTGGTGTCGTTCCAGTCGCCGGTATAGACCTCCTGAATGTTGATATCGGGGTTGATGGAGCGGGCACCGGCCTTGAAGCCCTCGTGGCCGCGGGTGATCTCGCTGCCCTCGCCGCCGCCGATGACGCCGATCTTGCCGGACTCGGTGGCCAGCGCGGCCACGACGCCCATCAGATAGCCGCCGGCCTCCAGCTGCACGTCATAACAGGCAGAGTTGGTCTGGTAGCCCACGCCGCAGCCCAGCAGGAAATAGGTGTCGGGATACTGCTGGGCCACCGTGTTCACCGGTTCAGAGAACTGGTAGCCGTGGCCGATCACCACATCATAGCCGGAGTCGGCATACTCGATGAGGGTGGGCTCGATGTCAGAGACGTCGTAGATCCCCTCTACCACGCGGACCTCCACCTCGTCAGCGTGGGCATCCGCATACTCCATCATGCCCTCGTACATGGCCTGGTTGAAGGAGACGTCATCCTTTTTTCCGGGGAGCACCAGGGCGATCCGGGTCTTTTCGGCGGTCTCCGCCCCGGCGTCGTCTCCGGCGGAACCCTCTTCCGTGTCAGAGGTCCCGCCGCAGCCTGCCAGGCAGCCTGCGGTCAATGCCAGGGTCAGTCCAAGAGCGGTGAGTGTTTTCAGCTTCATCATCTTCAACTTCCTTTCCTCTTTTTCCCATTGTGTCTGCAGCGGACAGGTGGCTCAAAATAAGTATTACTAACTGGAATTACTTAAAAGAATATCATCTGACGGCGTTTTGTCAAGGTTTTCCCTCGAGTTTTGTCCATCCTGTTAAATTTGCGTTTTTTGCTTTAGCACTTTTGTGCACAATATCTGTACTTCGATTTTATTTTTGGTGATTCTCGCAAAAAAACAACGCTGTTCACCATCTGGTGAACAGCGTTGGAATAAGATGCGGCTTCAGATTTTCTTGCGCAGGACTGTGTGCCGCAAGGCCCGGTCCCGGTAGTACTCCATCGAGTGCAGCACCGGGCGGCCCCAGAAGTCATACCCTGTCTCATCCATATGCAGCAGCGGGGACCCCACCGGCACCTGCAGCTGGCGGGCGGCCTCCGGACTGGCCTCCACCGCCCGGACCTCCGTCAGATCCATATATACCTCAATCCCACAGTAGGTCTCCAAAAACTCAAACACCGGCCGGTACAGCACCTGGGGATCATAGTCTTCGGTGAGCAGCAGATCTTTGAAAAAGGTGTCCACACAGTAGATGGCCGGCTCGCCGTCCGCAGTAATCAGACGGGAGATTTCAAAGATCGGTGCCCCCTCCGGCAGCTTCAGGCATGCCGCCTCCTGCGGGGATGCCGTGGTCTCCCGATAGGTGCAGTTGTCCTGGGCGGCCTTTTTCCCCGCGGATTCCACCATGGAGAGGAACTCCTCCTCCAGATCCATCCGGGTCTTGACTGCCAGTACATGGCGGTTGACGATGGTGCCGACCCCCTTTCTCCGGCTGATGAATCCCTCCTGCTCCAATGTGGCCAGCGCGTCCCGCAGCGCCGTGCGGCTGACTCCCAGGCGGGCAGCGATCTCCACCTCCGGCGGCAGGCGGGTGGCCTCCTGATAAATCCCAGATACCAGTTCCTGGAGCAGCTCCTTACGGATCCTGCTGGCAAGCGATGTGTTTTGTTCCATACGACTCTCCTGTCCAGCGGCACAGTTCCCCCGCCTCAGCGGTGGGCGCATCTCCTTTTGGGTCTTCCAAATCATCTGTGCTGTTTACGCGTCGCCCTCTATTATACGTTGCCTTTTCTCGTTCGGCAAGGGAAAAATATCGAAGGAAGGCCGCGCCGGCGGCGGGCCGGCATCAGCCGGGGGCACCCTCTCCCCGCCTGCCCGGCCGGAGGTACCTTCCTCTGCCGGCAGATTTCTCTTGACATTTACCAAGTGATGCTGTAATATAGCAGCGTTATATAACATTGTTATTTGGAGGGCATATGGGACAGGAATCACGTACCACCCGGGATCAGATCCAGCGGGCCGCTGTCCGGGAGTTTCTGGACAAGGGCTTTCAGGGGGCCTCTCTGCGGCAGATCGTAAAGAACGCCGGCGTCACCACAGGGGCGTTTTACGGCTATTTCTCCAGCAAGGAGGCGCTGTTCGCCTCCATCGTGGAGCCCCACGCCGCCGCCCTCATGGGCCGGTTCATGGAGGCCCAGACCACCTTTGCCGAACTGCCGGAGGCGGAACAGCCCCGCCATATGGGGGTGGAGTCCTCCGCCTGCGTGGACTGGATGGTGGACTACATGTACCAGCATCCGGAGCCCATGAAGCTGCTGATCGGCCGCGCCGAGGGCACCTCCTACGAGCACTTTGTCCACCGCATGGTGGAGGTGGAAGTGGAGTATACGGAGCACTACATCCAGGTCCTGCGGAACCTGGGCCGGGAGGTGCCGGTGCTGGATCATCAGCTGTGCCATATCATTGCCAGCGGCATGTTCAATGCCGTGTTCGAGGTGGTAGTCCACGACATGCCCTATGACCAGGCCAAGCAGTATATCCGGCAGCTGCGGGAATTTTACATGGCCGGGTGGCAAAAACTGATGGGGGAATGACCCTCATCTTTTTTGATCAATAGTTAGTTAAAACTAACTATTGAATAAAACTCACCTAAGGAGGGATTCTCTTGAAGAAACGATCTAATCTGACCAGGCTGCTGGCCTATGCCGGCGGCCACCGGACGCTGACGGTGCTGGGCTGCGCGCTGTCCGGCATCGCCGCCGTGCTGGGGCTCCTCCCCTACGTCTGCGTATGGCTGGTGGCCCGGCAGGTGCTGGCGGTCTTTCCCGCGGTCACAGAGGCGGAGGGCCTGGCCCGCTGGGGCTGGATGGCGGTGTGGTTCGCCGTGGCCAACATCCTGCTGTACTTCGCCGCCCTGATGTGCACTCACATCGCCGCCTTTCGGACGGCCCGGAACATGCGCTACGCCGGAGTGGCCCATCTGATGGAGCTGCCCCTGGGCTTCTTCACCGGCAGCCGGTCCGGGGAACTGCGGAAGATCCTCGACGACAACGCCGCCCTGACGGAGGACCTGCTGGCCCACAAGCTGCCGGACCTGACGGCGGCGGTGGTGACGCCGGTGGCCGCCGTGGTGCTGCTGTTCGTCTTTGACTGGCGGATGGGCCTTTTATGCCTGCTCACCATGGTGCTGGCCCTGGGGTGCATGATGGCCATGATGGGCGGCAAGAACGCCGGGTTCTTCCACCGGTATCAGCGGGAGATCGAGAAGATGAGCGGCGAGGCGGTGGAGTATGTCCGGGGCATCCCGGTGGTGAAGGTGTTCCAGCAGACGGTATACTCCTTTAAGGCCTTCTATAACGCCATCCAGTCCTACAGCGACCTGGCCAGCCAGTACGCCATGAGCTGCCGGGCGGGTCAGACCGGGTTCCTCACCTGCATCAACGGGGCCTTCGTCCTGCTGATCCCGGCGGCGCTGCTGCTCTCCTCCGGCGGGGATGGGCTGGGGGTGCTGGCGGACTTCATCTTCTACGCCCTGTTTGCCCCCGCCTGCGGCGGCATGATCAACCGGATCATGTACGCCTCGGAGTCCGTCATGGAGGCGGACGAGGCCGTGATGAAAATGGATGAGATCCTAAGCAACCAGCCCCTTCCCAAGGCAGCTGCGCCCAAGCGGCCCCGGGGCCATACCATCACCTTCACGGACGTGACCTTCCGGTACCCCGGCGCCGCCCGGCCCGCATTGGACCATGTGTCCTTCACCGTGCCGGAGGGGGCCGTGGTGGGCCTGGTGGGGCCCTCCGGCGGCGGCAAATCCACCGCCGCGGCCCTGATCCCCCGGTTCTGGGACGTGGAGAGCGGCAGCGTGCAGATCGGCGGCGTGGACGTCCGGGACATGGACCGCCGGGCGCTGATGGAGCAGGTGGCCTTCGTGTTCCAGGACACCCGGCTCTTCAAGGTCAGCGTACTGGAGAACATCCGTATGGCCCGTCCCTCCGCCACTCTGGAGGAGATCCGGGCCGCCGCCCGCGCCGCCCAGTGTGACGACATCCTGGAGAAGCTGCCCCAGGGCATCGACACGGTGGTGGGGGCCCAGGGGGTCTATCTCTCCGGCGGCGAGGCCCAGCGGATCGCCCTGGCCCGGGCCATTCTGAAGGATGCCCCCATCGTGGTGCTGGACGAGGCCACCGCCTTCGCGGACCCGGAGAACGAGGCCCTGATCCAGCGGGCCTTTGCCAAGCTCATGGAGGGCAAGACGGTGCTGATGATCGCCCACCGGCTCTCCACGGTGAAGGACGCGGACAACATCCTGGTGATCGAAAAGGGCGCCGTCCGGGAGCGGGGCACTCATGACCAGCTGGCGGCCCAGGGCGGTCTCTACGCCAGGATGTGGCGGGATTACCTCCAGGCGGCTGCCTGGAAGGTCGGAAAGGAGGCGGCGGTATGATCCGGAAATTGCAGCATGTGTTCGCCCTCAGCGAGAAAGGCGCCCGGGACTTTGTAAAGGCCGTGGCGTGGTGCTTCCTGTGCAATGTCAGTCTGATGCTGCCGGTGGGCGTGGTGATGGCCACCCTTCAGTACCTGCTGGAGACACTGGAGACCGGCGCCGACCCGGCGGCGAAGGTGCTGGTGTACACCGGCGGGGCCGCGGCGGTGCTGGCGCTGCTGTTCGTGCTCCACTGGTTCCAGTACGCGTCGCTGTACCTGGCCACCTATCAGGAGAGCGCCGCCCGGCGGATCTCCCTGGCGGAGACGCTGCGGAAGCTGCCCCTCAGCTTCTTCGGCACCCGGGACCTGAGCGACCTGACCTCCACCCTGATCGCCGACTGCTCGGCCCTGGACCAGATGTTCTCCCACTACATCCCCCAGCTGTTCGCCTCCATCCTCTCCACGGTGTTCATCGGCATCTGCATGTTCTGCTTCGACTGGCGGATGGCCCTGGCGGTGCTGTGGGTGCTGCCGGTGGCGGTGCTGCTGACCGCCGGGTCCAAAAAGCTCCAGGA
Organism: Candidatus Oscillibacter excrementavium; assembly: GCA_019118505.1. GTDB lineage: Bacteria > Bacillota > Clostridia > Oscillospirales > Oscillospiraceae > Oscillibacter > Oscillibacter excrementavium. The sequence goes on from DWYU01000144.1 coordinate 15,542, forward strand.
CGCCCTGGGCACCCGGAACATCCTCACCAAGCGGGCGGTGGCGGACGCCATCCAGGAGGACATCGAGGCCATCCGGGACATCCAGTCCTGCAACCGGCAGGAGGCCTGCCTGAAAGAGCTGGACCGGCGGCTGGAGGCGGCGGAACAGAGCTCCATCCGGTCGGAGCTGGCCACCGGCGTGTTCGTCTGCTCCGCCCAGGCCTTTCTGCGGGTGGGGCTGGCCACCACGGTACTGGTGGGAGCGGGCCTGCTGGCCGGCGGTGAGCTGTCCTTCCTCTACTTCCTGGGGTTCCTCTTCGCCGCCGCCCGGCTGTATGACCCCCTGGGCCTGGTGCTGCAGAACATCGCCGCCACCTTCAGCGCCAAGCTGAAGATCGAGCGGATGCGGGCCATCCAGGAGCAGCCGGTGCAGACCGGCGTGGAGACCTGTGCGCCAAAGAACTTCGACATCGTGTTCGACCACGTGAAATTCGCCTACCGGGAGGGGGAGAGCGTGCTGGAGGACGTATCCTTCACCGCCAGGCAGGGCCAGGTGACAGCACTGGTGGGCCCCTCCGGCGGGGGCAAGTCCACCGCCTGCAAGCTGGCGGCCCGGTTCTGGGACATCCAGGGCGGCAAAATCACCCTGGGCGGCATCGACATCTCCACCGTGGACCCGGAGACGCTGCTGCGGCACTACTCCTTCGTGTTCCAGGACGTGGTGCTGTTCCGGGACTCCATCCTGGAGAACATCCGCCTGGGCCGCAGGGGCGCCACAGACGAGGAGGTCTACGCCGCCGCCAAAGCCGCCCGGTGCGATGAGTTCATCCGGGAGCTGCCCGACGGCTACCAGACCCTGGTGGGCGAGAACGGCTCCACCCTCTCCGGCGGCGAGCGGCAGCGGATCTCCATCGCCCGGGCCCTTCTGAAGGACGCGCCGGTGATCCTGCTGGACGAGGCCACCGCCTCCCTGGACGTGGAGAACGAGACTGCCGTGCAGGAGGCCATCTCCCGGTTGGTGAAGGACAAGACCGTCCTCATCATCGCCCACCGGATGCGGACCGTGGCCGGAGCCGACCACGTGGTGGTACTGGCAGATGGCGGCGTAGCCCAGGAGGGCACCCCGGCGGAGTTGCTGGCCCGGGAGGGGCTGTACCGCCAGATGGCGGAGCGGCAGCAGTGAGCGCCTTTCCCATCAAAAAAGGAAGCAGCCCGAAAGGGGCTGCTTCCCTGTTTTTCATGCCATTGCGCGGGGAGTCATCCCTCTGTCCGGAGGGCCTCCACCTCATTTTCTGTCAAGTCTCTCCACTTACCAGACGGCAGATTTCCGAGCTTCAGAGGGCCCTCTTGGACCCGGCGGAGCCGTTTCACCGTCAGGCCGCACCGGGTACACATCCGGCGGATCTGCCGGTTCTTTCCCTCGTGGATGGTCACCGCCAGCACCGCCGTCCGGGCGGTCTGCCGCAGGACCTCCACCCGGGCGGGCCGGATGGGCTCTCCCTCCAGGTCCGTCATGGCGGCCAGCCGGGCCGCCGCTCCGGCCACCGGGCCGAACACGGAGACGTGGTACGTCTTTTCCACCTCATGGCTGGGATGCAGCAGATGCTGGGCCCAGTCTCCGTCGTTGGTCAGCAGCAGCAATCCCTCGGAGTCCAGGTCCAGCCGCCCCACGGGATAGACCCGCGCGCCGCAGTCCGCCACCAGCTCTGCCACCGTCTTTCGCCCCCGCTCGTCGGAGAGGGTGGTCACGTATCCCCGGGGCTTGTTCAGCAGGATGTACACCGGCTTTGCCCGGGGTGTCAGAGGCCGGCCGTCCACCAGGATCTCGTCCCGGTCCGGGTCCGCCTTCTGGCCCAGCCGGGCCGGTTCGCCGTTCACCGTCACCCGTCCGGCGGTGAGATATGTCTCTGCCGCCCGCCGGGAGCACACCCCCGCGGCGGACAGCAGCTTTTGCAGTCGTTCTTCCATCTTGTCCTCTCTATCCCGGCAGTCCCCGCTTCAGGATGCTCAGGGCGCTCTCCATCCGGGGCGCCACGTCGGCACCGCACAACAGCGCCACCCGGCCCACCTCCGTTCCGTTGACGGAGAACACCGCCTCCCCGGCCCGGTCTCCTGCCCGGATGGGGGCCCGCAGGGCGCCGTTCAGCTCCACGTCCAGTTCCAGGGTCTCCCCCGCCGCCAGAGGCCAGGCGAAGCTGTCCGCCGCCACCAGCGGCACCGTGGCGTTCATGCCGTTCTCCACGTCCGCCCGCTGGATCGTCTGGCCCAGAGAGGCCCCCAGCTGGGCCGGATAGGTGGAAAAGCCGTAGTCATACAGGGCCGCATGGTCCGCCCAGTCGTTGCCGTCCTGAAGGGTCACCGCCACCAGCCGCTGGCCATTCCGCTCCACGCAGCTCACCAGGGTCCGGCCCGCCGCCATGGTGTAGCCGGTCTTGAGCCCGATGCACCCCTCGAGCTGGCTCAGCAGCTTGTTGTGGTTGGTCATGGTCCGGCCGCCGATGGTGACGCTGCGGGTGGAGGCCATCCGCACCAGTGTCTCGTTCTCCACCGCCGCGCAGGCCAGCCGCGCCATATCCCTGGCCGTGGAGTAGTGCTTCTCGTCATCCAGCCCGTTGGGGTTGGCAAAGGAGGAGTGCTCCATGCCGATGGCCCGGGCCGTCTCGTTCATCAGGTCAGCGAATTTCTCCTGACTGCCGCTGATATGCTCGGCGATGGCCACGGCGGCGTCGTTTCCGGAGCACAGCAGCAATCCGTACAGCAGCGTCTCCAGCGTCAGCTGCTCTCCCACCTTCAGGTACATGGAGGAGCCCTCGGTGTACGCCGCCTCCCGGGAGACGGTGACCACGTCGTTCAGGTCCCCCTCCCGGATGGCCACCAGGGCTGTCAGGATTTTGGTAGTGCTGGCGATCCGCATCTTCGCGTCAGCGTTCTGCTCATACAGCACCCGGCCGCTGTCCACGTCCACCAAAATGGCCGAGGACGCGGAAGTGCTGACCGCCTGTGCCTGACAAGGAATAAAACTGAACAGAACCGCCCATGCGATCCCAATGGCGGCCAGCCGCCGGAGCAGTCGCTGCAACTCCCATCACCTCATTTCATTGGTGATGGTAGTATACCCCGTTTACTGGGGTTCTTTTTCTTCCTTCCTGTCGAAATATTTTTCCACTTTGTCCACCAGATCCGGCACCATCTCCACCACCCGGTCCAGGGTGGTCATGGGCGGCATGGCCACCGGCAGCACCCGGGTAGAGCCCTCCCGGATCACCAGAAAGGCCACCGGCTCGATCTTCACGCCGGCACCGCTGCCGCCGCCGAAGTCCTTGGGCTGGACCTTGCCGTAGTCGGCACCGCCGCAGCCGAAGCCCATGCTCACCCGGGAGATGGGGATCAGCGTCACGCCGTCCGCCGTGGTGATGGGCTGGCCCACGATGGTGTTGGTGTCCGCCATCTCCCGGATCTTGTCCATCGTGGAGCGCATCAGCTCGCTGAGGGGTCTCTTCTTGTCCATTGTCTCGTCCATGGGTACCATCCTTTCTCGTCACGCGGCGTGGGATCCCGCCGCCGTATCTGCCGTCTTGGGGGAGGGCGTCTGCCGCTTCCGCCTCAGGAACCGCCGTATCCAGCCGATGGCGGGCAGCGCCAGCTGCACCCCCACGGCGATCAGCGTCCCCAGCCGGATGGAGAGGCCGATCTCCCCCTCCGCCCGGGTCTTTTCCGCGTCAAAATCAAGCCCCAGATGAATGGCCGGGTCCGGGATCACCACCAGCCGCTCCAGAGCCGGCATCCCGGTCCAGATCAGGGCGTGGAGACCGCCGTACAGCTCCGCCGCAGCCGCCGGGTCCGCCGCCCCGCCCAGGGTCACCGCCAGCCGCAGGGGCTTCACCCGGATGCTCCGCCGGGTGCGGCGCAGGGCCTTTTTCGAGGCGGGCCACAGCGTCTCCGCCGCGTCCCGCAGGTCCGACAGCGTGGGCTTCGGGACCTTTTTGACCGCCTCTGTCAGGTCTTTCGGCTCCCTCTTAGGCTTTCCCGGTTTCCCGGTTTTTTGCGGCGGTTTTTTTTGCGTTTTGGACGGTTCCAGATGGATGCGGAAGGGCCCGATGGTCAGGTCCGCCGCCGCCTGCCCGCCGCCGAAGGCCACATACAGCCCCAGCCGCAGCCGCCAGATCACGATTCCCAGCGCCAGCAGTACCGCCAGCGCGATCCACAGCCACCGCAAACTCTGTCACCTCCCGGTGTCTGATTCCAAAGGCCGTCAGGCCTCCGGGGCCCCGTCCTCTTCCGCCGGGTCGTCCGCCGTCTCCGGCGTGTCAGCGCCGGTGATGGCCGCCGTCTCCGCCGGGTCCACGATCTGTCCGTCCTCGCGGATCCGCATCTGGCCCTCGCCGCCCAGGTCCGGCAGCTCCGGCAGGTCGTCCAGACTGGTCAGGTGGAAGGCCCGGAGGAACTGCTTTGTGGTCCGGTACAGGTGGGGCCGCCCCGGCACCTGGAGCCGGCCGCACTCCTCGATGAGTTTCCGGTCCAGCAGCAGGCTGATGGTGTAGGCGCTGTCCACGCCCCGGATCTGGTCCACATAGGCCCGGGTGGTGGGCTGGTAGTAGGCGATGATGGTCAGCACCTCCAGCGCCGGCTGGCTGAGCTTGGCGGGCTTGCGGATCTCAAAGGCCTTTCGGATGATATCCGCGTAGTCCGGGGCCGAGCACATCTGCCAGGTGTCCTCCATGTGCAGCAGCCGGATGCCCCGGCGCTCATAGGCGTAATAGTCCATCAGCTTCTGGAGCACCTGCTCCACCGTGGGGCGGTCCATCTCCAGGGCCACGCAGATCCGGTCGGTCTGCACCGGCTCCCCGGAGGCGAACAGGATGCCCTCCACCGCGGACTCGATCTCTTTCATCTCCATCTTGGAACGTCCTCTCTCACAGTTTCAGGTCGCCGGACAGCTCCCGCTCCTGCCGGACGGTGCAGTCCGTCTCAGACCCCGCCAGATGCAGGATCCGGGCCCGGCACAGCTCCAGCACAGCCAGGAAGGTGGCCACCACCTCGCTGCGGCTGCGGCTGCCCCGGAACAGCAGCAGAAACCGGGTGACGCCGTGGTGCTTCAGCCGGTTCAAAATCTCCCGGGCCTTGCTCTCCACGGGATAGGGCTCGTGCTGGACGATGTCGGAGAAGGCGGACCGGGGCGGCGGCAGGGACCGCTCCGCCCGGCTCTGGATCTCCGCCATGGCCAGGATCAGGTCCGCCGGCGTCTGGTCATACTCGTAGATCTTGCCCCGCTTCACCGGCTCCGGCGGACGGGTCAGGATGTTCCGGCCAAACTCCCCCATGGGTGCCAGCCGGGCGGCCATGGTCTTGACCTTGGCGTAGTTCTCGTTGCGCTTCCGCTCCTCCAGGGAGGCGATCAGGGCGTCCATCTCGCTCTGGGCCTCCTCGTCCTCGATGGAGAGAAGCATTCTCGTCTTGATGTACACCAGCTGGGAGGCCATGGTGACGAACTCACTGGCCACCTCCAGGTCCAGCTCCTGCCGCCGGGCCAGCCAGGCCATGTACTGGTCGCAGATCAGGGAGATGGAGATGTCCTGGATCTCCATTTTGTTCTTGCCCAGCAGAAACAAAATCAGATCCAGGGGGCCCTCAAAGTCCTGCATCTCCTCTTCCGACTTGCTGCGGACCACTTTTTCCAGTTTGTATACGGGGTTTTCCAAACCGTTCACCTCAAAGAAAAATCAGGGACAGCAGGGCGCTGTACACCCCCAGGATGCCCCGGGAGATCAGGCTGCTGCCGATGCCCACGAAGGACAGCACCAGCAGCACCAGAATGCCGTACCGCTCGTACCGCATCAGCGTGATGTACTGCCGGTCCGGCAGGAACGCCGCCAGGACCTTGGACCCGTCCAGGGGCGGAATGGGGATCAGGTTGAACAGCCCCAGGCCGATGGAAAGGGGCGCCAATGTGTACAGCAGAAAGCTGAATACCACATCCATCGCTGCGGAGTAAGGGGCGTAAAGGTAAATTACCTTACTGATCAGCATGGCGGCCACCGCCAGCACCAGGTTGGAGACCGGCCCCGCCAGCGCCGTCAGCGCCATGCCCTGCTTGGGCTTTTTGAAATACCGGGGATCCACCGGCACCGGCTTGGCCCAGCCGAAGCCCGCCACGAACATCATCAAAAGGCCCAGCCAGTCGATGTGCCGCAGGGGATTCAAACTCAGCCGGTGCATGGACTTGGCGGTGGGATCTCCCAGCGCCAGAGCCGCCAGGCCGTGGCAGGTCTCATGGACCGTCAGGCAGAGAAAAATCGCGGCCACCCGCAGCACCGCATCCAGCAGCGACGTCATGTCCAGCGCGGAAAACAGGCCTTGTAAATAGTGCAGCATACGCTTCCCCCAGTGATGATAACCCAAAAGATAGGGTTATTATACCAGCCTTTCCCCTGCAATACAAGGAAAATCACCGGATTTCCCCACTTCCCGGAAAAGGCGCGGGCGCCACCCGGTCCGCCGCAAAAAAGCAGGCCGCCTTTGGGGCGGCCTGCCTTGCTGTCAGGGTTCTGTGGGATTCGGTTCCTCCGGACTCGGGCTGTCAGCGGTGGTCGGCACCGGTTCCGCGGCCTCGGCGCTCTGCTCCGCCGCGATCTTCCCGCCCAGCATCCCGGAGAGCAGCGCCTTCACGTCGAGGCCCATTCCCTGGGAAATCCCCTCCGTGATCTGGGTGGTGCCGTTGATGATGTCCTGCAGCAGCTTGGCGCTGTTGCCGTCGCCGTACATGGTGATCTTATCCACCTTGGACAGGGGCTCCGCCACGTTTTTGGCGATCTCCGGCAGGGCGTTCATCACCATCTCGATGACGGCGGCCTGACCGTACTTCTTCATGGCCTCGGCCTTTTTGTCAATGCCCTCCGCTTCCGCCAGGGCCTTGGCCTGGATGGCAGCGGCCTCCGCCTTGCCCACGGCGGAGATGCCGGCGGCCTCCTGCTCCTTGGCGAACCGGGCGGCCTCCGCCTGCTTCTTGACGGCCTCCGCCTCCTGCTCCTGTTCGTACCGCCTGGCCTCCGCCTCCTTCTGCCGCTGGAACAGAACGGCCTGGGCCTCCTGCTCCTTCCGGTAGCGGTCCGCGTCGGCCTTGGCCCGGATCTCCGCGTCCAGGGCCTGCTTGGCCACTTCGACCTCCTGCTTTTTCAGCTCGGCCTCCCGCTCGGTCTTGGCGATCTCCGCGTCCACCGTGGCGGTGCCGATGATCTTCTGCTGGGCCTGGTTCTGGATCTCATAGGCGGCCTCCGCCTCGGCCCGCTTGGTGTCGGCGGAGATCTTCAGCTCCGCCTGCTTGATCTCCAGCTGGTTCTGCTTCTGGGCGATCTGGGTCTGGGACTCCACCTTGGCGTCGTTGGCGGCCTTGTCCGCCTCCGCCTGGGCGATGGCGATGTCCCGTTCCGCCTGGGCCTTGGCGATGGCGGCGTTCTTCTTGATGAGGGAGGTGTTCTCCGCGCCCAGGTCCTGGATCAGGCCGTTCTCGTCCTGGACATTCTGGATGTTGCAGGAGAGGATCTCGATGCCCAGCTTCTCCATGTCCTTGGAGGCCTTCTGCATCACCTGATCGGAGAAGGAGTCCCGGTCGGTGTTGATCTTCTCCAGGGTCAGGGTGCCGATGATCTCCCGCATATTGCCCTGGAGAGAGTCCCGCAGGTCCAGGGCAATGTCGGCGCCCTTCTTGTTCAGGAAGTTCTTGGCCGCCAGCCGGATGCCCTTCTCCTCCGGGGAGATGCGGACCTTGGCCACCGCGTCCACGGAGACGTTGATGAAGTCATTGGTGGGGACGGACTGCTCCGTCTTGATGTCCACCGTCATCTGCCCCAGATACAGCTTGTCCAGCCGTTCCAGGAAGGGGATGCGAATGCCCGCCTGGCCGATGAGGATGCGGCTGTTCTTCCGGAGCCCGGAGATGATGTACGCCTGATCCGGCGGGGCCTTGACGTATCCGATCAGCAGGATCACGACCACCACGAGGACCGCGATGAGGATTGGGAGATACCGCAGCAGGAAATCCATGAGCTACCCCTTCTTTCTTCAATTTTTTGGGTCTTGTTCCTCCGCCTTCAGCATATCACATTTTGTCGAATCTCTGCAAGGGAAATCACGCCTCTTTCTGCCGGTTTTCCCGCCGGACCCGCTCAATGGCCCGGGCGGATTCCTCCAGGGCCTTCTCGTTGGTCTCCTGCAGGGCCCGCAGGTGCCGGGCCAGATCCTCCTGCATGGACAGCAGGGCCTGGGCCGTCATCCGGGACTGCCGCTCCTCCTCCCCGTGGGAGAGCCGCCAGTCAAACCAGGCCCGGTAGCGCTTCCGCTCCCGGGGCAGCAGGAACACCAGAAGCCCCTCCTGCTCCTTCCCCTGGGGATAATAGATGGGGCCGTCGACCTCCAGCTCCCACTTCTCCGGAGCGGAATCGTACAGCGCCATCACCTGCTCGAAAGTCAGGAGCAGGATCTCCCCGTTTTTCGCCCGTTCCTTCAGATGCGCCGGCTCCCGTTTCAGGGCGTACACGGCCAGGGCGGCCAAAATGGCCGCCAGCGCCCCGCAGGCGGCTAAAATGCTGAAGCTGACAGTCATATCCATTTCTCTGGCCTCCCGGATTCCGGCGCCTCTCCGCCCGGAGCATAGTCTCAAAATCAAATTATGATTATATTATTATAGATAGTATGACAGGATGTCCCGCCGGCGGGCAGATCTCACAGCGGGATCTCCCGGTCCAGCTTGTAGAAGGTGAAGTCCCCGCTGCCCAGCAGCGTCCCGACCTGGTCCCGGATCTCCACGTGGTAAAAGCAGAGTGTCCGCCCGCCCTTGGTCTCCCTGGCCTCGGCCACCAGATGGTCCCCCAGCTTGGCGCTGCGGAGGAAGTTGTAGGAGGCGTTCACCGTCACGGCGTAATACCCGTGAGACGCCATGGCGGAGCCGCAGGCGGTGTCCGCCAGGGAGAAGTAGCAGCCCCCGTGGGCCACGCCCACCGGGTTGGAGTCCTCTGGCGTGACGTCCTTCACCGCCCGGGCGTAGCCGGGGCCGATCTCCTCCACGAAAATCCCCAGCCGCTGGGCAAAGGGGTTGGTGCTGTTGCGGGTGTCTTTGAGTTTTTGATAATCCATGTGCAGTGGTCTCCTCACCTGATGATTTGTCTGCATCCAGCTTACTCCTATCCGGGAAAAAGGTCAATTTCTTTCCCCGTTTTTTCAGAAAAAATTCAGAAACCCGTGCTAAACTGGCCCCATCTTGATGGAAAGGACCCAATTGTGATGAAACGAATCTGTTCCCTTTTTCTGGGCCTGACAGTGGCCGCGGCCTCCCTCTCCGGCTGCGGCGCCCAGCGCCAGGACACGGCCCGGCAGGAATTTCCGGAAGCCGTCTCCATCGTCCTGTCGGACGACGGCGTCACCGTGGACGGTGAGCCGGTCTCCGACGACGAGACGGCCGCCGTCTATACCGCCCATGACATCGTCTGCTATGAGGCGGGCCGCGACTTCACCTACGGCGAGGGCACCGAGGCCGACGCCCACACCGCCGACGAGGCGGCGGCCAACACAGTGGTCCACATCACCCAGCCCGGTGCTTACGTCCTCAGCGGCACCCTCTCCGCCGGGCAGATCGCCGTGGACCTGGGAGAGGACGCGGAGGAGGACCCAGCGGCGGTGGTGACGCTGATCCTGGACGGCGTGGACATCACCTGCGGCGTGGCCCCGGCGGTGATCTTCTACAACGTCTATGAGTGCGGCAGCGATGACGAGGACACCGCCTCCGAGACCGTGGACACCTCCGCCGCCGGCGCCAACGTTCTCATCGCCGACGGCACCATCAACAACGTCACCGGCTCCTACGTGGCCCGGATCTACGACCCGGACACCGTGGAACTCAGTGAGGACGGCACAGAAGTGGTGGACAGCAAGAAGCTCCACAAGTATGACGGCGCCTTCTACTCCAAGATGAGCATGAATGTGGACGGCGGCGAGGCCGGCACCGGTGTGCTGAACATCACCGCCGACAACGAGGGCCTAGACACGGAACTCCATCTCACCATCAACGGCGGCACCATCAACATCACCTCCGGCAACGACGGCATCAACACCAATGAGGACAACGTGTCCGTCACCACCATCAACGGCGGCAGTCTGAACATCCGGGTCACCGGCGAGACCGGGGAGGGGGACGGCATTGACTCCAACGGCTGGCTGGTGATCAACGGCGGAGATGTCACCGCTGCCGCCTGCTCCACCAGCGGGGACGCCGGCCTTGACGCCAGCATGGGCATCACCCTCAACGGCGGTACGGTCATGGCCTCCGGCAATATGTACGACCCCATCGACGGCGGGAGCCAGAACTTCGCGGTGTTCTCCTTCGCCTCCCGGCAGGCCGGCGGGGAGACCTACACCCTGCAGAACGACGCCGGGGAGACCGTGGGCACCTGGACACCGGCCAACGATTTCACCTATCTGGTGGTGTCCTCCCCGGACCTGACGGCGGGAGACTACACCCTGTGGCAGGGGGACACCCAGCTGGCCGGCAGCGCCTCCGACACCATGGGCGGCCCCGGCGGCATGGGCGGCGGACGCCCCATGGACGGAGAGGAGCCGCCGGCGGACTTTGATCCCCAGCAGCCGCCGGAGGACGGAGCGCGCCCCCAGCGGCCGGAGGGAGAAGCGCCGGAAAACGTTGGCGGAGAAGCCCCGGCAGACCGTCCGGAGCGGCCGGCGGATGGAGAGGCCCCGCCTGACGGCACCGAACCCCCCGCAGGCGGCCGGGGGCCCGGCGGCGGGGGCGGTCAAGTGACGGCCGCGGACCTGTCGGAGACCTTCGCTCTCATCGACGGCGGGAATTTCTTCACCGGCGTGTCGCCGCTGGAGACGGAGACATCAGCGGAAACTTCCGCATCGTAAACCCACAAGCGGGGCCGGATCATCCGGCCCCGCTTGCTTTGCAGATTCACAGATTTTTCTTGATGGTATTGATGGCACCCTTCTCCAGCCGGCTCACCTGGGCCTGGGAGATGCCCACCTCGGCGCTGACCTCCATCTGGGTCTTGCCCTCGTAAAACCGCAGGGAGAGGATCCGCCGCTCCCGGTCGTCCAGCCGCTTCATGGCTTCTTTCAAGGCGATGCGGTCCGTCCAGCTCTCGTCGGTGTTCTGGGTGTCACTGACCTGGTCCATGACGCAGATGGCGTCGCCGCCGTCAGAGTACACCGGCTCGTACAGGGACACCGGGTCCACGATGGCGTCCATGGCGAACACCACGTCCTCCCGGGGGATGCCCAGCTCCTGGGCGATCTGCTCCACCGTGGGCTCCCGCTGGTTCTCCGCCAGGTACTTGTCCCGGACCTGAAGCACCTTGTAGGCCGTGTCCCGCATGGACCGGGACACCCGGATGGCGCTGTTGTCCCGGAGATACCGGCGGATCTCGCCGATGATCATGGGTACCCCGTAGGTGGAGAACCGCACCGGCTGGCTGATGTCAAAGTTGTCAATGGCCTTGATGAGCCCCACACAGCCCACCTGGAACAGGTCGTCGGCATTCTCCCCCCTGCCGTTGAACCGCTGGATGACGGAGAGCACCAGCCGCAGATTCCCCTCGATCAGCTGCCGGCGGGCCTCCTGGTCCCCGGCCTTGGTGCGGCGGAGCAGTTCCATGGTCTCCTCGTTTTTCAAGACCTTCAGCTTCGCCGTGTTGACCCCCGCGATCTCCACCTTGCCCTGCATGGCCGTGCCCCCTCAAACCCAGAAACTTCATGGGTTCAGTATGGCCGGAGGGCTTTTTTCCTATACTGGAAGCTTTTGTCGCTTTCTGCCCATCCGGCCAGAGCGGTGTTGGGACAGTCCCGCCGCCGCATATGCTTTCGGCAGGGGGGTGAGCGCGTGCAGTGCAGGATCCGGGATTTCCGGTGCAAGGAGGTCATCAACGTCTGCGACGGCTGCCGCCTGGGCTACGTGTCGGACCTGGACGTGGTCGTGCCGGAGGGCCGGGTGGCGGCCATCATCGTCTACGGGCCGGGCCGCTTCTTCGGCCTCTTCGGCAGAGGGGAGGAGTTCTACATCCCCTGGGAGTGCATCCAGCGGATCGGGGACGACATCATCCTCATCGACAAGCCCTTCCAGCGGCGGGATCCCCGCCTGGAGCGGAAGCGGCGCAAGCGCTGCTGACGAAAAATGCCCCCGCGGCGGTTCCCGCGGGGGCATTGGGCCGGCATCAGGGCTCCTCCGGATAGGGGATCTTCAGCGTCATGCCGCTGTGCCAGACGCCGGCGCTGCGGGTGACGGGCAGATCCTGATCCTCCGTGTAGCCGATGGTCTCCCCGTCGTGGAGGGTCACATCCCCGCCCAGCACATAGCCGGCCAGATCCAGCAGGAAGCTGTGCAGGTCCCCCGGCTCGGCCTGGGTGTCCAGCACCTCGATCTCGTCCTTTCCGAAGAACCGCAGTCCGTCGGTGTAGCCGCACAGGCCGCTCTCCCGGCGGTAGAGGCCCACCCACACCAGGTCCGGCAGGGGCAGCTGGCCGTCCTCCATGGGACAGGCCCAGTTGAGATAGAACGCCGGCTCGTACACGGTGCCGTTGGCATAGACGCCCAGCGCGCCGCTCTGGCGGCAGGCGGCGCACACCAGCTCCACCTGAAGCACGGCCGCCTCCCGGGGGTCCTGTTCCCGGGGCAGCACCGTCACCAGCAGATGGCCCTGGTGGCGGGCGGCGGCCGCTTCCGCCTCCTGCCACAGATAGTTGCGGGCGGCGGCCTCCTCCGCCTCCCCGCGGGGGACCGGGAAGGGATACAGGCTCACCGCCGCCAGCATCCCGTCCCGCTCAAAGGTCAGGGTGCTGCCGCCGCTTTCGTCCTCTTCCGCCTCTGTCAGACAGGGGATGCCATACAGATCCCGCAGGTCCCGGCGGAACTGCTCCGGGTCCCAGGCAGGGGCATCCAGCAGGAGAAAGGCCAGGAAGGCGCCGCCCTCCGGCCTGGCCAGGGCGGGCTGTCCCTCCTTGGAAAGGGTGAAATCCCTGTCGAACAGGACCAGCAGCTGGTCCTGTCCCCGGATGTAGTTCAGCCGCAGCGTCCGGTCCGGCAGGACCGCGAACCACTCCAGGGACAGCCCCTCCGTACCCAGGCCCGCCTGGGCGGCCAGAAAGGTCCGGCCCCGGCGGTCCAGCTCCGGCAGCCGCCGCACCAGCTCCCGCACCCAGGGGAGCGGAAACTTGGACAGCGCCGCCTCGTTCAGGAAGAACCGCCCCAGCAGGCTGCCGCCCTGATAGGGCAGCCGGAAGGTGCAGTAGGGGGCGTCCGCCTCCCATCCGATGGGATCCAGGACGGCCTTGATGGCCTCCAGATTCTGCCGGTCGCAGTAGATGCCGGCGATGGCCAGACGCTTTTCAAACTCGCTCTCATCCCCGCCTGCCTGGAGGGTCTGGTCGCAGCCCGGGTCGATCCAGTGGAACTCCATCTCCTCCAGAGAGCGGCCCTCCTGGATCTCCCGGCGGAGAGTGGTGAACTCATAGTCCCCGGGCACCAGCCCCAGGCCCCGGCGCACCGCCTCCAGGGCGCCGTCCCGGTCGCCGAAGTGGGCGCGGAGCTTGCCAGTCTCCAGCCAGCCCCAGGGGTAGTCCGGGTCCAGGGCCACGCCGGTCTCCGCGTACTGCCGGGCCTCCTCCAGCCGTCCGCAGTACATCAGGGCGCAGGCGTAGCGGTAGTACCAGATGCCGCTCCTGGCCGCCCGGGCCGCCGGCTCCGAGGCGGGCATCCATGCCGCGGCCTTGTAATAGTAGTCGTAGTCGTCGATATTGTTGCAGGCATAGGCATACCACAGGGCCAGCTCCAGGTCGGCCCTGGCCTGCTCCTCCGTGAACTCCCCTCGGCGCACGCCGTCCCGGATCCGCTGGTCTATGTAGTCCAGCATTTTGTAGAAGTAGCCGGAGACATCTCCGCACATCCCCTCCAGCGCCGCCACATCCTCCGCCGTCAGGACCGGCGGAGCGTTTTCACCGGACCCCGTCTCGCCCCGGGGGGTATTCTGCTTTTCCATGTCCATGCGTGTGCTCCTTTCTGATCCACTGCCGCATCATAAAAACCAGGGTTGAGATTACGGTCATTATAGCAGACAGCCGGACGCAGCACAACACCAAATGGGAAACCGCCCGGAAAAATCGGACAAATCCGGGGAGACCGGGATTTTTACGCGGCTTTTGGGAAAAAATACTTGCATTGCGCACCGAACTGTGATACTATATTTCAGCATTCCGCACGGCGCGTCGACTTTCTGTCTGTGCCCGGGCCCCAAACGGCCGGGTTGGCAGAGGGGATGAAGCCGCCGGAGGTACAACTAAATTGAAATTGGAGGAACACACAACTATGGCAAATTCTAGCGTCGTATCCATGAAGGCCCTGCTGGAGGCGGGCGTCCACTTCGGTCACCAGACCCGCCGTTGGAACCCCAAGATGGCTCCCTACATCTACACGGAGCGCAACGGCATCTATATCGTGGACCTGCAGAAGACCGTCCGCAAGCTGGAGGAGGCCTATAACTTCGTCCGCTCCCTGGCGGAGAGCGGCCAGTCCCTGCTGTTCGTGGGCACCAAGAAGCAGGCCCAGGAGGCTATCCGCGAGGAGGCCACCCGCTGCGGCCAGTTCTATGTGAATGCCCGCTGGCTGGGCGGCATGATGACCAACTTCAAGACCATGCGCACCCGCGTGGACCGGCTGAACCAGCTGAAGACCATGCAGGAGGACGGCACCTTCGACATGCTGCCCAAGAAGGAAGTCATGAAGCACCTGGGCGAGATCGCCAAGCTGGAGAAGTACCTGGGCGGCGTGAAGGATATGAAGAAGCTGCCCGGCGCCCTGTTCATCGTGGACACCCGCAAGGAGCGCAACGCCATCGCCGAGGCTCACAAGCTGGGCATCCCCGTGGTAGCCATCGCCGACACCAACTGCGATCCCGATGAGATCGACTATGTCATCCCCGGCAACGACGACGCCATCCGCGCCATCAAGCTGATCTCTTCCATCATGGCCAACGCCGTGCTGGAGGGCAAGCAGGGTGAGCAGACCGAGGAGGCCGCCGCTGAGGAGGCCGCTCCCGCTGACGCGCAGTGATCTGCCGCCGCTTTTGTGAATATACCAAATCTGTTTGGAGGAATTCAAAATGGCTTTTACCGCAGCTGATGTGAAGAACCTGCGCGAGATGACCGGCGTGGGCATGATGGATTGCAAGAAGGCGCTGGCCGCCACCGACGGCGATATGGACAAGGCCGTGGAGTGGCTGCGTGAGAAGGGCATGGCCGCCTCCGCCAAGAAGGCCGGCCGCATTGCCGCCGAGGGCATGGCCTACGCCGCCGTCATCGACGGTGTGGGCGTGGTGGTCGAGGTCAACGCCGAGACCGACTTCGTGGGCAAGAACGAAAAGTTCGTGGACTTCGTCAAGGGCGTGGCCGCCACCGTGGCCAAAGAGGCTCCCGCCGACCTGGATGCCCTGATGGCCTGCAAGTACAACGGCACGGACCTGACCGTCACCGAGCAGCAGCAGGAGATGGTGCTGGTCATCGGCGAGAACATCAAGGTCCGCCGGTTTGCCCGCTTCTCTGAGAATGTCTCTGTTCCCTATGTCCACGCCGGCGGCAAGATCGGTGTGCTGGTGAATCTGGAGACCGACCTGCCCGCCGAGAAGGTGCAGGAGATCGGCAAGGACGTGGCCATGCAGATTGCCGCTCTGAACCCCCGCTTCTGGGACAAGTCCCAGGTTGGCCAGGATGTCCTGGACGAGGAGAAGAAGATCATGATGGTCCAGATGGAGAACGATCCCAAGATGGCCTCCAAGCCCGAGGCCGTGCGGGAGAAGATCGTCATGGGCAAGCTGAACAAGTTCTACTCCGAGAACTGCCTGCTGCAGCAGGAGTTCGTGAAGGACAACTCCATGACTGTGGAGAAGTATATCGAGTCCTCCGCCAAGGCGCTGGGCGGCAAGGTGACCTTCAAGGACGCCGTCCGCTTCGAGAAGGGCGAGGGCATCGAGAAGAAGCAGGAGAACTTCGCCGCGGAGATCGCCTCCATGGTGAAGGGCAACGGCTGATGAGCTTTTGCCTTATATCCTAGGCAGATCCTCCTTGGAATATTGACCCGATGCTGAAATTGGGCCCAAGGTAATTTATATTATCTTGGGCCCTTTTTTTGCGTCCTGATGCAAAAGATATAGCAATTCAGACCAGATTCCGAAACAAATCGAAATAAAACCTCTTCACTCTGCCCCGTCAAAATTCAAGAGAGAATGCGGCTGGAATTGGAGGAAGAGACACAGCTGATTTATCTGAGGAGCAGGCCAGCGGCCCGCGAAGCCCAAAAAGAAAGACATCTGCCAAAAGCAGATGTCTTTCTTTTTGGTGGAGGTGAGGGGAATCGAACCCCTGTCCGAAAGCACTTTAACGGGACTTTCTCCGGGCGCAGACGGTTATTGCGGGAGTCTTTCTCCCTGTTCCCCTCCTCCCTGGCAAGCCGTCACGCCAGGAAGTCAGGTGAGAGTCATCATGCGTGGGCGGGGCAACTCTTACCCGCCGCACGGACGCCACATCAACGACGCCTTCCCCGGTCTGTGGCCACCCCGGTTCAGACGGCCGCCTTTAATTAGGCAGCAATAGCAACTTGTCTGTTGTTATTTGATTTATAAATTGCCCGTTTTATGGCGGTCAGGCGCCGCCGCCCGCTGGTCCCGCCTCCATACCCCCGTCGAAACCGGTACACCCCCCTGTCGTCGGGACAAACTGCGCTCCACTCGCTCCCGGCTCTGCCGAGAGCGAGCAACGCTCCGTTGTCCCTCCTCCTCCCATCGCAAACGCTTCGCTGGTTTGTGATGGGAGCCCTGTAAAGAGAAAACAAACTGCGCTCCGCTCGCTCCCGGCTCTGCCGAGAGCGAGCAACGCTCCGTTGTCCCTCCTCCTCCCATCACAAACGCTTCGCTGGTTTGTGATGGGAGCCCTGTAAAGAGAAAGCAAACTGCGCTCCGCTCACTCCCGGCTCTGCCGAGAGTGAGCAACGCTCCGTTGTCCCTCCTCCCATCGCAAACGCTTCGCTGGTTTGCGACGGGAGACCTGGGGTTGGAACAAACTATGCTCCAGGTTGTGTCCCTGCTGGGATATTTGGCAGGATGCCAAAGGAAATTGTAACACACTCCAATGTCGGAATGTGTTACAATTCCATGACATTTCAGGTTTTTGTGAATTTCACCATCAGCTTCACCGGCGTGACCTTGGCCAGCAGCCGGTAGAATTTGTAAAACAGCCGGGGCGTGTAGATGGTCCGGCCCGCCTTGGCGGCCCGCAGGGCCCCCTCCGCCACCCGCACCTGGTCGCAATAGGGCAGCAGCTCAAAGGCCGGAGACCGGCCGGCGATGTTGCCCACCTCCAGGAACTCTGTCTTCATGGGGCCTGGGCAGACCGCTGTGACCGAGATCTCCCTGCGCCGCAGCTCTTCACTGAGTCCCACGGTGAAGGAGGACACATACGCCTTGGTGGCGCCATACACCGTCATCCGGGGCGTGGGACAGAAAGCGGCAATAGAGGAGGTGCTGAGGATATGGGCCCCCGCCGGCATATAGGGGATGACCAGGTTGGTCACCGCCGTCAGGGCCCGGACGTTCAGGTCCACCATCCGGGTCTGGAGGTCTGTCCTCGTCTCCCCCATCAGGCCCAGATAGCCGCAGCCGGCGTTGTTGATCAGCAGCCGCACCTCGGGCTTTTCCTCCGCCAGTTTCGCCTCCAGCGCGGTAAAGGAGGCGGGGTCACTCAGGTCCATGGGGAGGCAGACCGTCTCCACCCCCACCATCTCCCGGGCGACCTCTTCCAGCCGGTCCTCCCGCCGGGCGATGAGCCAGCAGCACGCTATGTCCGGAAACACATCCGTCAGCTGGCGGGCAAACTCCCGTCCCAGGCCGGAGGACGCGCCGGTGATGATGGCCGTCTTCATGGGATTGCCTCCCCTCTCAGCGCTTGTTGGGCTCCGGATAGTCCACGCCCTGGGTGTCCACCCGGATGGACTGGATCACCACCGGCGCCTTGGGCTTGTCGTTCCAGTCGGTGGGGAGCTCGGAGATGCGGATGGCCTCCTCCACGCCGTCGGTCACCTGGCCGAAGGCGGCATACTGCCCGTCCAGATGGGGAGCCGGGGCCACCATGATGAAGAACTGGCTGCCGGCGGAGTCCGGGTGCATGGCCCGGGCCATGGACAGCACGCCAGTGGTGTGCTTCAGATCGTTCTGGGCGAAGCCGTTGCCGGCAAACTCGCCCTTGATGTCATAGCCGGGGCCGCCTGTTCCGTTGCCCTTGGGGCAGCCCCCCTGGATCATGAAGCCGGGGATCACCCGGTGGAAGATCAGGCCGTCATAAAAGCCCTTGTTGGCCAGGGAGATGAAGTTGGCCACCGTGTTGGGGGCCTTGTCGGGATACAGCTCCGCCGTCATCACCGCGCCGTTTTCCATGGTGATGGTGGCGATGGGGTTCTTCACGTCAGACATGTCATCGATTCCTTTCTTTTAAGGTGCGGTCGATCTCCCGCTTGGCATCCCGCGCAGAGGCCGCCGCCCGCTTGTCGTAGTTCTTCTTGCCCCGGCACAGGCCGATCTCCAGCTTCACCCGGGAATCCTTGAAATAGACGGACAGGGGCACCAGGGCGTAGCCGTCCTGCTTCACCAGGGCGTGGAGCTTGCGGATCTCCCGCTTGTGCATCAGCAGCCGCCGGGAGCGCACCGGGTCCCGGTTGAAGATGTTGCCCTTTTCATAGGGGGAGATGTGCATCCCGTGGACGAACAACTCCCCGTCCTTCACCGTACAGTAGGCGTCCTTCAGGTTCAGCGTGCCGGCCCGGATGGACTTGACCTCCGTGCCCGCCAGCTCGATGCCCGCCTCGTACCGGTCCTCCACGAAGTAGTCGTGGAAGGCCTTGCGGTTCTGGGCCGCAATCTTGATTCCCTTCTTCTCCGTGGGGCTCACCTCGTTTTCTTGGAAAGTTTTATCAGTATACCACACTTTCCGCCCATCTTCAAGAGAAAGTCGCAGTTGGCTTTTTCTGTCGGATATGCTATAATCAGATGATTGAGTATGTCCTGACTGCGTAAAAATAAGTCACAAGGTGGTATGATAGATGAATCAGACTTCGGATCTGACCGAGAGAACCCTCAGCCGGGAGGAGAAGTACCAGGGCAGCTTTTTGAGCCTGCACGTGGATCAGGTGCAGCTGCCCAACGGCCGCACCTCCATCCGGGAGGTGGTGGAGCATGTGGACGGCGTGGCCATCCTGGCCCTGGACGACCGGAACAACGTGCTCACCGTCACCCAGTACCGGTATGTGATCGGCAAGCCCCTGCTGGAGATCCCCGCCGGCAAGCTGGAGCCCGGCGAGGACCCGGTGGCCGGCGCCCTGCGGGAGCTGAAGGAGGAGACCGGCGCCGTGCCGGACACCTTCCTGCCCATGGGGGTCACGCTGCCCTCCCCCGGCTGCCTCAGCGAGCGGCTGTACCTCTTCCTGGCCAAGGGGCTCCACATGGAGGAGCAGCATCTGGACGAGGACGAATTTCTGAATGTGGAGCGCATCCCCTTCAGCGAGATGGTCCACCGGGTGATGGACGGGGAGATCGAGGACGGCAAGACCATTGCCGCCGTGCTGAAGGCCAAGGTGCTGCTGAACCTTTGAGAGGGGGCTCTCTATGAGCAACGGGAAAACCGTCCTCATCGTGGAGGACGAAAAGAATATCGTGGACATCCTGAAGTTCAACCTCCAGCGGGCGGGCTATCAGACCCTGGAGGCCTATGACGGCGAGGACGGATTGTCCCAGGCCCTGTCCGCCAACCCGGATTTGATCCTGCTGGATGTGATGCTGCCCAAGAAAAACGGCTTTGACGTGTGCCGGGCCCTGCGGGAGCAGGGCAGCAACGTGCCGGTGATCATCCTCACCGCCCGGGAGGAGGAGGCGGACAAGGTCCTGGGTCTGGAGATCGGCGCGGACGATTACATCACCAAGCCCTTCTCCATGCGGGAGCTGGTGGCCCGGGTGGGAGCCAACATCCGGCGGACCGCCATGACGCCGCCGGCGGCTGCCTCCGCCGCGGCCGCCGCCATGCCCGTGTCCGGGGACCTGTCTATCAACACGGACAGCCATCAGGTTTTCCGGGCCGGAAAGGCCATCGACCTGACCCAGCGGGAGTATGAGCTGCTGACCTTCCTGGCCAGCCACCCCAACAAGGTCTACTCCCGCATCGACCTGATGGAACAGGTGTGGAACTACGGCTACGTGGGGGACGACGTGCGGACCGTGGACGTGACGGTCCGGCGGCTGCGGGAGAAGATCGAGACCGATCCCGCCAACCCCGTCTTTATCCTCACCCGCCGGGGCGTGGGCTACTACTTCTCCGCGAAGTGAGCTGCGCCCATACGCTTGCAGAAAGGAGGCGCCCGCCGTGTTCCGCAGCCTGCACATGAAGCTGATGCTGATCCTGCTGCTGCTCATCACGTCCCTGATGGCAGTGGTGGGCGCGTTTTTGACCACCAGCGTCTCCAGCTTCTATATCGACTCCTTCTATGAACAGATCAACACCGTGTTCGGAGACGACAGCGACGGCTACGTGTCCACCCTTCGGGCCCGTGCCGCCGAGCCGGACGGAGCCGCCGGCATCAAGGAGATGCTGGAGGGCCGGGCCGGCTCCCTGGGCATCGACTACCGCACCCGGAACTACTTCATTCTGGACGGCCAGAGCGGCACGTATATCGACGGCTCCGCGGACGCGTCGGAGCTTCCCCGGGAGCAGACGGCCAACCTGCTCACCGCCCGGAACGCCGTCGCCCAGGGCGACAGCACCCTGGTGGGAGACCGCAGTGACATCACCGCCGACTACATGGATGTGGCCATCCCCATCCTGGGCGGCGGCAACTCCTATATCATCTACATTCTGGACAACAAGGACACGGTGACGGAGCTGAACTCCCAGCTCTTCCTCATCATCATGCAGGCGCTGGTCATCGGCCTGCTGATCTCCCTGCTGCTGAGTTTCCTGCTGTCCAAGACCATGGTGGGCCCCATCGAAAAGCTCACCGCCGGCGCGGAGCGGGTGGCGGCCGGAGACTTTGACAGCCAGCTGCCGGTGGAGTCCAGCGACGAGATCGGCATTCTCACCGGCACCTTCAACGAGATGGCCGATGTCCTGCAGGCCACCCTGGCGGCGGTGGAGAACGAGCGGAACAAGCTGGACACTCTCTTCCTCCACATGACCGACGGCGTGGTGGCCTTTGACCACGACGGATTGCTGATCCACTGCAACCCCGCCGCCACGGAGATGCTCCGGCGGAGCGTGCCGGAGGGCACCACCTATGACGCCCTGTTCGGCGAGGTGTACCCCTTCCAGGAGACGCTGGCCCTTCAGCGGCCCAACTACGCCGAGGCGGAGATGGAGGTGGGCGGCCGGACGCTGGAGCTGTTCCTGGCCCCCTTCTCCGACCAGGCCAGCGGCGGCGTGCTGGTGGTGCTCCACGACGTGACGGAGCAGCACCGCAACGAGGAGCGCCGCAAGGAGTTCGTGGCCAATGTCTCCCACGAGCTGCGCACCCCCCTCACCAATGTCCGCAGCTATGCCGAGACCCTGCGGGACGCGGAGGGCAGCCTGCCGGTGGAGACCTCCAACAGCTTTCTGGACATCATCATCACCGAGACGGACCGGATGACCCATATCGTCCAGGACCTGCTGACCCTCAGCCGGCTGGACGCCGGCAACGCGGAGCTGGTGCTCTCCCGCTTCCCCTTCGGGGAGGCCATTGAGAGCGTCACCCGGGCCAACGCCCTGGCGGCCAAACAGCACGGCCACACCCTGGTCTACAGCCCGCCGGAGGACCTGCCCCTGATCGTGGGGGACCGGAGCCGGCTGGAGCAGGTGATGATGAACGTCATCGGCAACGCCATCAAGTACACCCCGGACGGCGGCCACATCACCATCACCGCCGGTTCCACAGAGGACCAGGTCTGGATGGAGGTCTGCGACGACGGCATCGGCATCCCGGAGAAGGACCGGGACCGGATCTTCGACCGGTTCTACCGGGTGGACAAGGCCCGGTCCCGGGAGTCCGGCGGCACGGGCCTGGGGCTCTCCATCGCCAAGGAGATCGTGAACCGCCACCACGGCACCATCGCCCTGGCCCCTCACGAGGGTCCCGGCACCACCATCCGGCTGACGCTTCCCATCGGCGGACCCTCCGGCACCGCTGCCTGACCCGCCGCTTTCCCAGACCCCAAGAAAGGAGGCCGCCATGGACCACGCCGCCCGGCGCAGGCGCCGCAATCTCATCCAGAATATCGCCATTGCCCTGCTGTCCGTGTCGGCGGTGCTCCTGTTCGCCCAGCTGCAGCTGTACAACCTGGATAATTCGGCGGACCAGAGCTATCTCCAGCGGCTGACCGGCGGACTGCCCAGTGCCTCTCCCACGGAGCTGCGGGAGTTTCCCGCCCCGGTGCGGGTGGTCATCACGGACTCCTACGGCCGATACGGCAGTTCTGGGCTCACCACCAACAGCGACGGCTTCTCGGCCCTGGGGCTGCGGGAGGCCCTGGGCTCGGTCCAGACCCTCTCCCCCGCCACAATGGACCAGTTCCGCGCCGCCCTCTCCGGGACCTCCATCTACTTCGACTTTCTCAATCCCCTGCCGCTGCAGGTTCTGGCGGAGCTGATCGGCGTGGAGGACACCGCCTGGGAGCAGGCGGTCCGGTGTCTGCTCCTCTCCGCAGGCTCCGACGGCTCCGTTCAGCTCTACCTTTGGGACGGCGGGGAGGCGGTGTTCACCAGCACCGTGCCCTCCACCTCCCTCTCCCTGGCGGCCCTGACGGAATCCGTGGGGCAGTCCGGCTATGACAGCGTGTTTTTTGCCTTTGAGGACGCGGATGCGGACGCCCAGTACGGGGCCCTGTTCCCCCTGTCCATCCTGCCGGCGGAGCTGCCGGAGCTGCCGAACCTCTCCGCCTCCTTCCCCCTCACCGACACGGACCGGCTGCTGGTATCCTTCGGGTTCAACGCCAACACCCGGGAGCGGTACACGGAGAACGACGGCACAGAGGTCATCACCGAGGTGGAGGCCGACCGCTCCCTCCACATCCGCCCCAACGGGAAGATCATCTACCGCTGCGGCGCCGAGTCCGCCCCGCTGGAGATCGCCGCCCAGGAGGAGATCCCCACGGCCACGGAGGCCGTGCTGGGCGCCAGCATCCTGCTGGAGCAGCTCACCGGGGACCTCTCCGGCGAGGCGGGGCTGTATCTGGTGTCTGTCCGGCAGAGTGAGGAGACCACGCAGCTGGAGTTCGGCTATCAGATCAACGGCGTCCCCATCCGCTTCTCAGACGGGGGCAGCGCCGCGGAAATCACCCTCTCCGGAACCTCCATCACCCGCCTGTCCCTACGGTTCCGGCAGTACAGCACCTCTGGGGAGACATCTCTGCTGCTGCCGCTACGCCAGACCCTGGCCATTGCCGCGGAACACCCCGGCACAGAACTCTCCATCGGGTATGCCGACGGCGGCGGCGACACGGTGCCCGCCAGCTGGCTGGCGGATTGAGCCCGCCGCATACGCCGCCCCGGCGGCAGAAAGGAGGTCCGGCGGATGGAGAGCTTCCGTCTGAAAAACATCGTAATCCTCATCCTGGTGCTGATGAATCTCTGTCTGCTGGGTCTGCTGGGACTCCGGGTCACCACCGGCCTCTCCGCCCAGGCGGAGGCCCGGGAGCAGATGGTGCAGCTGTACGCGGCGGAGGGGGTCTTTCTGGACGGGGACCTCATCTCCGGCACCACGCCTCCCGCGGGCCTGACCCTGACCCGGGATACGGCGGAGGAGGAGAAGCTGGCGGAATTCCTGCTGGGCGAGCCCCTCTCTCCGTCTGACGGCGGAGGCGGCGTCACCACCTATCAGAATGCCAACGGCAGCGCCGTCTTTCGCTCCGACGGTACCTTTGACGTGGTGATCGACCAGAGCGGCGAGGCCGCGGAGACCCTGTGCCGCGCCTTCTGCCGGGCCTTTCACTATGACGGCCTAACGTTTTCCCTGGAGGGCGCGTCGGGCACCGCCGCGGCGCTTCAGACTTACAACAGCGCGCCGGTGGTCAACTGCACCGTCACCTTTACCATCTCCGACAACCGGGTGACCGCGGTCAGCGGCGCCCATCTGCCTCAGGAGGGCCAGAGCGTCAGCGGGGACGGGGCCCTCTCCTCCCTGGGGGCCCTGAACGCCTTCCTCAGCACGGTGCAGAGCGGCGCGGTGGTCACTGCCGTGACGGATCTGTACCTCTGCTACGAGCTCCAGAGCACCATCGCCACCCCCATGGCCCTGGTGCCCGCCTGGTGCATCGTCACGGATACCGCAAGCTATTATGTAAATTGCTACACCGGGACTGTCTCTGCCGGATAGACAGAGCGCCGGGCGAAACAACTGCCAAATTTTTCCCATGGAAGTCCCGTTTCCCCGCCGATTCTCCCGCCGGCAACAGGCCGCGGCAGGCGATTCTTTCGGAATTCTGACGAATTTTGCCTCCGCCCCCAGGAGCTTTGCAGGAAGGGTTTGCATTTTCTGTACGGGTATGGTATAGTTTAGATGTGTGAGCTTCTTCCCGCCGGAAAATCCTGCCGGTTTCACTGGTCTTTTTCGGGTATGAAGCGGTACAGGCCGGGCACACTGTTTTATAGAAAACACGGGTGCCGCCACAAAAGAAAGCGCCTTTTGAAGAGAGGGTATTGACTTTGACAAAGTATATCGTACAGGGTGGCCATCCCCTGTTTGGTGAAGTAGAGATCAGCGGCGCCAAGAACGCCGCCGTTGCCATCATCCCCGCCGCGCTGCTGGTGGACGGGGTCTGCCGGATTGAGAACATCCCCCAGATCTCCGATGTGACGCTGTCCCTGAAGATTCTGGAGCATCTGGGTGCGGGCATCCGTGTCATCAACCGCCACACGGTGGAGATCGACTCCAGCCACATCCGCTCCACCCGGACCTCCTATGAGCTGGCCCGGAAGATGCGGGCCTCCTACTATCTCATCGGCGCGCTGCTTGGCCGGTTCGGCCAGGCAGAGGTCGCCATGCCCGGCGGCTGCAATTTCGGCGTCCGCCCCATCGACCAGCACGTGAAGGGCTTTACCGCCCTGGGCGCCAAGGTGATGGTGGAGGGCGGCTTTATCAACGCCTCCACGGAGAACGGCCGCCTGAAGGGCGCCAGCATCTATCTGGACGTGGTGTCTGTGGGCGCTACCATGAACATCATGATGGCCGCCGTCCGGGCGGAGGGCAATACCATTATTGAAAACGCGGCCAAGGAGCCCCACATCGTGGACCTGGCCAACTTCCTCAACTCCATGGGCGCCAACATCCGGGGCGCCGGCACGGACACCATCAAGATCCAGGGCGTGGACCACCTGCGGGGCGGCACCTACGCCATCATCCCCGACCAGATCGAGGCGGGCACCTACATGGCCGCCGTGGCCGCCACCGGCGGACAGATCCTGGTGAAGAACATCATCCCCAAGCACATGGACTGCATCACCGCCAAGCTGGTGGAGATGGGCGTGGAAGTGGAGGAGCGAGAGGACACCCTCCTGGTCCGCCGGACCGGCCCCCTGCAGCGGACCAATGTAAAGACCATGCCCTATCCGGGCTTCCCCACGGATATGCAGCCCCAGATCACCACCGTCCTCTGCTTGGCGGAGGGCACCTCCCTGGTGACAGAGAGCGTGTGGAACAACCGCTACCGCTATGTGGATGAGCTCAAGCGCATGGGCGCTTCCATCCAGGTGGACGACAAGACCGCCGTGGTGGAGGGCGTGGACCATCTCACCGGCGCGCCCATCCAGGCCTGCGATCTGCGGGCGGGTGCCGCTCTGGTGATCGCCGCCCTGGCCGCCCGGGGAGAGAGCGAGATCAGCTGCGTCCAGTATATCGAGCGGGGCTATGAGGACATCGTCACCAAGCTCCAGGGCCTGGGCGCCTCTATCCGCGCGGTGGAAGTCCCCGGCGAGTCCGAGGAGCTGGAGGCCCACATCGGCTGAGGCCCGCGCGGGGCTCTCCATTGCGGTTTCCCTGCTACGGCAGATGGATTCCACCCACACATTTCCATAGATCCAGCGATTCAACGTCCGCGATGGAGGATGGCGACTATCGTCGACGGCCTCCCTTGCGGACGTTCTATTTTTTACCGGAAGAGGTATGTTTTTTGACCACTGTACATACGCTGGCAAGCGGTTCCTCCGGGAACGCGCTGCTGCTCTCCTGTGGGGAGAGCCATCTCCTTCTGGACGCGGGCATCTCCTGCCGCCGCGTCACCGCCGCCCTGCGGGAGCTGGGCCTGGAGCCGGGCAGTCTCTCGGCCATTCTCATCACCCACACCCACGCGGATCACATCTCCGGCCTGCAGACGCTGCTGAAGCGCTGCGGCGCGCCGGTATTCGCCACCGAGCGGGCTGGCCGGGAGCTGGCCTGGCGGCTGCCGGACGCGGAGGCGCGGCTGGAGGTCCTGGACTTCGGTGCCCCCCGGTCCATCGGGGACGTGGTCGTGACGGCGGTCCCCACCTCCCATGACGCCCCCGGCTCCTGCGGCTTCCGGCTGGACACCACCGACGGCGCGGTGGGCGTCCTGACAGACACCGGCTATGTCACCGATGAGGCCGCCGACGCCCTGCTGGGAGTGGATCTGGCGGTGCTGGAGGCCAACCACGACATTGAGACCCTCCGCAGCGGGCCCTATCCCTACTATTTGAAGCAGCGGATCCTGGGACCCCAGGGGCATCTCAGCAACGTGGACGCCGCCCGCTTTGCCGCCGCCCTGGCGGAGAGCGGCGCGTCCGAGATCGTCCTGGCCCACCTGAGCCGGGAGAATAATACGCCTGCCATGGCGCAAACTGCTGT
The DNA here is from genome assembly GCA_019118505.1 of Candidatus Oscillibacter excrementavium. Lineage (GTDB taxonomy): Bacteria > Bacillota > Clostridia > Oscillospirales > Oscillospiraceae > Oscillibacter > Oscillibacter excrementavium. The sequence goes on from DWYU01000144.1 coordinate 42,435, forward strand.
GGAACAGGCCCTCTCCGCCGCAGGTGTCTCTCCCCTGCTGTCCGTGGCCCCCCGGGACTGCCCGGGCCCCGCCCATGTAGTCTGCCGGAGGTCGGTATGCAAAAGGTGACGGTCCTCTGTGTGGGGAAGCTGAAAGAGAAGTTCTACATGGACGCCGCGGCGGAGTACGCCAAGCGGCTGTCCCGGTTCTGCAAGCTGGAGCTGGTGGAGCTGCCGGAGGAGCGGCTGCCAGAGGATCCCTCCCCCGCCCAGATCGAGGCTGCCCTTTTGAAGGAGTCCGCCTCCATCCGGGCCAAGCTCCCATCCGGTGCCGCCCTCATCGCCCTGTGCGTGGAGGGCGAGCTGCGGTCCAGCGAGGCGCTGGCCCGGCAGATGGCCGCCTGGGCCAGCCAGGGCGTGGGACAGCTGGTGTTCCTCATCGGCGGCTCCTTCGGCCTGCACCCCTCCATCAAGGCAGAGGCCAGGCTGCGGCTCTCCATGTCCCCCATGACCTTCCCCCACCACCTGGCCCGGGTGATGGTGCTGGAGCAGATCTATCGGGCCTATCAGATCAACGCAGGTACCAAATATCACAAGTAAAGGACGTGGACGTATGACAGAACCGGCAAAGGATTTCTGGGCCCGGGCGGACCGGGACCTGCTGGAACACTGGCCCAAGGATGCCTCCGGCGCGCCGGAGACCGCCGCCAAGCTGGACATCCAGTGGGAGCTGGACAGCCAGGCGGACATCACCGTGTCGTTTTTGAAGAGCTGCGGCATCCCCGCCTTCCTGAACGGGTCGCTGGGCAAGGTGCTGGGGGGATTCGCCTCCCAGGGCGTGGAGATCTGGGTGCCCGCCTCCCGGCTGGAGGAGGCCCAGGCGCTGCTGGACGCCCCCGCGGAAGAGACATCGCCGGAGCAGGACTGACGGTCCCGCCTCCGTTCCCAATTTACACAACAGGAGGTATCTCTCGCATGGACTTTATGAAGGAATATGAAAAGTGGCTGGCCAGTCCCGCCCTGTCCGACGCGGAGCGGGCGGAGCTGGAGGGCATCCGCAATGACCCCAAGGAGATCGAGAGCCGGTTCTACGGCCCCCTGGAGTTCGGCACCGCCGGCCTGCGCGGCATCATGGCCGTGGGCCTGCACAATATGAACATCCACGTGATCCGCTGGGCCACCCAGGGCTTTGCCCAGGTCATCTGCGCCGAGGGCGAGGAGGGCAAGCGCCGGGGCGTGGCCATCTGCATGGACTGCCGGAATCACTCCATGGAGTTCGCCCGGGCCGCGGCGGAGGTCTGCGCCGCCAACGGCATCCACGTGCGGATCTTCGAGTCCCTCCGCCCCACGCCGGAGCTGAGCTTCGCCGTGCGGGAGTACCACTGCCAGGCGGGCATCAACGTCACCGCCAGCCATAACCCCAAGGAGTACAACGGCTACAAGGTCTACTGGGAGGACGGCGCCCAGCTGCCCCCCCATCACGCAGACGCCATCGCCGCCGCCCTGGAGAAGATCGATGTCTTTAACGACATCAAGCGGATGGACTTTGACGAGGCGGTGAAGGCCGGTCTCATCGAGACCATGGGGGATGAGACGGACCGGAGGTTCATGGCCAACGTCACCGCCATGATCAACGACAAGGAGACCGTGGCCAAGGTGGCGGACACCTTCAAGCTGGTGTACACCCCCTTCCACGGCTGCGGCTACAAGCTGGTGCCGGAGGCCCTGCGGGCCCTGGGCATCAAACATCTGATCTGCGAGCCCAAGCAGATGGTGATCGACGGCAACTTCCCCACCGTGGTCTCCCCCAACCCGGAGAACCCGGAGGGCTTCTACCTGGCCATCGACCTGGCCCGGAAGAACGACGTGGACTTCATCCTGGGCACCGATCCGGACAGCGACCGGGTGGGCATCATGATCCGGGACCACAGCGGCGAGTACCGCCCGGTCACCGGCAACCAGACCGGTGTGCTGCTGCTGGACTATCTCATCGGCGCCATGCGCCGCTCCGGCAAGATGCCGGAGAAGCCCGTGGCCCTCAAGACCATCGTCACCACGGAGATGGCCCGGAAGGTGGCGGAGTCCAACGGCGTCACCTGCTACGACACCTTCACCGGCTTCAAGTTCATGGCGGAGAAGAAGAACGCCCTGGAGGCCGCCGGCGAGGGGAAGGTCATCTTCTCCTACGAGGAGAGCTACGGCTACATGCTGGGGGACTACGTCCGGGACAAGGACGCCGTCACCGCCTCCATGCTGCTGACGGAGATGGCGGCCTGGTACGCCGCCCAGGGCATGACGCTGTTTGACGCCCTGGAGAAGCTGTACGAGAAGTACGGCCACTACGCCGAAAAGACCCACAACCTGGTGATGCCCGGCCTGGACGGCCTGAAAGACATGGCGGAGCTGATGAAGAACCTCCGGGCCAATCCCCCGGCGGAGATCTCCGGCGTGAAGGTGGTCACCCGGAAGGACTACACCGACGGGTCCGTGGTGGACTGCGCCACCGGCGCGAAGAGCACCATGGAGCTCTCCGGCTCCAACGTGCTGCGGTTCGAGCTGGCGGACGGCACCACCATCCTGGTGCGGCCCTCCGGCACGGAGCCCAAGATCAAGGTGTATATCCTGACCCAGGGCGCGGATTCCGCCGCCTGCGACGCCAATCTGGAGAAGTACGGCCAGTGGGTCAAGACGCTGCAGAAGTAAGCGCTCCCTTTTTGATACGAACAACGGCGCCCGCTCCTTTCGGAACGGGCGCCGTTTTCTGCGCTGTTCAGAACCAGGCCGCCTGCTGGTCCCGGAACCGGGGCTCCGGGCCGTGGGCATAGGGATCGTAGCGGTCCAGGTTGCAGCCGAACTCCTGGAGACGGGCGATCTGCCCCGCCGCCGTCCAGCGGACCAGGGTCATGCCCTCGAACACCTCTTGGC
>DWYU01000145.1 GCA_019118505.1 Candidatus Oscillibacter excrementavium
GTTTCCTGCCGGCTCCGGGCGGAGCGCCGTCTGACTCTTGTCGGGCTCCCCGGGCTGTTTTGCCGCTCAGGCCCCCATCAGCTGCGCGAATCCTATAGCCGCTATGCAGAGGGTTCCCGCCGCACAGACCACCAGCGACAGGATGAGCAGGAGGAAAAAACCGATGGGAATGAGGGAGAGGGGCGCGGAGAGCAGCTCCATGGCGCCGGGCCGCAGCGCACATCCCCCGGTCACGGTGTCGCGGTAAAGCGTATACCGGCCGCCGGGCCGGTATCGCTTGCGGGACATCTGGCGGCTGGGGAACCAGTGGAGCTGTTCGCCCGCCGTGGTGTACTGAAAAAAGGGATAGTAGCTGACATCCTCATCGCCGGTCTCCCGCCGGATGATCCCGACGCACTGGGCCTCCACCTCCTCAAACCGGTGCAGGACGCGTGCCTTGAACAGCCAGGCCACCGGCTCGGCGGCCGTCCGGAGCAGGGAGGGCATCAGGCCCCGGACGCAGGCATAGGCGCAGGCCCCGCAGGCCAGCCCGATCAGCGCGCAGGCAGTGCTGCCGGCCAGGTTGGGGGCCTCCACACGATAGGCGGCCAGTGCCGCCAGGATCCCCCATCCGTCCAGCAGCAGGGCTATCCCCGCCGCGGTGCAGAGACAGCCCAGCGCCGCGAACACGCGCCAATGGGTCCGGGCCTCCTTCCGCAAAATCCATTCCCTGCTGTCCCGGTCAAGGAGGATGGGGAGCTTCTGCCCCGGGACCGGTGCAAGGATGATCCCCGGGTACTGCCGGCGCTCCTCGTACGCCCTGCCCCGGTCGGTGAAACAGAGCGTGGCTTCGGTGGACGATCTATGGTCGTTGATCTCCGTTTTCTGCTGCCGCGCCTCCTGATACCGCACGGATTTCACCACAGCCAGCAGGCGGACTGCGCCGCGCCACCGGGCGCTGCGCCGGTACTGCCGGGCGGACAGACACAGGAACAGGCCGCCCAGGAGCAGGCATGCCGCGATCCCCACCGCCATTGCAAATCCCTCCGATTCTGTGCTCCGAACGTTTTTGGGTGTCACAATCATTATACTGGAAGGCGTTTTGACGTGCGATGCAGGGATCGTCAGCTCTTTGTCAGGTTTCTGTAAAATCTCCTCCTGTCCGGCGCGGCCAAAGTCCAGCGGCAATTTTACATGAATTTTACAGATATTTGACAGTGGCAGGAAAGAGCCGAAACCTAATGTTTGATAAAATGATAAATTGACTAGGTATACACACCCGGAGTCTTTTCGCAAAAATCTATTGCGACCCCGAAAATCCGGCAGACGGCCCGTACTCTTCTGCCGGAGGGGATGGAGGGATCGAAATGGTGCGGACAGAACACAGCATCGTGGGGCAGGTCTACGCGGCCAAAACGAACCCGGAGGCGGCGGACGCTCTGATCGGCCAGTACATGGGCTTCATTCGCAGTGAGACGGTAAAATTCACCCACGCCGCCCCGGAGGACGGCCACGAGGACGAGCTGAGCATCGCCATGCTGGCCTTCTACGAGGCCATTCTGAGCTATGAAAAGGGGCGGGGGGCCTTTCTCCCCTATGCGGCCCGGGCCATCCGGAACCGGCTCATCGACCACTACCGGGCGGAAAAGCGGCACGGAAACGTGATCTCTCTCCACGCCTCCGCGGGGGAGGAGGACAGCACCCTGCTGGACACCCTGCCGGACACCCGGGATGAGATCGGGGCCTACGAGACGCGCACGGCCAGCCAGCGGGAGATCCAGGAGTTCGGCGCCCAGCTGGCGGCCTTCGGCATCTCCTTTTCCGACGTGGCGGACAACTGCCCCCGGCAGGAGCGCACCCTGGCCGCCTGCCGCCGGGTGCTGGACCACGCCCGGGCCCATCCGGAGCTGCTGGACCGGCTGGTGGGGACGGGCCGCCTGCCCATGAACGAGCTGGCGGCGGGCTCCGGCACCGACAAAAAGACCATGGAGCGGCACAGGAAGTATCTGGTGGCCATTCTGCTGGCCTTTACCAACGGCTATGAGATCATCCGGGGGCACCTGCGGCAGCTGGCCCCGGCGAAGGGAGGGAGCGGAAGATGAACTATCTGGTCATGGAAACCCACCCGGCCTACGCGGTGCTGCTGGACGAGGAGGGGCGCTTTCTGAAGGCGGCCAACCTGAGCTACCAGGTGGGGGACACCGTCCAGGACATTGTGGAACTGCAGCCGCCCAAGGCGAAGTCCCCCGCCGTGTGGAAGCCCCTGTCCAGCCTGGCGGGCCTGGCCGCCTGCGTGTGCCTGGTCTTCTTTGGCTACTACCAGCCCAACTACACGGCCTACGGCACGCTGCGCATCCAGATCAACCCGGATGTGGAGATGACGGTCAGCCGGACAGACCGGGTGCTGGGGCTGGAAGGTCTGAATGAGGACGGCGAGACGCTGATCGCCGGCTACACCTACCAGGGCAAAAACCGGGAGACCGCCACCGACGAGCTGGTGGAGCGCGCCATTGACATGGGCTATCTCTCCGACGGCGACACCATCTCCATTACGGTGAACAGCGCCGACGCGGAATGGCAGGCCCAGGAGGAGACGCGGATTCAGGAGCAGCTGGAGGACCGGTACGGCGAAAGCATTGTGATCCAGCTGGGCGGTGAGCCCGGGCAGGCCGGGTCCCCGCCGCCGGAGGACCCCGTGGAGGTTGTGGTCCCGATTACGCCCCAGACGCCCGTGCCGGCGTCCACCCCCACCCCCACATCTGCGCCTACGCCCGCCGGCACAAATGACGGCTCCGGTGTGGACAGCGTTCCCAACTACGACGATACGGACTACGGCCCCAACGCCGACGGTGTCACCGACTATGACGACACCGACTACGGCCCCAACGCTGACGGCGTCACCGACTATGACGATACCGACTACGGCCCCAATGCCGATGGCGTCACCGACTACACGGACACCGTCGGGGAAACGTACAGCGACGGCGTCACGGACTACGAGGACCGGGATGACGACGACTGGGACGACACCCAGGATGACGGTGACGATGAGGAGGATGACGACGACGATGACGATGACTGAGGCGCCGCAAAAAATCAGATAAAAAATTTGAAGGCGGCCCCGGTTTTGGGGGCAGGCCTCCGTATTCTCCCCATGTAAGCCAAAGAGAAAAACTTTTTTGTAAGACCCCGTTTTTCAGGCAGCGGCTTCGTAATCTATCAGCAGAGAACACAAAACAAACTGTATTTTCTGAGGTGAA
>DWYU01000146.1 GCA_019118505.1 Candidatus Oscillibacter excrementavium
CGGGGGCCACCCGCCGGGCGGCTTTTCGCGTCAGGCTGTATTCAGATCTCCCGGCGGCCCTCCAGGGCCCGCATCAGCGTGGCGTCATCGGCGAACTCCAGATGGCCGCCCACGGGGATGCCGTAGGCCAGCCGGGTCACCTTCACGTCAAAGGGCTTCAGCAGCCGGGCGATGTACATGGCGGTGGCCTCCCCCTCTGTGTCCGGGTTGGTGGCCATGATGACCTCTTTCACATCCCCCTTGGCCACCCGCTCCACCAGGGACTTGATGGCCAGGTCGTCCGGTCCCACGTGGTTCATGGGGGAGATGACGCCGTGGAGCACGTGGTAGGTGCCGTTGTACTCCCGGGCCCGCTCCATGGCGGCCACGTCCCGGGGATCCGCCACCACGCAGATGGTGGAGCCGTCCCGCTTGGGGGAGGCGCAGATGGGGCACAGCCCCCCGGCGGTGAAGTTCTGGCACACAGGACAGCAGGTGACGCTTTTCTTGGCGTCCAGAATGGCGTCGGCGAACTCCTTGGCCTCCGCCTCCGGCAGATCCAGCACGTAAAAGGCCAGCCGCTGGGCGGACTTGCCGCCGATGCCCGGCAGCCGGGCAAACTGCTCCACCAGTTTTTCAAGAGGTGCGGGGAAATATTCCATAGCTGAATGGCTCCTTCAAAGGGTACGTACCCGGCAGCGGGCCGGGCGGAAGAGACTCACCGGGGCAGGTCCATGGCAAAGAGGGCCGCGGCGCCGCCGGTGTGGAGGAACAGCAGGTCGTCCTCTCCGTCGAACTCGCCCTGCCGCAGCATCTGCATCATGGCGGCAAAGGCCTTGCCGGTGTAGACCGGGTCCAGCAGGATGCCCTCGGTCCGGGCCAGCTCCTCGATATAGGGGGTGTCCTCCGGGTTGGGGACGGCGTAGCCGGGCCCCACATGGTCCACCATCCGGAAATCGTCCTTTTCCCGGGGAAGGGTGCGCTCCAGCAGGGCGGCGGCCTCCTCCGCCAGCCGGGGGACGATGTCCTGGAAGGGGTCGGTGTCCACCGCCACGCCGGTGACCTTGGCGCCGGGCATGAAGAGCCGGGTCCCCAGCAGCAGCCCGGCGGTGGTGCCGCCGGAGCCGGTGGCGGAGACCACGTGGCCCAGCCGCACCCCGGCGGCCAGGGCCTGGACGGTGAACTCCCGGACGCAGCTGGCATAGCCCAGGGCGCCCAGGGCCGTGGAGCCGCCCACGGGGATGTAGCAGCACTTGTGGCCCGCCTGCTCCAGCGTCGCTCCGATCCGGTGCATCTCGGCGTAGACATCGTCATAGGAGTCGGTGTCCAGCAGACGCACCTCCGCGCCGAAGATGTCGTCCAGCACCAGGTTGCCCCGGTGCTCCGTGACGCCCCGCCGCTTCAGCAGCAGGATGCACTTCATCCCCAGCCTTGCGGCGCAGGCGGCGGTGAGGGCCGCGTGGTTGGACTGGGCGCCGCCGGTGGTGAACACCGTGTCGCACCCCTGGTCCAGGGCCTCCGCCAGCAGGAATTCCAGCTTGCGGACCTTGTTGCCCCCCAGGGCCACGCCGCACAGGTCGTCCCGCTTGATCCAGATGCCGCGGCCGTACTGCTCGCTCAGTTTGTCCAGCCGGTAGAACGGCGTGGGATAGATGCCCAGAGAGACTCTGGGCAGATCCTGAATGCTCTTCATGGCGATGCCTCCTGTTCTGCTCAGCCCCGCAGCTCCGCGATGCGGGCGGGGATGTCGGCGGCCTTGTACACGGCGCTGCCGGCCACCAGCACGTTGGCGCCGGCGGCGATGCAGGTCTTGCAGGTGACGGGGTCCACGCCGCCGTCCACCTCCAGCTCACAGCCGGGGTTCTTCTCGTCGATCCACTGGCGGATGGCCGCCACCTTGGGCATCATATCCACCATGAACTTCTGGCCGCCGAAGCCGGGCTCCACCGTCATCACCAGCACCAGCTCCACCTCCTGCAGGAAGGGCAGCACCGCCTCTGCGGGAGTCTTGGGCTTCAGCACCACGCCGGCCCGCTTGCCCCTGGCGTGGATCTTGGCGATGGCGTCGTGGATCTTCTCCTCCGTGTCGGACTCCACATGGACCGTCACCAGGTCGGCGCCGGCGTCGCAGAACTGCTCCACATACCGCACCGGCTCCACGATCATCAGGTGGACGTCCAGAGGCAGAGAGGTGGTGGGCCGGATGGACTTCACCACCGGGATGCCGATGGAGATGTTGGGGACGAACAGCCCGTCCATCACGTCCACGTGGACGTAGTCGGCGGAGGCGATCTTCTGGATGTCCCGCTCCAGATTGGCAAAATCGGCAGAGAGGATCGACGGTGCAATTTTGATCATAAAAAGCCCTCTTTTCTTGGATTCCGGCGGCGGTCCCGGCGGGATGGGGCGGTCATGCCCTGTGGCGGGGGAACCCCGGGCCGCATAGGATACCCCAAGCGGCGCTCCGCCCCCCAGATCGCACTTCCGCGCAGCGTCCGCCCCTGGGCGGGCTGCCGCCGCTTTTTGGAATAGGAGTCCGGCGGATCCGTCCGCCGGACTCCGGCTTCTGTACATACCAGCTTTAGTGTAGCAGACTTCCGGCGCAAAAGCAACGGTCTCTTGGCGGCGCCGACGGGCGGCCCGGCGAGGGAAAATTTTTGGATTGTTGCATATACGACTTCCGGAATGAGAATATTCTGATAATCTAATGCCATACCAACAGAGAGATGGTGGAAGCATGGAAAAGCGGATCAACTATGAAGAGCGGGCGTCGCTGCTGAAGGCCCTCTCCAACCCCATCCGCCTGCAGATCGTCCACGGCCTGCTGCTGAGCGGCTGCCACAATGTGGGCTGTATGGAGGCGGCCACCGGGATGTCCCAGTCCTGCATCTCCCAGCATCTGCAAAAGCTGCGGGCCGCCCACGTGGTGACGGCGGAACGGTCCGGCAATGAGGTATACTATCAGGTGGCGTCCCGGGAGGTGGCCTCTCTGGTGGCGGACCTGTTGGGAGAGGAGGCGGCGTCCTATGTCCTATGACGTGCTGGTGATCGGCGGCGGCCCGGCGGGGCTGTCCGCGGCCATCAATGTCCGGGCCCGGGGACGGCAGGTGCTGGTGGTCTCCAACCCCCTGGAGGAAAATCCCCTCTGGCGGGCTGAGGAGGTGGACAACTACCTGGGGCTGCCGGGCCGTTCTGGCGCGGAGATGCTGACCGCCATGCGCCGCCATGCCGAGCAGTCCGGAGCGGAGTTCCTGACAGGCAAGGTGCTGAGCGCCCTGCAGATGCAGGACGCCTGGTACGTCAGCGTGGGCCCGGAGATGTACAACGCCCGGGCCGTGGTGTTGGCGGCGGGCGTGGCCCGGGGGCGGAAGTTCCCCGGCGAGGCGGAGCTGCTGGGCCGGGGCGTCAGCTACTGCGCCACCTGTGACGGAATGCTCTACCGGGGCAGGCCCGTGGCGGTGGTGGGCTACAGCGACACTGCCCGGCAGGAGGCGGAGTTCCTCCAGAAGATCGGCTGCTCCGTCACCTATTTCGACCGCCCCAGGCGGTGCGAGATCCAGGGCATGGACCGGGTGACCTCCATCACCTGTGACGGCCGGACCGTCCCGGTGGAGGGCGTGTTCATCCTGCGGCCCACCATGGCCCCCACGGAGATCTTCCCGGGCCTGGCGGTGGAGCAGGGCTATGTGACAGTGGACCGGCGCATGGCCACCAACCTCCCCGGTCTCTTTGCCGCGGGAGACTGCACCGGCGGCCCCCTCCAGGTCTCCAAGGCCGTGGGAGAGGGACTCATCGCCGGCCAGAGCGCGGCGGCCTGGGCAGCCGCCCAGGAGCGGGGAGCAAGACAGGCGTAAGCATCCAAAATCAAATTTGTAAGCATAAAGGAGACATGACGTATGGCAATCAAGCATTTCAAGACTGCGGAATTTGACGCCGCCGTGGCGGCGGCCCCCCTGGCAATGGTGGACTTCTGGGCCGACTGGTGCGGCCCCTGCAAGATGCTCTCCCCGGTGATCGAGTCCATCGGCAGCCAGTACGAGGGCAAGGTCCTGGTGGGCAAGGTGAACGTGGACGAGGAGCCGGAGCTGGCCCGGCGGTTCGGCGTCATGAACATCCCCACGGTGGTGTTCCTGAAGAACGGCCAGGAGTTTGACCGGAAGGTGGGTGTCATGCCGCCCCAGGCGTTTACCGCCGTACTGGACGCCAACCTGTAAACCATCATCTGCAAAAAAATGAGGCGTCCCTGACACTGTCAGGGACGCCTTTTCACATCCTGCGGGGCCGAGGCCCCGCAGGAAGATCAAATCAGCACTTCTCGAACACGACCGCGGTGCCCATGCCGCCGCCGATGCACAGGGTGGCCAGGCCCTTCTTGGCCTCGGGCCGCTTCTGCATCTCGTGCAGCAGGGTGACGATGATCCGGGCGCCGGAAGCACCCACGGGATGGCCCAGAGCGATGGCGCCGCCGTTGACGTTGACCTTGTTCAGATCAAAGTGCAGCTCACGGGCCACGGCGATGGACTGGGCGGCGAACGCCTCGTTGGCCTCCACCAGATCGATGTCGTCGATGGTCACGCCGGCCTTCTTCATGGCGTTGCGGGAGGCCACTACGGGGCCAACGCCCATGATCTTGGGATCCACGCCGCCCTGGCCCCAGCCGATCAGCTTGGCCATGGGCTTCAGGCCGTACTTCTCCACCGCTTCGCCGGAGGCCAGCACGATGGCGGCGGCGCCGTCATTGATGCCGGAGGCGTTGGCGGCGGTGACCCGCTGCTCATGCTTGCGGGTGTCGGCCTCATGGACCTCAGTGGGCTCAAAGGTGTGGACGATCTCGTCCTCCACGCCCTCGGGGCCCACGGGGAAAGCGCCCCGCAGCTTGGAGATGCTCTCAGCGGTCACGCCCTCCCGGGGGAACTCGTCCCGCTTGAACTCCACCATCTGCTTCTTCTGCTTCACCATGACGGGGACGACCTCGTCGTCGAACCGGCCGGAGTCACGGGCGGCGCAGGCCTTCTGCTGGGAGGAGGCGGCGAACTCGTCCATCTCCTGACGGGTGATGCCCCACACGTCGGCGATGTTCTCGGCGGTGGTGCCCATGTGGTAGTTGTTATAGGCGTCCCACAGACCGTCCTTGATCATGGTGTCCAGCATCTGGGTGTGACCCATCCGGGCACCATAACGGCCAGTGGGAACAGCGTAAGGAGCGGCGCTCATGTTCTCGGTGCCGCCGCAGACGATGACGTCAGCGTCGCCGGCCAGGATGGAACGGGCGCCCTCGATCACGGACTTCATGCCGGAGCCGCAGACCATGCCCACGGTGTAGGCGGGAACGGAAAAGGGAATGCCGGCCTTGATGGAGACCTGGCGGGCCACGTTCTGGCCCTGGGCGGCGGTCAGGATGCAGCCGAACATGACCTCATCCACCTGCTCGGGCTTCACACCGGCACGATTCAGAGCTTCCTTGACGACGATGGCGCCCAGCTCGGTGGCGGGAACGTCCTTCAGGCTCCCGCCAAAGGAACCAATGGCGGTTCTGCAGCAATTCACAACATAGAGCTCTTTCATGATCTTCCTCCGTTTTTTGAAAATTATGGGATTGGCAGCTCTGACGGCGGATCGCCAGAGGCTGCCGCAGACGCCAAACACAAGTTGAGGGGAGGTGTGTCGAGTTTGTCAAAAGAAAAACAGGATTGCTAATTTTTTGACAAGCCCTCTTACACCAACCCGCTTGCTGACTTGATTATAGAGGGTTTTCCCGGCCCCGTCAATGCAAATTTCTGTGAAATTTCAAAATTTGTTAAAACTTTATCAAAATCCCTTTCAATTTCGTCATTTTGCCAAAATTGGAAGGGACTTCCTTTGTCAGGCCGCCTCCCCGCCGGCGGAGGCCTGCTCCGCCCGGGCCTCCGTCAGGGCCTCATAAAAGGAGCTGACGTCCAGGTTTTCCAAGGCGCGGGTGGTGGAGATCTCCGCGCTGTCCGCCGCAGCCTGGAGCAGGGCGTCAAAGTAGTCCGGGGCCACGGCGGACAGGTCGACAGGCTTGCGCAGCAGCAGATAGAAGCCGTCCTCCGCCTCTACCACACCGCTGAACTGCCCCTCCTCCAGGGCCTGGACCGCCTCCTCGCAGGCCTCCGGCAGGGTGCCGTCCCCCAGGGCGAAGGTGTAGCCGTCCGGGTGCTGGTCCCGGTTGGGCTCGTCGCTGTAGGTCTCCGCCAGGATCGCAAAGTCATGGGCGGGATCGGCGCTGCCGTTGAGCTTGGCAAAGGCCTCCTCGGCCCGGGCCCGGCAGGCGTCGATGGCCTCCGTGTCCGCCGGGTCCGCGGCGGCGGTGGAGATCCAGATGTGGTCCACCGTGAGGTAGCCCCGCTCCCGGGCAAAGGTCTCCAGATCCCGCTCAGCCGGGGCCAGGGCGCTGCCCTCTGTGCAGTAGAGGTCGTACAGATGCCTGTAGAGGTAGTAGTCCCCGGAGATGGCCTCCGCCTCCGCCCGGTCCAGCCCCATGGGGGCCAGCACCGCCAGATAGGCCTCTTCCCCGCCGTACTGGGCCACCCGGGCCGCCCACTCCCGCTCCATGGCGTCCCGGTCCTCGTCGGTGAGGGTGCAGCCATAGTCTTCCGCCCAGTTCTCCACCGTGGCGTACAGGGCGGTGTTTTTCAGGGCCTGCTCCTTGGCATAGGCCTCCAGATTCTGCCCGTCCACGGTATCGGCCCACTGGATGCCCCCCTCAGTGTCGTAGGAGCCGGCGAGATAGTCACAGGCATAGGCCAGCCAGTAGAGATACCGCTGGGCGGTCACCTCCCGCCCGTCCACGGACAGCAGCACCGCCTCCGGCCGGATGCCGGAGGCCTGGTAAAAGAGCCCCTCCTCCTGGGGATCGCCGCCGCAGGCGGTCAGCGTCAGAACGGCGGCCAGGGTCAAACAAAGCGCCATGGATCGTTTCATCACAGTTCTCCTTTGTCCGTTTTCCCAGAGGATCCGGAACGCCCCGCACAGGACAGGCCGGGGGACGTCCCACCGGCTCCATTCTATGCGGGGCTGGGAAGCACTATGACAAGAAGTTACGGCGCGGGCGGGGCGGCCTCCTCCGTGGCCAGCCTCAGATCCTCCACCAGGGTCCGGGCGGCCTCCAGCACGTCCTCCCCGGGCTTCAGCTTCAGGGTGAGCGCGGGGGTCTCCCCCGCCGCAAGGGTCAGCCGCTGGCGGTACTTGGTCAGCCCGCACACCGCCACCAGGGCCTGGGGGTGGAAGACCCCCAGGGTCAGCTTCAGCACGCTGCCCTTCTGGGAGATGTCGGACACCCCGGCCTTGGCTGCGGCGGCCCGCAGCAGGGCCACGTCCAGCAGGGCCAGCACGGATTTCGGCGCCTCGCCGTACCGGTCCATCATCTCGTCCAGCAGGTCCGAGGCGTCCTCGTCCGTGCGGATGGCGGCGATGCGGCGGTACAGGTCCATCCGCTGCTCCGCCGAGGGCACGTACCGGTCCGGAATGTGGGCATTCACCGTCAGGTCGGCAGAGCACTCCGTCTCGATCTGCTTCTCCTGACCCCGCTCCTCCAGAACGGCTTCCTCCAGCAGCTTCAGGTACAGGTCATAGCCCACGCTCATGAGGTAGCCGGACTGCTCCGGCCCCAGCAGGTTCCCCGCGCCCCGGATCTCCAGATCCCGCATGGCGATCTTGAAGCCGGAGCCGAACTCCACGTACTCCCGGATGGCGGCCAGCCGCTTGGCGGCGGTCTCCTGCAGCACCTTGCCCCGGCGGTAGGTGAGGTAGGCGTAGGCCCGCCGGGCGCTGCGGCCGATGCGGCCCCGGATCTGGTGGAGCTGGGCCAGGCCCATCTTGTCCGCGTCCTCGATGATGAGGGTGTTGACGTTGGGGATGTCGATGCCGGTCTCGATGATGGTGGTGCACACCAGGATGTCCGCCTCCCCGTCCACCATGGCCTGCATGACGGAGGACAGCTCCTGCTCACTCATCTTCCCGTGGCCGGTGACGATGCGGACCTCCGGCCCCAGCATCTTCTGGAGCCGGGAGGCGGTGGTGTCGATGCTCTCCACCCGGTTGTGGAGGTAGTACACCTGCCCGCCCCGGCCCAGCTCCCGGCGGATGGCGTCCTCGATGATGGCCCAGTCGTGTTCCAGCACATAGGTCTGGACCGGCTGGCGGTCCGCCGGAGGCTCCTCCAGGGTGGACATGTCCCGCAGGCCGGAGAGGGCCATGTTCAGCGTCCGGGGGATGGGGGTGGCGGAGAGGGTCAGCACGTCCACCTGGCGGCTCATCTCCTTCAGCCGCTCCTTGTGGGTGACGCCGAACCGCTGCTCCTCGTCGATCACCAGCAGGCCCAGGTCGTGGAAGGCCATATTTTTTTGGAGGAGCTTGTGGGTGCCGATCAGCAGGTCCACGCCGCCGCTTTTGGCGGCCTCCAGGATCCGCTTCTGCTCTTTGGCGGGGGTGAAGCGGGACAGCACCTCGATCTTCACCGGGAAATCCCGGAACCGGCTGACGGCGGTGGCGTAGTGCTGCTGGGCCAGGACGGTGGTGGGCACCAGGATGGCGGCCTGCTTTCCGTCCAGGATGCACTTCATCACCGCCCGGAGGGCCACCTCCGTCTTGCCGTAGCCCACGTCGCCGCACAGCAGCCGGTCCATGGGCCGGGGCTTCTCCATGTCCGCCTTGATCTCCGCGATGCACCGGAGCTGGTCGTCGGTCTCCGCGTAGTCGAAGGACTCCTCAAATTCCCGCTGCCAGGGGGAGTCCGGAGAGAAGGCGAAGCCCGGCCGCTTCTGCCGCTCGGCATACAGGGCGATGAGGCCCTTGGCCAGGTCCTTGGCGGCCTTTTTGGCGCGGGTTTTCTGGCGGGCCCACTCGGTGCCCCCCAGCTTGTTGAGCTTGGTGCGCTCGGTGTCCTCGCCCCCGCCGATATACTTGCTCACCAGATCCAGCTGGGTGACGGGAACGTACAGACAGTCCCCGCCGGCGTAGTCGATCTTGATGTAGTCCTTCTCCACGCCGTCCACCGGCATCCGCTGGATCCCGACGAACCGGCCCACGCCGTGGTGCTCGTGGACCACCAGATCCCCCGGCGACAGGTCTGTGTAGGACTGGAGCTTCTGCCGGTTGGAGTCCTTTCGCGCCCGCTGGCGTTTCCGCATGGCAGGAGCGGTCAGCTGGCCCTCGGACAGCACCGCCAGCTTCAGCGCCGGCCACTCGCTGCCGGCGGACAGGGCCCCCAGAGAGAGACGGACCTCCCCCGGGGCGGGCATGGCGGCGCCGGTCAGGTCCAGCGTGGCCGGGATACCCTTCTCCTCCAGCAGCCGGTGGAGGTTTTTGGCCCGGGTCTCCCCGCCGCAGAGCACCAGCACCGCGCTGCCGGAGGCGCGGTAGTGCTCCAAGTCCGTAACGGCGGTCTCCAGGCTGCCGCCGTAGGAGCTGAGCTGCTTGGCGTTCATGGTCAGCAGGCCCCGGGGCCGCAGGGGGTGCCGGGAGGTGGGCAGGGAGTCCTCCAGGATCACGGGGAACGCCTCCAGGGCGGCGTACAGCTCCTCGGCGGTGAGGGTCAGGTGGGCGTACTCCCCCGCCAGCACCCCGGCGGACAGCAGCGCCTCCATGTCCTGCTTCTGCTGGAGGACTGTGTTCTTCACCCGTTCGTCCACCCGGCCACTCTCGCTGAAAAACACCACCGCGTCGGTTGGCAGGTAGTGGACCCCGGCGGTGACATCCGGGTAGATGGCCGCCAGATACCGATCCGCCGCCCCCAGGGCCGCGCCGCTGCGCAGCCGCTCCGCGTCCTCCCCCAATGTCTGGACGATGGCCTCCGTCTTTTGCTTTTTCGCCAGCTTCTCCGCCAGGGCGGACAGCTGGTCCGCCAAACCGGTCAGGCCGCCCGGGGCGCAGTGGGGCAGCACCTCCGCCGCCGGCAGGATCCGGGCGGAGGACACGTTCCGGGTCCGCCGCTGGGTGCCGGGGTCAAAGGCGCCCATGGAGTCGATCTCGTCGTCAAAGAACTCGCACCGCACCGGCTGGTCCATCAGGGGGGAGAACACATCCAGGATGCCGCCCCGCAGGGCGAACTGGCCCACGCCCTCCACCTGCTCGCACCGGGTGTATCCGGCGGAGAGCAGCCGCTCCGTCAGCTGTCCCAGGTCCGCCTGTCCCCCTACCTCCAGGGTGAAGGACAGGGACCGGAGGAGCTCCGGCGGCATGGTCCGGGCCATGAGACCGTCCGCCGTGGCCACCACCACGGGGGCGTCCCCCTGGGCCAGGGCGTACAGGGCCGCCAGGCGGCTGCGCTCCCAGTCCCGGGAGCCAACAGCCCCTGGGCGGAACTGCCACTCCCGGCCCAGCAGGGTCACGGGGCGATAGCCCGTCAGAGTCTCCAGATCGGCGGAGAGGACCTGGACCTCCCGTTCGTCCCCGCAGAGGAACACCGCCGGCCGGTTGGTCCCGGCGGCCACCGCAGCCCCCACACAGGCCCGCTGCACCGGCTGGAGGCCGCTGACCGCCGCAGGGCAGCCGCCGTCCTCCACCCGGCGGATCAGCTCCGCCACCTCGGGGATGGTCTGTAATTGTCTCAAAAACTGTTCCATATCGTGCCTGCTCTCGATTGAATGTAAAATTATGGAAAACACGAATAGAAACGGGCCCGCTCCGCCCTTGGGGGCGGGGCAGTCCCGGAGCTGTTTGATTTTATGCGGAGGTACTATGTTTTTTGCCCGATGGGCGGGGATGTCTGCTCCCGCAGGGGCTGTTCCCACAGGGGCTGTTCCCACAGGGGTGCGCCCCCCCATTCTCTTTTTGTTCTTGACAAAAGAGAATGCGCCGCGCCCGGTGGAAGAGAAAAAATCGCTTTAGGCGCGCTCCGGTGCAGTGGCCCTCCGCGCGCGACGGGGGTCGGCGTATCGGTGCAAGCGCCGATTTGGACTGACCGTCGGGCACGCTATGCTCTCCTGCGATTCCTGTGGTTGCTGACCCGTGGCGAATGGTGCCGACCTCATCGGGGTGGTCATCGCATTGGCCAGCTTCTCTTTTCGCTGCCGCTCACGCCTCCGCGAAGAACCCGGCAGCGCGTAGCGAAGCGGAACGCGCGGAAAGAGAAACTGGTCAAATGCGATTTTGCAACCCGTTGACTGCCGCACCCGCGCCGCGGGAATCAGCGTTCAAGCCTGTACCGCACCCCGCCGCGCCCGTCGGGGAGCCATCGCAAACCCGCAGGCACCATCTCACGCCAACTCCCGTATAGCGCGGAGGCACGGAGGTGCCGGAGCGCGACCAAAAGCGTTCTTTTCTTTTGGACCGTGCACGGCCCGTTTTCTTTTCGGCAAGACCGAAAAGAAAATGGGGGGTGCATCCCGCTGGACAAGCCCCCTGCGGGAGCAGGAATCCCCATGGCCGCCGCCCGGCGGCCCACACCTGCCCAATGGGCCCATGATTCAGTTGAAATCATTCATGGCCTTCTGGCATCCATGCTCAATGATGCACTCCGCCGCCTCGATGGCCCGGCGAAAGCTCTCCACCAGCACCTTCCGCTCCGCCTGGGAGGGCACGCCGATGACCCAGTCGATCATGTCGCCCCCCTCTCCCGGCGCGCCGGTGCCGATCTTGATCCGGGGGAAGTCCTGGGTCCCCAGGTGGGCGATGATGTTCTTGATGCCGTTGTGTCCCCCGGCGGAGCCGGTGGGCCGCACCCGGATCTTTCCCACCGGCAGGGACACGTCGTCATAGATCACCAGCACGCGGTCGGCGGGGAGCTTGTAAAACTGGACCGCCTCCCGCACCGCCTCGCCGGAGAGGTTCATATACGTCTGGGGCTTCATCACCAGACACTTGGCTCCCGCAAAGCGCAGGATATTATATGCGGACTTGAACTTGACCTTGTTCAGTTTCACGCCCGCCTGCTCCGCCAGCAGGTCCACGGTGAGAAAGCCCATGTTGTGGCGGGTGTGTTCGTACTTGGACCCGGGATTGCCCAGGCCCACCACCAGCCAGTCCACGGCGGCGGATTTGGCGCCTAACAGCATGAAAAAAACTCCTTTGCAACATCAGCCAAGGCGGGAAAGTTCCCTTCCCCGCCTTGACCAGTCTATATAGACACACACAAACGATAACGGATGTCCCGCTCAGCGGAACAGCTTGGAGATGGAGACCTCCTGATAGATGCGCTCGATGGCCTCGGCAAACATGGGGGCCACGGGCAGGTACTTGATCTTGCTGCTCTTCTTGGGATCGATGGCCGGAATGGTGTCCAGCAGGGCCAGCTCGGTGATGACGCTGTCATTGATCCGGTCGATGGCAGGGCCGGACAGGACGCCGTGGGAGGCGCAGGCGTGGACGCTCTTGGCGCCGCCCACTTCCACCAGGGCCTTGGCGGCGTTGCACAGGGAGCCGCCGGTGTCCACCATGTCGTCGAACAGGATGCAGTCCTTGTCCCGGACGTCGCCGATGACGTTCATGACCTCGCAGCTGTTGGCCTTCTGCCGCCGCTTGTCCACGATGGCCAGATTCATGTGCAGCTTCTGGGCAAAGGCACGGGCCCGGGCCACAGAGCCCACGTCGGGAGAGACCACCATCATGTTTTCGCAGCCCTCGCCGAATTTCTTGGCGTAGTAGTCCACGAAGATGGGGTTGCCGGCCAGATTGTCCACAGGGATGTCGAAGAAGCCCTGGATCTGGGAGGCATGGAGGTCCATGGTCAGCACCCGGTCCGCGCCGGCGGCGGTGAGCATGTTGGCCACCAGCTTGGCGGTGATGGGATCCCGGGCCTTGGCCTTCCGGTCCTGCCGGGCATAGCCGTAGTAGGGGATGACGGCGGTGATGCGGCCGGCGGAGGCCCGCTTCAGCGCGTCGATCATGATGAGCAGCTCCATGAGATTGTTGTTCACCGGGGTGCAGGTGGACTGGACCACGAACACGTCGCTGCCGCGGACCGTCTCGTACAGGGAGACGAAGATCTCCCCGTCGGAGAAGGTGCCCACCTCCGCTTCGCTCAGTTTGGTTCCCATCAGTTTGCAGATTTCCTCCGCCAGCTTGGGATTCGAATTGCCGGAAAACACCTTGATGTCCTTGCCGTGAGAAATCATTGTCTGAACGCCCTCTTTCTATGTTCTTTCATGGTTCTTGTAGTTTGTCTGCGGCTATTTCAAAAGGAGATTCAGCTCTCCTGTCCATACATCTGCCGCCGCCGCTTGGCCCAGCCCTCTTTGTTTTCCTGCTTGGCCCGGGCCACGGCCAGCGCATCTGCGGGGACATCCTTTGTAATGGTGGCCCCTGCCGCGATATAGGACCCCTCGCCCACGGTGACCGGCGCCACCAGATTGGTGTTGCAGCCGATGAAGGCCCGGTCGCCGATGGTGCAGCGGTACTTCTTCACGCCGTCGTAGTTGGTGGTGACGGTGCCGCAGCCGAAGTTGACGCGGCTGCCCACGTCGCTGTCCCCCACATAGGTCAGGTGGGAGATCTTGGTGCCGTCCCCGATGGTGGAGTTCTTCACCTCCACAAAGTCCCCCACCTTGATGTCGTCCCCGATGGTGCAGCCGGGACGGACATAGGCGAAGGGCCCCACATGGGTGCGGCAGCCGATGGTGCTCTCATTGACCTGGGAGGCGTTGATCTCCGTCTCGTCGCCGACGACGCAGTCCCGCACCATGGCATTGGGGCCGATGGTGCAGCCGCAGCCGATGGAGGTCTCCCCCCGCAGGATGGTGCCGGGCAGGAGCATGGTCCCCCGGCCGATGGTGACCCGGGGATCGATATACACCGCCGTGGGGTCCAGCACCCGGACGCCCGCCCGGATGTGCCGCTGGACGACGCGGTCCCGCAGCATGGGCTCCAGCTCGGCGACGGTCTCCAGGCTGTAGACCGGCAGCCAGCCGGCAAGCAGCTCCGCCGCGGAGACGGCGTTGGTCATTTTTTCCCGCCAGACCTCCTGAAGCTCATAGCCGGCGGCGCCGTAGACAAAGCCGGGGCCCGCCTCCTCCACGGGAAGGGCCGCCCGGACGAACACCGCCACCGGGTCCGGGGTGTTGAGAAAGTCCAGCAGCTGGCTGTGCTGTTCGGAGATGGTGACGTCCGCATCCTCTGGGAAGCAGGCCCGGACCTCCTGGGCAAAGCGGGGGCTGGAGACAACAAAAAACCGCTGCACGCCATCGGCCAACAGCTTGTCACTCATCCATTTGAGGATCGGGCAAAATAACACGGCTTCCAGCATCAGCGGTTTGGAGTGCGCCGGGAGGGAGGAGTCCTCTTCCAGAAACAACACGGCGCGCTGCGGAAAATCCATGGGTTTTCTCCTCCTTGTCGATTCGTATTTTCTATTATAACAAATATCCTGTGAAAATCCAGTATTTCCAGCGAATTTTATAAAAGAAATTTGCTGCAAATCTCTCCCTGTCCGCCGCCGCTTTTTGTGCGGGACAACAGAATTTTACTGTCGGTGGGCGGTTTCCTGTATTTTTCCGGCATTTTGCAGAAATAACCGCCAATTTGTCGTGATTTTTTCTAAAAATCCTGGATTCTTCACACATTGCAGTTGAATTTGCTGTTCTGACGCGGTACAATGTCTGATGCCTGTATGAGAGAGGAGGCAGCTGACAGATGCTCAATATCGTTCTGGTGGAACCGGAGATCCCGCAGAACTGCGGCAACATCGCCCGGACCTGCGCCGCCACCGGCAGCCGCCTGCACCTGGTCCGCCCCCTGGGGTTCGACATCTCGGAAAAGGCCGTCCGCCGGGCGGGGCTGGACTACTGGCACCTGGTGGAGGTTTCGGACTATGAGAATCTGGAGGACCTGTTCCGCCGCCACCCGGAGGCGGAGGGGGATCTGTGGCTCACCACCACCAAGGCGCCCCGGTCCTATCAGGAGGCCCGCTTCACCCCGGACAGCTGGCTGTTTTTCGGCAAGGAGACCGCGGGGCTGCCCCAGGCCTTTCGGGAGCGGTTCCGGGACCGGTGTATCCGCCTGCCCATGGTCAGCGAGGCCCGGAGCCTGAACCTCAGCAACACCGTGGCCGTCTGCGTCTACGAAGCCCTGGGGCAGAACGGATTTCCCGGCTTGCAGGGCACGGGCGAGATGGCGCAGGGCTGAGTCCGCGCCGGATGGCGCGTCCGAGCGCCTTGCGGAGCAAGGCCTCGCCGCAGGCGGGCTTTGCCTGCCGAGGAAGTCCAATCGCCCTTGGGGGCTCCGCAAAATGGCATATTTTGCGGGGGGCAGCCCTGGGGCAGAACGGATTTCCGGGCTTGCAGGGCACGGGCGAGATGGCCGTGGGGTGAAATCCCCGCCGGCGGCCATACTAGAAAGTGACCCCTCCGCGGCATGAGCCGCGATGGAATGATAGATAGGAGGACATCTCAGATGAATTACCATAAGAAGACGGTCCGGGATGTGGACGTCAAGGGCAAGAAGGTCCTGCTCCGCTGCGACTTCAATGTGCCCCAGGACAAGGAGACCGGCGCCATCACCAGCGACAAGCGCATCGTGGCGGCGCTGCCCACCATCCGGTATCTGCTGGAGAACGGGGCGGCTGTCATCGCCTGCTCCCACCTGGGTAAGCCCAAGAACGGCCCCGATCCCAAGCTGAGTCTGGCGCCGGTGGCCAAGCGCCTCAGCGAGCTGCTGGGCCAGGAGGTGATCTTTGCCCACGATGTGGTGGGTGAGGACGCCCAGGCCAAGGCCGCGGCCCTGCAACCCGGCCAGATCCTGCTGCTGGAGAACACCCGGTTCGAGCCCGGCGAGACCAAGAACGACCCGGAGCTGGCGAAGAAGCTGGCCTCCCTGGCGGACCTGTACGTGTCCGACGCCTTCGGCGCCGTGCACCGGGCCCACGCCTCCACCGCCGGCGTGGCGGCCTACCTCCCCGCTGTCTCCGGCTTCCTGATCCAGAAGGAGCTGGAGTTCCTGGGCGGCGCCATCGCGGACCCCAAGCGCCCCCTGGTGGCCATTCTGGGCGGCAGCAAGGTCTCTTCCAAGATCGGCGTCATCAACAACCTGCTGAACATCGCCGACACCATCATCATCGGCGGCGGCATGGCCTACACCTTCTCCGCCGCCCAGGGCGGCAAGGTGGGCGACAGCCTGTTGGAGGCCGACTGGGAGTCCTACGCCAACGAGATGGTGGAGAAGGCCAGGGAGAAGGGCGTGAAGCTCCTGCTGCCTGTGGACACCGTCTGCGCCGACGCCTTCGCCCCCGATGCCAGAAGCCAGGTGGTGAAGGCCGGGGAGATCCCCGACGGCTGGCAGGGCCTGGACATCGGCCCGGAGACCGTGAAGCTGTACTGCGATGCCGTGGCGGACGCGGGCACGGTCATCTGGAACGGCCCCATGGGCGTCTTTGAGTTCCCTGCCTTTGCCAAGGGCACCGAGGCGGTGGCCGAGGCCCTTTCCAAGACCAGCGCCATCACCATCATCGGCGGCGGCGACAGCGCGGCGGCCGTGGAGCAGCTGGGCTATGCCGACAAGATGACCCACATCTCCACCGGCGGCGGCGCCAGCCTGGAGTTCCTGGAGGGCAAGGAACTGCCCGGCGTGGCCTGCCTGCTGGACAAGTAAAGAGGGGACTGCGCCCCCTCTTTGCGCTCCGGCAGACCTTTGGCCTGCCTCCGCGATTCCCCGCACCGCGTCAAAACAAACTGCACTTCATCCGCTTCCGCCTGCGGCGAAAGCGAACACCGTTCCGTTTGTTTTTCCTTTCCCCGCAAAAGCTCAGCTTTTGCGGGGCCCCAAAGCGGGCACTGGCGTGTGCGGCCAAGAGGCACGAGTCAATGAATTTTCGGCGGGCTCATGTCCTGCCGAAAATAATTGAAATTTCCCGCGGCCGCTGGCGGCGGCCATGGGGGAACGCGGCGCATTTGACTTGACAAATGGGACGGAATTCTGTATAAAAAGAAGGGCCATCCGGGGAAAATGTCCGGAAATGGCCTGTTATTGCACATCCACTCGCAGAGTTGCGAATAGATCGAAGACATAAAGGAGAAGAGAACAGCATGAATCGCAGATATCGTAAGACTGTTATTGCAGGCAACTGGAAAATGAACATGACCGCCACCGAGACGAAGAAGTTCGCCGAGGAGTTGAAGAAGATCATGCCCCGGGCCAAGTGGTGCGACACCCTGATCTGCGTGCCCGCCTGCAACATCCAGACCGCCGCCAAGGCCTTCAAGGACCTGCGGATCTCCGTGGGCGCCGAGAACGTCTACTTCGAGGAGAAGGGCGCCTACACCGGCGAGATCTCCGCCGATATGCTGAAGGACCTGGGCGTCAAGTACGTCATCGTGGGCCACAGCGAGCGGCGGCAGTATTTCTGCGAGACCGACGCCACCGTCAACAAGAAGGTCCACGCCGTGCTGAACGCCGGCATGAACCCCATCATCTGCGTGGGCGAGAGCCTGGAGCAGCGGGAGACCGGCATCACCGACGAGTGGATCGCCCTGCAGGTGAAGAGCGCCCTGTACGGCGTGCCCGCCGACAAGCTGCGCCGCTGCATCATCGCCTATGAGCCCATCTGGGCCATCGGCACCGGCAAGACCGCCACCGCCGAGCAGGCCGGCGAGGTCTGTACCAACATCCGCGCCACCATCCGTTCTCTGTACGGCGCCCGGGTGGCCCGCAGCGTCACCATCCAGTACGGCGGGTCCATGAACCCCAAGAACGCCGCGGAGCTGCTGGCCCAGCCGGACATCGACGGCGGCCTCATCGGCGGCGCGGCCCTGAAGCCCGATCAGTTTGTGGAGATCATCAACGCGGCCAACCAGGAGTGAGCGCCATCCCGGCGGTTTTGTGAGAAAGCGAGCGAGATGAGGTTTCTATGAACAAAACACCAACCACACTCATCATCATGGACGGCTTCGGCCTGCGGCAGGAGACGGAGGGCAATGCCATCCGGGCCGCGGAGACGCCCCGCCTGGACCAGTTCTTCCAGGAGTTCGCCCACACCACCCTCCGGGCCTCCGGCCTGGACGTGGGCCTGCCGGAGGGACAGATGGGCAACAGCGAGGTGGGCCACACCAACATCGGTGCCGGCCGGGTGGTGTTCCAGGATCTGCCCCGGATCACCAAGGCCATCTCCGATGGGAGCTTTGACGCCAACCCCGCCTATCTCCACGCCATGGACGCCTGCCTGGAAAAGGGCACGTCCCTGCACCTGATGGGCCTGCTGTCTGACGGCGGCGTCCACTCCCATATCCAGCACCTGTTCGCCCTGCTGCGGCTGGCCAAGAAGAAGGGGCTGGAGCACGTGTATCTCCACGCTTTCCTGGACGGGCGGGACGTGTCCCCCACCTCCGGCGCGGAGTTCGTGGCCCAGGCGGCGGAGGCCTGCCGGACCATCGGCGTGGGCAAGATCGCCACGGTGATGGGCCGCTACTACGCCATGGACCGGGACAAGCGCTGGGACCGGGTAGAGGCCGCCTATGACGCCATGGTCTACGGCGAGGGCGCCGTGCAGAACCCGGATCCGGTGGCGGCGGTGCGGGCCTCCTACGACCAGGGCATCACCGATGAGTTCGTGGAGCCTGTGGTCTGCGACAGCGAGGGCACCATCTCCGACAACGACAGCGTGATCTTCTTCAACTTCCGGCCGGACCGGGCCCGGGAGATCACCCGGGCGCTGGTGGACCCGGACTTCGACGGCTTCACCCGCCAGTTCTTCCCGGTGACCTTCGTGTGCAACACGGAGTATGACGCCTCCATGCCCAACGTGGAGGTGGCCTTCCCCCGGGTGACCGTCCAGAATGGCCTGGGGGAGTACCTCAGCCAGATGGGCATGACCCAGCTGCGGATCGCGGAGACGGAGAAGTACGCCCATGTGACCTTCTTCTTCAACGGCGGGTCCGAGACCGTGTTCCCCGGTGAGGACCGGGTGCTGGTCCCCTCCCCCAAGGTGGCCACCTATGACAGGCAGCCGGAGATGAGCGCCGCCGAAGTGACGGACAAGTGCGTGGAGCGCATCGAGTCCGGGGCCTATGACGTGATCATCCTGAACTTCGCCAACTGCGACATGGTGGGCCACACCGGCGTGTTCGACGCGGCGGTGAAAGCGGTGGAGACCGTGGACACCTGCGTGGGCCGGGTGGTGGACGCCACCTTGAAGATGGGCGGCATCGCCATGATCACCGCCGACCACGGCAACGCCGAGCAGATGACGGAGCCGGACGGCAGTCCCATGACCGCCCACACCACCAACCCCGTGCCCTTCATCCTCTGCGGCGCGGGGACGGAGCTGCGGCCCGACGGCCGCCTGGCGGACATCGCCCCCACCATGCTGGACGTGATGGGTCTGGCCTGCCCGGAGGAGATGGACGGCAAGACGCTGATCGTGAAGTGACCAAGCTCTGAGAGATATGAGAAAAGAGACCGCTGGAAAGCGGTCTCTTTTTGTATAATTTCTGGAAATCCTGCCCATACTTCCCCCAGACCTGAACTTGAGGGAGGTAGGATACATGGCAAATAAAATCAGGTCCCTGCTGGGCGGCGGAGGCTTTTACGCCGTTCTGGCCCTGTGCGTGGTGGCGGTCGGCGTGGGCGGATACTTCCTGCTGCTGCGGGAGGAGCCCCAACAGGAGATCCCGGCGGAGACGCCGGACGTCCAGACCACGGCGCCGTCGGAGCTGCCGGAGCATGAGCCGGTGGTGGAGACAGTCCCCCTGGAGGAGCCGGAGACGGAGAGCGAGCCCGCCTCCATGCCGGAGGTGACGGTGGATGACACGCCGGTGGTGGCGGAGGCGCCCAGCGTGGTGGTCTCTCCCCTCCAGGGGGAGGTAGTGGCGGCCTTCTCCGTGGACCAGCTGCTGTACAACGAGACCCTGGATGACTGGCGGACCCACGACGGCGTGGACATCGCCGCCGCAACGGGCGACGCCGTTCTGGCGGCCAGCGCGGGGACCGTGCTGTCTGTCACGGACGATCCCCTGATGGGCACCACGGTGGTGATCGGCCACAGCGACGGCTATGAGACCACCTATGCCAATCTCCAGGCAAATCCCCCGGTGGAGGAGGGGGAGACCGTCACCGCCGGGCAGACCATCGGTGCGGTGGGGACCACGGCCGCGGCGGAGTCCGCCCAGGGCGCTCATCTCCACTTTGCCGTCACCCGGGAGGGAGAGGCGGTGGACCCGCAGTCGTTCCTGAATCCATGAGCATCCCACACACAGCAACGCCCCGGACAGTCCGCTGTCCGGGGCGTTGTGCCGGGAAAATACCGCAGGCGGGGATCACTCCGCGGCGGGCGCGGACTGCGTCCGGGCCTTCAGCCGGGCCTCGGCGGAGCG
Source organism: Candidatus Oscillibacter excrementavium (assembly GCA_019118505.1). Lineage (GTDB taxonomy): Bacteria > Bacillota > Clostridia > Oscillospirales > Oscillospiraceae > Oscillibacter > Oscillibacter excrementavium. The sequence goes on from DWYU01000146.1 coordinate 20,235, forward strand.
GAGGGTCCGGCGCAGGAAGATGACGCTGAGGGTCAGACTCATCAGCTCCGCGATGGGGAAGGCCACCCAGACCAGCTCCAGCCGTCCCGTCTGGGCCAGCAGCCACGCCACCGGAAGCAGCACCACCAGCTGCCGGGCCACGGACACGATCAGGGAGTAGAAGGGGTTGCCGATGGCCTGGCACACAGAGCCGGCGATGATGCAGAAGCCGGCGAACAGGAAGGAGATGCTGATGATCCGCAGGGCCACGGAGCCGATGGAGTCCATCTCGGCGGAGGCGTCAAAGAAGCTCAGCAGCACCTCCGGCGCCAGCTGGAAGATAGCCAGGCCCACCGCCATGATGGCCACAGCGGTGCACACTGCCAGCTTAACCGTCCGCTTCACCCGGTCCATCCGGGCGGCACCGAAGTTGTAGGCCACAATGGGCACCATGCCGTTGTTCAGGCCGAACACCGGCATGAAGATGAAGCTCTGGAGCTTGAAGTAGGCGCCGAACACGGCGGTGGCGGTCTTGGTGAAGCCGAAGAGGATCTTGTTCATGCCGAACACCATCACCGAGCCGATGGACTGCATGACGATGGTGGGGAAGCCCACCCGGTAGATTTCCCGGGCAATGGCCCCGTTCCACCGGATCTCCCGGGGGCGGATGTGGACGTCCCGGTTGAATTTCAGGTTCATGAAGATGGCAAAGCAGGCGGCGACGATCTGTCCCAGCACCGTGGCAATGGCGGCGCCCGCCACCTCCAGCCGGGGGAAGCCGAAGTAGCCGAAGATCAAAATGGGGTCCATCACGATGTTGATGAGCGCGCCGGTGAGCTGGGTCACCATGGCCAGGGTGGTACGTCCCGTGGACTGGAGCAGCCGCTCAAAGCAGAACTGGCTGAAGATGCCGATGGAGAGCCCCAGGCAGATGGAGGCATAGTCCACGCCGTAGTCCACGATGATCTGCTCCCCGCCGGCCTGCATCTCGAAGAACGTCCGGGAGAAGAACACACCGATCAGGGCGAATACCACGAAGTTGCACAGGGCCAGGAAGATACCGGTGTTGGCGGCCTTGTCCACCATCTCCTGATTCTTCTCCCCCAGAGACCGGGAGAGGAGGGCGTTGATGCCCACGGCGGTGCCCGTGCCGAAGGCGATCATCAGGTTCTGCAGAGGGAATGCCAGGGACACGGCGTTGAGAGCATCCTCACTGAGCTGGGCCACGAAGATGCTGTCCACCACGTTGTAGAAGGCCTGAACCAGCATGGAGATCATCATGGGGATGGCCATGCCGGCCAGCAGCTTACCGCAGGGCATGACGCCCATCTTGTTTTCCTGGGGCGCCGCGGCCGGGGAGGGAGAGATCTCGCTCATAGAAGTTCCAACATCCTTTCTCGTTCAGCGAGACGTGGCCCGGAAGCCCCGTACCACGTCTCGTATTTCATTTCTCTATTTGCCTGTCATCCAAAGGGTCGGACATCTGGAAGGATGTACAGGCGATTTCCCGTTTTGCCCGCCGCGCCGCGGCAGAACCTGATTATTTCTTCAGCTCACCGGTGGCCAGCTGAGTAAGGTATGCGTTGATAAAGCCATCGATGTCGCCGCACCCCACGCGCCGGGGACGCGCGGGGACCCCGCACAGGACTCAAATGGTCGGGCAGAGCCCGCCCATTTCAAGATTTTGCCCCGCAAAATGCTTGGACGCCGCGCTGCGGCGGAACATGGACGGCGAAGGGAGGTCTTATTTCTTCAGCTCACCGGTGGCCAGCTGGGTCAGATATGCGTTGATAAAGCCGTCAATGTCGCCGTCCATGACGTTGTCGATGTTGCCGGTCTCGTAGCCGGTGCGGGTGTCCTTCACCATCTGGTAGGGCATGAACACGTAGGAGCGGATCTGGCTGCCCCACTCGATCTTCATCTGCACGCCCTTGATGTCGGAGATCTTCTCCGCGTGCTGCTGCTGCTTCAGCTCCACCAGCTTGGCTCGCAGCATCTTCATGCAGTTGTCCTTGTTCTGGAACTGGCTGCGCTCCTGCTGGCTGGCCACCACGATGCCCGTGGGCTTGTGGATCAGGCGGACGGCGGAGGAGGTCTTGTTGACGTGCTGGCCGCCGGCGCCGCTGGCCCGGTAGACCTGCATCTCGATGTCCTCGTCCCGGATCTCCACCTCGTCGTCATCCTCAATCTCCGGCATGACCTCCACCGCGGCAAAGCTGGTCTGCCGGCGGGCGTTGGCGTCAAAGGGAGAGACCCGCACCAGCCGGTGGACGCCGTTCTCGCTCTTCAGAAGGCCGTAGGCGTTGTCCCCCTGGATGGAGATGGACGCGGACTTGATGCCCGCCTCATCCCCGTCCTCGTAGTCCAGGATCTGGTAGGTGAAGTCGTGGCGCTCCGTCCAGCGGGTGTACATCCGGTACAGCATCTGAGCCCAGTCCTGGGCCTCGGTGCCGCCGGCGCCGGCGTGGAAGGTCAGAATGGCGTTGTGGCTGTCGTACTCCCCGGAGAGGAGGGTGGCCATCCGGGACTCCTCGATCTTTTCCTCCAGCGTCTGGAAGCCGGCCTTCAGCTCCTCCAGCAGCTCTGCGTCGTCGGCCTCCTGGCCCATCTCGCACAGGGCCGTCAGGTCCTGCCACTCGGTGACCAGCTTGTCCTGGCGGGTGATCTTGTTCTGCAGCTGCTTGAGCCGCTGCTGCACCTTCTGGGACCGCTCCAGGTCGTTCCAGAAGCCGTCCTGGGCGGTCTCGTCCTCCAGCTTCTGGGCCTCCGCCCGGGCGCTGTCCATGTCCAGCGCGGCGGAGAGCTTGTCCAGCTCGGGGCCTAAGTCCCGGAGCTTCTGCTTATATTCGTCGTACTCGATCAAAGCCATGTGCTCTCTCCACTTCCTCAAATTTCATTAGCCATAGTATTATATCGGAGGAACGTTTGTTTGTAAAGAAAAATGCGCAAAAAAACGGAAAATCCCGGCCCGTCCCGGCAATTTTCGGGCCCTTTCGCCCCGCGCCGGAGAGCGGGAAAAAATCTTTCCGGGAAAATGACAAAAAATTCATAATTTGTTCATGATTGCGGAGCGCTTTCTTTGTATGGTACAAAAAGAGAGATAGAAGCTGCTGCAAATGTTTGGAAGTTTTGGACTTTGGAGGAAGAACGTATGAAAGGATTTTTCAGGAAAAAGCTGCCGGCGTGTCTGCTGGCCCTGGCGATGATGGCCAGTCTGATCCCTGCCGCGTCGGCAGTATCGGCGGATTTGACGTTTGATGTGGACGAGGACAGCTCCGTCTGGCTGGACGCGGACGATTTCTGGGACCTCTATGACGATCTCACCGGCGGAGATCTGGAATATGTGGAGTTTACAGGCTACGACGATTTTGACGATTATGGCTGGTTCGAGGCCGACGGCTATGACTATGACGACTATGTCTCGGGCTACGAGCTGTACGACAGCGACCTGGATGATGCCCGCTTCTATTATGATGAGGATGATACTTGGTATGACGATGACTTCGAGCTAGATAGCCTGGAGTTCATCACCTTTGACAACATCGATGACGCGACCCTGGACTTCGAGGTCAAGCTCAAGGGAGACGAGGGAAGCGAATATGCCACCGTCCGCATCGAGGTTTACGGCAGTTCCAGCGGTTCCGGCGACGTGAAGCTCACCTACAAGGTGGAGCCCAACAAGGAAGTGACGGTGGACGCCGACGACTTCTACGACCTCTTCGACGATAAGGACGGCCGCTACGATGAGCTGCTGTATGTGGAGTTCACCGCTTATGACGACTTCGACGATTACGGCTGCTTCTATGCGGAGGATTACGACTACGACGAGATTGAGCTGAACGAAAAGGACCTGGGCTACGGGTTCTTCTACTATGACGACCGGGACATGTCCGACCGCAGCGGCGAATATGACCTGGACACCCTGACGTTTGCCGCTGACCGGAACGCCGATGACGACACCCTGGCATTCGATTTCACCATGCGCGGCGTGGACGGGGACAAGGTCTACGGCACCCTGTACATCGAGATCGGCAAGGGCACCTCGTCCAAGGCCGACATCACCTATGAGATGGACGCGGACGACGAACTGACCCTGGATGCCGACGATTTCTACGACCTGTTCTGGGATGAGTCCGACGACGACACTCTGTTGTATGTGGAGTTCACGGACTACGATGACTTTGACGACTACGGCTGGTTCGGCGCCGACGGCTATGACTACGACGACTACGTCCGGGACTACGAGCTGAACGAGAGCGACCTGGACGACGCGCGGTTCTACTATGACGACCGGGACGTGCGGAACGACTATGAGTTTGAGCTGGAGACCCTGACCTTCTACACCGACCGAAACGCCAAGGACGGGGACCTGTTCTTCGACTTCACCATGCGCGGCGAGGACGGCGACACGGTGAAGGGCACCCTGTGCATCTCCATCGGCGGCGGGGTGACCGCCCAGGGCGGCGATATCCGCTACACCACCACCTACAGCGGCCGGGTGCAGATCAACGCCAACGACATCGCCCGGTTCTTTGAGGAGAGCTACCCCGGCTATACCGTGCAGTACATGGTCCTGAAGGGCCTGCCCTCTTACGGCAGCCTGTACTACAACTATTACGGCACCAGCAAATGCGGCACGTCCAGCAGCATGCGGATGACCGAGGCCCTGTGCGATGAGATCGACTTCTACTTCAACCCCTCCAGCAGCCAGTACGCCATGACGGAGCTGACCTACGTGCCCAGCGGCGTCAACTACTGCGCCCAGATCCCCTTCACCGCCTACGGCACCGGCAGCCGGTCCGTGTCCGGCACCATCCTCATCAGCGTCAACCTGGACACGGTGCCTGACATCTACGGCCCCACCCCGGTGAACACCGCGGTCCCCTTCCCCGCCGCATCCATCTACACGGCGGTATCCCAGGCCAGCGGTCTGGGGCTCGCCGGCATCCAGCTGCTGGAGCTGCCGGCCACCAATGTGGGTACCATCTACGTGGGCAGCGGCACCGCCACCCGGGCCAACACCTCCACGGTGTACGGCTATTCCAGCGGGAACCAGCGGATCAGCCAGCTGCGGTTCGTGCCCGCCAGCGGCTACACCGGGTCGGTGGAGATCCCCTATGTGGCCTGCAACAGCAGCGGCGTGCCCTTTGCCAGCGGCAAGCTGTGCCTGGGCGTGGTGCGGCAGATGGAGGACTACTCGGACATCAGCGCCACCACCTGGTGCTACAAGTACGTGCTGGAGCTCAGTGACGCCGGCGTCATCTCCGGCTACAGCGACGGCACCTTCCGCCCCAACGACACGGTGACCTACGGCGCGGCGCTGAAGCTCATCATGCTGGCGGCGGGCTATGACGAGCAGAAGCCCGTCAACTCCAACGTGTTCAGCGGCTATCTGGCCCGGGCCAAGGCGGACGGTCTGGTATCCGGCAATGTGGATTTGACCGCCAAGATCACCCGTCTGGCCGTGGCTCAGATCGCGGCCAAGGCCATGGGCCTGAGCATCACGAACCTCTCCAGCGTCCAGCCCTTCACCGACACCACGGACCCCTACGTCCGGGCGCTGAACGCCGCGGGGATCGTGGGCGGCTACTTTGAAAACGGCACCAGCACCTACAAGCCCTACAACACCCTGACCCGGGGCGCCATGTCCGCCATCGTCTGGCGGATGGAGCAGTATCAGTAACCTGCTTTACCAACGAAACGGAAAGGCGGACCGCATTTGCGG
>DWYU01000147.1 GCA_019118505.1 Candidatus Oscillibacter excrementavium
GCTGTGCACGTCCCCCTCTTCTCTCAGGCGTTCTCAGCCCCGTCTATATGAAACATGGTGTCCAGCACCTGGTCCCGGGTGATGGCGCCGAAATACTCCGACAGGGGGAAGCGGTCCAGCACCGCCGCCACATCCTCCCGGCGGAACGGGGTGCCCACCAGGGCCTCTGTCACCTGGTCCAGGGAACTGACCGCCAGGAAATCCCCGTAGAACACGATCTGGCGGATGATCCCCTGGTCCACCTCCAGGCAGGGCTCCAGGGTGCCGCCGTCCCAGCGGCGCTTGTTCCGCAGGTTGTACTTGGGAGAGCGGCCGAAATTCCACTCCCAGGTGTCGTACTTGGTCCGCTTCAGCTCCTCCACGGCGGCCAGCTCCTCCGCCGTCAGATGGTCCTCCACCAGGCCGCTGCCCGCCAGGGTCTTTTTCAGGTAGTCCCAGAAGGCCGCCATGTCCATGTCCGTCTTCAGAAACGCCCGGATGTTGCCGATCCGGCTGCGGACGGATTTGGCGCTCTTGGACTCGAACTTGGCCGGGTCCGCGTTCAGCGCCCCGGCCACCATGCCGGGGTTGGAGTCAAACAGCAGCGTCCCGTGGTGCAGGATCCGGCCGTGGAGCAGCCGCTGGGCGGTGCCGGACACCTTCCGGCCCTCCACCAGGATGTCGTTGCGGCCGGAGGCCTCCGCCTGGAGGCCCAGGCCCTTCAGCGCCTCCACGATGGGGCGGGTGAACCGCTCCATGGTCAGCCGCTCCGCGTCCCCCGCGTCGGTGATGAAGGAGTAGTTCAGATTGCCCAGATCGTGGTACACCGCGCCGCCGCCGGTGGTCCGCCGGACCACATGGATGTCGTGGGCCTCCACAAAGGCCCGGTTGATCTCCCCTTCGGCGTTCTGGTTCTGGCCGATGACGATGGTGTTGTCATTCTGCCACAGCAGCAGATACTCCCCCTCACGCCGGTTTCGGAGCACCGTCTCCTCAAACGCGAGATTGTAGAACGGGTTCTGGGACCCGGTTTCCAGATAGTGAATTTCCTGGCTCATAGCAGCCTCCTTTGTGGTTTTGCGATTTTCATACGAGTGGTATTATACCGTCCCCCGCCCTCCACCGGCAATGCGCAGAAACGCCGAAAAAGCGGCGGATTTTTCTATGGAGGGGACGGCTTTCTCGGCTGGAAGCAGGATAGCCCGGGCCATCGGCCCGGGCTGTCCTGCTGTATCTCACCAGATGGCCTTGGTGTCCACATCCTGCTTCAGGCGGGCGGTGAAGTCCGCCAGGCTCATGGCGCCCAGGTCCTCGCCGGTCCGCAGGCGGACAGAGACGGTCTGGTTCTCCATATCCCGGTCGCCCACCACCAGCATATAGGGGATCTTCTCCAGGGTGGCCTCCCGGATCTTCTTGCCGATCTTCTCGTTGCGCTCGTCCACTTCCACCCGGAAACCGGCGCCGTCCAGCTGCTTTGCGATCTGGTCGGCGTATTCCAGGGCACGGTCTGTAATGGGCAGGACCTTCACCTGCACCGGGTTCAGCCACACGGGGAAGGCGCCGGCAAAGTGCTCGGTGATGACGCCGATGAACCGCTCGATGGAGCCCAGCACCACCCGGTGGATCATGACGGGGCGGTGCTTCTGGCCGTCCTCACCGATATACTCCAGCTCAAACCGCTCCGGCAGCTGGCTGTCCAGCTGGATGGTGCCGCACTGCCAGGTGCGGCCCAGGGAGTCCGCCAGATGGAAGTCCAGCTTGGGGCCGTAGAAGGCGCCGTCGCCCTCGTTGATGGTGAAGTCCTTGCCCATGTCGGTGATGGCGTTCTTCAGGATGTCCTGGTTGTGCTCCCACTCCTCCACAGTGCCGATGTGGTCCTCCGGCATGGTGGACAGCTCAATGGCGTAGCTGAGGCCGAAGGTGGAGTACACCTCGTCGAACAGCCGCACCGTCTCCTGGATCACATCCTTCAACTGATCGGGGGTCATGAAGATGTGGGCGTCGTCCTGGTTGAAGCAGCGCACCCGGAACAGCCCGTGGAGGGCGCCGGACAGCTCATGCCGGTGGACCAGGCCGATCTCGCCCATCCGCAGGGGCAGATCCCGGTAGGAGTGGGGCTCACTGGCGTAGACCAGCATGCCGCCGGGGCAGTTCATGGGCTTGATGGCGTAATCCTCGTCGTCAATGACGGTGGTGTACATATTCTGCTTGTAGTGGTCCCAGTGGCCGGACCGCTCCCACAGCTGGCGGTTCAGGATGACGGGAGTGGAGATCTCCACATAGCCATACTTCTTGTGGACCTGCCGCCAGTAGTCCAGCAGGGTGTTCTTCAGGATCATGCCCTTGGGCAGGAAGAAGGGGAAGCCGGGGCCCTCGTCCCGCAGCATGAACAATCCCAATTCCTTGCCCAGCTTCCGGTGGTCCCGCTTCTTGGCCTCCTCGATCCGCTGGAGGTAGGCGTCCAGCTCCTCCTTCTTCGGGAAGGCGATGCCGTAGATCCGCTGGAGGGTCTGGCGGTTGGAGTCGCCCCGCCAGTAGGCGGCGTTGCAGGCGGTGAGCTTCAGGGCGTTGCCCTTGATGCGGCCGGTGGAGTCCAGGTGGGGGCCGGCGCACAGATCGGTGAACTCGCCCTGCTTGTAGAAGGAGATGTGGGCGTCCTCCGGCAGGTCCTGGATCAGCTCCACCTTGAAGGGCTCCCCCTTCTCCTCCATGAACTTGAGGGCTTCGGCCCGGGGCAGCTCAAACCGCTCCAGCTTCAGCTTCTCCTTGCAGATCTTGCGCATCTCGGCCTCAATCTGCTCCAGGTGCTCGGGGGTGAAGGCGAAGGGAGCGTCCATATCATAGTACCAGCCCTCGTCGATGGAGGGGCCGATGGCCAGCTTCACCTCGGGCCACAGGCGCTTGACGGCCTGGGCCATCACATGGGAGCAGGTGTGCCAATAGGTCTTGCGGTACTCGGGATTTTCAAAGGAAAATTCGTTCTTGTCTCCGGACATTGCGGTTTGCTCCTTTCTGTTGTATGCGGGGCAAAGCAAAAAAACGCCTCACCCCTGAGTGTGTCAGGGGTGAGGCG
>DWYU01000148.1 GCA_019118505.1 Candidatus Oscillibacter excrementavium
CCCCGCGCGGAAGGGATCAGCCGATACAGGCCATGCCGCGGTGGAAGGCCTCGATATTCAGGGGGACGAACTTGGCCTTGGCGCCGGTGAACATCTCCTGGATCATCTTTTCGATGGTCTCGGGCTTGAGGATCTTGGTGCCGGCCACATAGGCCCCCAGCATCACCATATTGCTGACCTTGGGGTTGCCCACCTGGTCGGCGATCTGGGAGCAGGGGATGTAATAGGCGGTGAGATCGGCCCGGGCCACCTTGTCGGTCACCACGTCGCTGTTGACGAACACCATGCCGCCGGGGACGACGCCCGCCTCAAACTTGGACAGGGAGGGCTCGTTCAGGGCAATCAGCTCCGTGGGATGGGCGAACACCGGGGAGCCCACCGGCTTGTCGGAGAGCACCACAGAGCAGTTGGCGGTGCCGCCCCGCATCTCGGGCCCGTAGGAGGGGGCCCAGGTGACGTTCAGTCCCTCGGCCATGCCGGCCTCCGCCAGGTTCTTGCCGATGGCCAGGCCGCCCTGGCCGCCGAAGCCGGAAATGATGATCTCTTTTTTCATCTCACTTCACCTCCGCGTTCTCCGGAGCCGTCTCCTTGATGACGCCCAGAGGATAGTAGGGGATCATGTTGTCCTTCAGCCACTCGTTGGCCTTCAGCGGCGTCATGCCCCAGTTGGTGGGACAGGTGGACAGCACCTCGATGAAGGTGAAGCCCTCATTGTTCATCTGCTTCTGGAAGGCCTTCTTGATGGCCCTCTTGGCCTTGTTGATATTGGCGATGTCCGTGACGCAGACCCGCTCGGCGTAGACGCAGCCGTCCAGGGTGGACAGCAGCTCCGCCATGCGGATGGGCATGCCGGCCTGCTCCTTGGTGCGGCCCTCCTGGCAGGTGGTGGCCCGCTGGCCGATCAGGGTGGTGGGGGCCATCTGGCCGCCGGTCATGCCGTAGATGGCGTTGTTGACGAAGATGGTGGTGAACTTCTCGCCCCGCATGGCGGCGTGGACGATCTCCGCCGCGCCGATGGAGGCCAGGTCACCGTCACCCTGGTAGGTGAACACCGCCTGATGGGGATGGGTGCGCTTGATGCCGGTGGCGGCGGCGGGGGCACGGCCGTGGGCGGCCTCCTGCATATCGCAGTTGAAATAATTAAAGGCGAACACGGAGCAGCCCACGGGGCAGACGCCGATGGCGTCATCCAGCAGGCCCAGCTCCACCAGGGACTCCGCCACCAGCTTGTGGATGATGCCGTGGTGACAGCCGGGGCAGTAGTGGAGCTCCGCATCTGTCAGGCCCTTGGATTTCTCATATACGATTGCCATATCACTTGCCCTCCTTCAAGGCGGCTTTGGCCGCATCCACCATCTCTTCCACCGTGGGCATCACGCCGCCGGCGTGGCCCAGGTAGTGGATGGGCTTTCTGCCCTCCACGGACAGCCGCACGTCGTCGATCATCTGGCCGCAGGAGCTCATCTCCACATCCAGGAACGCCTTGACGTGATCGGACTTGGAGAGGACGCGCAGCGCCTCCTCCGGGAAGGGCCACAGGGTGATGGGCCGGAACAGGCCCACCTTCAGGCCCTCGGCCCGCAGGGTCTCGATGGCGGTCAGGGCGATCCGGGCGGGGGTGCCATAGGCGGTGATGACCACCTCGGCGTCGTCGCACTGGACCTCCTCATAGCGGAGCTCGTTCTTCGCCATCAGGTCATATTTCTCCCGCAGGTGCTCGTTGTGGCGGTCGCACTCCTCCGGGTCCATGTACAGGGAGTTGACGATGTTGTTGTGGTCCCGGCCCTTGCGGCCTGTGGTGGTCCAGTCCTTGGGGGGCAGGTCCCGCTTGGGGACGGGGTGCCATTCGATGGGCTCCATCATCTGGCCGATGAGGCCGTCCATCACCACCATCACCGGGTTGCGGTACTGGTCGGCGATGTCAAAGGCCTCCTGGACGAAGTCCACCGCCTCCTGCACGTTGGAGGGAGAGAGGACCACGGTCCGGTAGTCGCCGTTGCCGCCGCCCCGGGTGGCCTGGTAGTAGTCGCCCTGGCCGGGCTGGATGGTGCCCAGGCCCGGGCCGCCCCGCATACAGTTGACGATGACGCAGGGCAGCTCCGCGCCCGCCATGTAGCTGATGCCCTCCTGCTTCAGGCTGATGCCGGGAGAGGAGGAGGAGGTCATGGCCCGCATACCGGCGCCGGCGGCGCCGTACACCATGTTGATGGCGGCCACCTCGGACTCCGCCTGGACAAACACGCCCCCCGCCTTGGGCAGATGGGCGGACATATATTCCGGGACCTCGCTCTGGGGGGTGATGGGATAGCCGAAGAAGCAGTCGCACCCGGCGCGGATGGCCGCCTCGGCAATGGCTTCATTTCCTTTCCACAGTTCCTTTTCCACTGTCGATGACCTCCTTTTCAGAACTTTTCCACCGTGATGATGGAATCCGGGCAGATCTTTGCGCAGCTGGCGCAGGCGATGCACTGGGTGATGTCCGTCACGTGGGCGGGGTGATACCCCTTGCGGTTGATGACGGTCTGATCGATGGCGACGATGTGCTTCGGGCACACGGTGGTGCACAGCTCACATCCCTTGCACCGGTCAGAGTTGAAGGTTACCTTGGCTGTCATGTCTGTAAGACGCCTCCTTTTCCCTGGTGCCGCAGGCTCAGCGCTCCCACGGCTTTTTCATGTTTATGGTGATGGGGAACACAGGTTCCCGAAGGTCTGACACATCCTGCAAAAACCGCTCCTCCGCCGTGTGGCAGAGAATGGGAAGGCCGGTCTGACGGGAGACCTCCTCCGCCAGGGCCGCGCCCTTGCGGATCTCCGCCGGCGTGGTCTCCCCGCACAGGTGGGTGTTGTTGACGATGCCGGAACAGGTGAGGCCGGTGGTGGCCTCGATGGCCCGGAGGTAGGCGACGGCGGCCTCCGGCGTCCGCACCTCCGGCCGGTTGGCGTTGAGGACGAAGATCAGCTGATAGTCCTCCGCGATGATCTTGGGCTGGAACCGGGCCAGCACCCGGGCGCCCACGGGGTCGCCGCCGATGTCCAGGACGCCCCGGACATCCCGGTTTTCCAGAATGGCCAGCAGCTCCGCCGGCAGGGCGGGCACATCCGCGTCCGAACAGGCCTGGGAGGAAGAGATCACCTGGATGCCCGCGGCCTCCAGCTGGGGCCGCCGCTCCCGGGAGCGGAAGTAGGGGTTCACGATGTCCAGGTCCGCCAGCATGACCCGGCAGCCCTCCCCGGCCAGGGCCAGGGCCAGATTGACCGCCAGCTCCGTCTTTCCGGTGCCATAATGGCCGGTGATGATGGAGACCCGGTGAGAAAAGATGGTTTGCGCCGTCACCGGCGGATCACCTCACTTTTTTACAAAAAAGGGTTGTATTATTTTTCTATTTGTTGTATGATGTCATTGTACTCTAAAAGAGATATGATGTCAAGTGGATCTGAGCATATTTCTGCCGGGGCGGAGAGTTCCGGCGGAACGGCACCGCGGGATACGGAGGAATTGATATGGGAGACGGAAGAAAAGTCAAGCTGTCGGAGCGGACGGCGGACCGTCTGTACGAACTGATCATGGATGAGCGGCGGTTTGCGCCGGGGAGCAAGCTGCCCAATGAGAACGAGCTCAGCGAGGCGCTGCACGTCAGCCGCACCACCCTGCGGGAGGCCATCTCCTTTCTGGTGGCCCAGGGGGTGCTGGAGATCCGCCGGGGCAAGGGCACCTTTGTGGCGGAGGATCTGCCCGCCAGCGCGGTGGATCTGGCGGCGCTGTCCGGGCTGCGCTCCCGGGTGCGGGCCCGGGACCTGTTTGAGATGCGGCTGATCTTTGAGCCCGCCACGGTGGCCCTGGCCTGCCAGCGGGCCACGGACGAGGAGCTGCTCCAGATCCAGCACAAGGCCGCCAAGATGGAGCGGATCGCCCAGGAGGGAGGCGACTGGCCCCTGGCGGACCAGGAGTTCCACATGGCCATCATCAAGGCGTCCCACAACGAATATATGCGCCGGCTGTACCCCATCATCAACAGCGCGGTGAATGAGATCCTCCAGGTCTCCGCCAACCGGGAGCATATGCAGAGCGTCGCCATCGCGGACAACAAGATGATCCTGGACTTTCTGATGCAGCGGGACGAGGCAGGGGCCCGCCACGCCATGAGCATCCACATCCGCCATCTGCTGAACACCCTGAAAGGGTGAACGAAGAAGGGAGAGCGCCGTCCCCGGCTGTGCCGGGG
>DWYU01000149.1 GCA_019118505.1 Candidatus Oscillibacter excrementavium
CTCCTGCGACATCCACCCCCACAAGGAGAAGCTGATCCAGGCGGGCGCCGCCCGGCTGGGCCTGACCTGTATCCGGACGGAAGTGCTGGACGGCAAGAGCTGTAAAGAGGAATTCCTGGACAGCTTTGATCTGGTGATCGCCGATGTGCCCTGCTCCGGGCTAGGCATCATCCGCAAGAAGCCGGATATCCGCTACAAGGATCCTAAGCCGCTGGAGAACTTACCAAGCGTACAGGCCGCCATTCTGGACAACGTGTCCCGCTATGTGCGTCCGGGAGGCGTGCTCCTCTACGCCACCTGTACCCTGCTGGAGCGGGAGAATGAGGGCGTGGTGAGGGCATTTTTGGACAGGTGTAAAGACTTTACACCGGAGAGGTTCCAGTTGCCCGGAGAATTTGAGGATGCTGAGACGGGCATGGTGACCTGCTGGCCTCACCGGCACGATACCGACGGCTTTTTCTTCGCCAAGCTCAGGAGGACTAAAGATGGAGACATATGAGGTGCATCCCCGTGCAGGGCTGGGGCCCTTCCGCCTGGGCATGACCCGGGAGGAGGCAGAGAAGCTCCGGGCCCGGCTGGGCCTGCCTGAGCCCCCTGACTCCTTCTACCTGGAGTATGAGGAAGGCCGCTTGTCCCGGATCGGGCTGAACGCGGCGGAGAATGTCCGGATTCTGTACCGCGGTCTGGATCTGATCCACACCCATGCGGAGGATGTGATTGCCGCCCTGTCGAAGGAGTCCGGCTTTGTGTGCGACTGTGCGGATCATGATCTGGCGGATACTTACGACTTTCCAGCGCTGGGACTGGAGCTGTGGCGGGAGGAGCCCTATCATCCCAAGCTGCTGGAGGAGCCCGGCTTTCAGCGTATGCTTGCCCGGGATCCCTTTACAGACTATCGGCTTGGCTGGTATTTTCTTCAGGTTTGGGTGCAGGCGGATCAGTTCCGGGCTGATTTCCCCCTGAGGGAGTGCCCTGCCCCGGATTACGATTCCTGGTTTTTGCAGCAGGAGGAGCCAGAGCCCATTCCACCGGAGCGGCTGGCGGCGGTGGCAAAAAAATACGGCCTGGAGCCGCCGGGCGTACACGGCAGAGGAGAGGAACCATGACCGACATCAAATCCATGAACCTGGCGGAGATGTCCGCCTACTTCAAGGAGCTGGGGGAGCCGGCCTTCCGGGCCAAGCAGGTGTTCCAGTGGCTCCACCGGGGCGTGTCCTCCTTTGACGAGATGACCAACCTGTCCAAGGCCCTGCGGGAGAAGCTGGCCGCCGCCTGCGTGCTCTGCCCGCCCCGGGTGGAGCGCAAGCAGGTCTCCGCCCAGGACGGCACCATCAAGTATCTGTGGCGGCTGGGGGACGGAAACTGCATTGAGACGGTTTTGATGCGCTACCATCATGGGAATACTGTGTGCATCTCCTCCCAGGTGGGGTGCCGCATGGGCTGCGCCTTCTGCGCCTCCACCCTGGGGGGCAAGATCCGGGATCTCACCCCCGCCGAGATGGTGGATCAGGTGCTCTTTACCCAGCTGGACTCCGGCGTGCCGGTAAGCAACATCGTGCTCATGGGCATCGGCGAGCCGCTGGACAATTTCGACACCGTGCTCCGCTTTCTGGAGCTGGTCAACAGCCCCGAGGGGCTGAACATCGGCATGCGGCATATCTCCCTGTCCACCTGCGGGCTCACTGAAAAAATTGACAAGCTGGCCGATTATCAGTTACAATTAACGTTGTCTGTGTCCCTGCACGCGCCGGACGACGAGACCCGGAGCCGGATCATGCCGGTGAACCGGGGCGTCGGGGTGGAGCAGCTCTTTGCCGCCTGCCGCCGGTATTTTGAAAAGACCGGCCGGCGCATCTCCTATGAGTATGCCATGATCGACGGGGTCAACGACGCCGACTGGCAGGCGGATCTGCTGGCCCGGCACCTGAAGGGCACGCCGGGACACGTAAACCTGATCCCCCTGAACCATGTGGAGGAGAGCCCCCTGAAGCCTAGCCGCCGGGTGGCCGCCTTCCAGAAGCGCCTGGAGAGCCACGGCGTCACCGCCACGGTGCGCCGCAAGCTGGGGGGCGACATTGACGCCTCCTGCGGCCAGCTCCGGCGCAAGCAGATCCAGGGACAGCTATGACAAAAGACCGGCCCGTGCCTGGCCGCGCAGGGCATGAGCCGGGGGATACAAGTGCGGAAAAGAGGAAAACCAGTATGATACATGCATGGGGAATTACCGACAAAGGGGCGGTAAGAACGCAGAACCAGGATGGATACTACTTAGATGTTCCCTCGGAGCACCTGGCCGTCGGCGTGGTATGCGACGGCATGGGTGGCGCCAAGGCGGGCAATGTGGCCAGCCTGGTGGCGGTGGAGACCTTCGTGGACGCCCTCAAGGAGATGGGCAGCCAGGAGGAGTCCCGGCCGGCCGCCGTCCTGGCCCAGGCCGCCGAGACAGCCAACTCCGCGGTGTTTCACCGGGCGGCCACCGACCCGGACTGCCGGGGCATGGGCACCACCATGGTGGCTGCCCTGGTGGTGGAGCGGATGGCCTACCTGCTCAACATCGGGGACAGCCGGGCCTACCATGTCAACGACCAGGGCATCGCCCGCCTGACCCGGGATCACTCGGTGGTGGAGGACATGGTGGCCCGGGGGGACATCACTCCGGAGGAGGCCCGCAACCACCCGCGGAAGAACCTGATCACCCGGGCCCTGGGCTCGGAGGAGCACATCCGGGCGGATCTCTACGAGAAGGAGCTTCAGCCGGGGGACTTCCTGCTGCTGTGCTCCGACGGACTGAGCAACATCGTGACGGATCAGGAGCTGCTCTACGAGGTGATCCACGGCGGGGAGCCGGCGGACTGCTGCCAGCGGCTGCTGAACATCACCAT
>DWYU01000150.1 GCA_019118505.1 Candidatus Oscillibacter excrementavium
GGCTCCTTGACCCTGAGGGGACTGGTGGAAACCGGTGTGCAGCCGGATATGGTGACCTTTGCCGGCAGCAGCACCGTCCTCACCGCCGACGAGGGGGAGCCTCGGGAGGGATATGGAGCCGGGATCGCCGACCCCAGAGGCTCGGTCACTGTGGCAGATGTGTCAACCCTCACCAGCGAGGTGGTGGGCTTTGACGCTTTCGACGCCCGCCGTGACGAGCTGGCCTCAGCCGGGATCGTGCTGAAGAAGGGAGTCGATCCCTCCACGGACCTGGAGCCAGAGTACATCGCCGTCTCCGGCGGCAAGGCCTATATCACCCTGCAGGAGAACAACGCCATTGCGGTGCTGGATCTGACCTCCCGTACCTTTGACGGGATCTACTCCGCGGGCTTTGAGGACTACGGCGTCACCCCCGTCGACATCGACAAAAAGGACGACGCCTACGCCCCCAAGACCTACGGCGGCCTCATGGGCATCCGGATGCCCGATGCCATCGCCGCCTTCCAGGCGGAGGGCAAAACCTATCTGGTCACTGCCAACGAGGGGGACGCCCGGGAGTGGGGGGACGAGGATCTGGGCACCTTTTACCTCAATGAGGACGAGCGGGACTTCGGTGACGAGGGCGTGACCTCCCCCACCGGGGCCATCACAGCGGAGAACTCCGGCCTCACCGGCAAGGTGGTCTTTTTCAAGAGCGGGGATTTTGACGGCCTGGATACCGGTAAGGACTACCTCTTCGGCGGCCGCACCTTCACCCTCTATGAGGCCGGTGCGGACGGCCTGACCGAGGTGTTTACCAGCGGGGACGACTTCGAGGCCCTCACCGCCCAGTACCTGCCCGACTACTACAACTGCTCCAACGACAACGCCGTGGTGGACGACCGCTCCGGCAAGAAGGGGCCGGAGGCGGAGAGCGTCACCGTGGGTACGGTGGACGGCCGCACCTATGCCTTTGTGGCTCTGGAGCGCACCGGCGGCGTCATGGTCTATGACGTGACCGAGCCTGCCTCCGCTCAGTATGTCAACTACATCAACACCCGGGACTTTGCCTCCGTGGTGGAGGGCTCCGAGGAGTACGAGGATGGGGAGCTGGACAAGTGGGTCACCGGCGGCGACGTGGCCCCCGAGGGCCTGCTGTTCCTGGACGCCTCCGTCAGCCCCACCGGCGAGGCCCTGTTGCTGGCCGCCTGCGAGGTGTCCGGCACCGTGGCCGTCTATCAGGTGGGCGGCGCGGCCCTGTCCGTCCTGCCCTTCACCGATGTGGAGGCCCAGGACGTCCAGGCGGTGCGCTATGTCTGTGAGAACGGCCTGATGGCCGGCGTCAGCGCGGATCGTTTTGATCCCAATGGAACGCTGACCCGGGGCGAGGCGGTCGCGACCCTGTGGGCGCTGGAGGGCCGCCCGGTGGTGAATGATCTGATGGACTTCTCCGATGTGGACCCGGCGGCCTCCTATGGCGAGGCTGTCCGCTGGGCCGCCTCTCAGGGGATCGCCGGCGGCTACGGCGGCGGCCTGTTCGGCCCGGACGATCCCATCACCCGGGAGCAGCTGGCGGTCATACTCTATCGCTACGCCAGGCATGAGGGCTATGACACCGCCCAGGGCGGCATGGCCGTCCGGGAGTTCGCCGACTATGACCAGATCGCCGGCTACGCCCTGGAGGCCGTGGCCTGGACAGTGGAGGCCGGTTTGCTCACCGGGAACTCCTCGGATACGCTGGCCCCCGGCCAGGCGGCCACTCGGGTACAGACCGCCCAGGCTCTGCTGGCCCTGGCCCAAATCGCCGAATAACCAGGCGCATGGAGGGGCGAAGGCCATGAAGAGCTTGGATAAGGAACGCCGGAAGCTGGAAAAGGCCGGATTTACCGGCCAGACGCTGGAGCGGGCCATGGAACTGCTGGAGCGGACGAATGCGTCCATTCTGGTCGAAACCCTGGTCAAGATGGTGACCAGGCAGGAAAAAACGCCGTCCATGGCGCTGCACGAGGCGGAGATCAAAATGCGGGAGCTGGAGACCAAACTGGGGCTCTCGCCCAAGGAACCGTCCTAAAAAAGAACAAAATGAAGTAACGGGGAGTAGGCATATGTGCCTTCTCCCCGTTGCTTTGTTGCTTTTCTGTGCCAGCCAGTCCTGCCAGCCGGCATTCCAGTCGAAGGATCGTGGGGCAATCGCAAATTCATACTTCATGCCGTCCAGCAGCGGTTCCCTCTCTTAGATTGCCTGCGGCGGCTCCACACCCAAAAGGGCAAAGACGACCAGAGCCAAAATCCAGGGCAGGAAGATGACCGGCAGAAGAAGCAGTCCCTTGTGGTTTTGATAGTGGTATTCATCACAGGAAAAGAGTTTACGGGGATCGTCGATGTAGTAGAGATACAGATACAGGGGCGGCGTGGACGGGTGCTTGAAATAGGCAGTGTACCTGCGCTCCTCGCCTTGGAGCGTATAACGGTAGGTAGCGTGCCAGTTGTAGTGGCCCACATCCCCGGATGGCCATTTCTTTACGATCGACGCTTTGATGATGTGGTTTCGGCTCCTGGCGATGTCCCGTTTGCGCTCCCAGCTCATACCGTGGGAGAGTCTCCCATACAGCGGGACCGCGACAACATACCCTCCGATCAGGACGGCAAATACCAGCGCCCATTTGAGCCAGTTGACGGGATCGTCTGTAAACATATGGATCAGTGCCTCTCGGATGCTCATATAGGACACTCCTTTACCTGTTTTCCCTTGGATGGTATAGTATTCCGGGGTCTCCGCAGGACAGATGCCTGTTTCCGGTACCTGCAGCCAAATCCGCATGTTGCAGCAGGCTGTGGGCATCAATCCCGCAGATCGGCGTTCCAGTCGAAGATCCGCCCTGTCTGCGGATCGATTTCAAACTCGTACTTCATGCCGTCCAGGAACAGCTCTCCCTCGTAGCGGCCCCGGCCGTCGCCGGACTCCTCCCAGATGTCCACGTCCGCCGCGCTGGCGCCGGGGATCTTGCCGGCCACGATGGAAGCGGCCTCCTCCGCCGTGATGGGGGAGCCGCCCAGGGCGTCCAGCCACTCCTCGTCCACCTCGTAGTCCGCCCCCACGATGCGTCCGTCGGCCATGGCCACCTCAAAGTCGTAGTCGCCGTAGTCCGTCTCGAACTCGATGTCGTAGAGCGGGATGCCGTTGTCGCTGTC
>DWYU01000151.1 GCA_019118505.1 Candidatus Oscillibacter excrementavium
CGCCATCTATGAGGCCCAGGTGAACGGTGAGACCGTGGGCTACGCGGTCACCGTCAGCGCCTCCGGTTCCCAGGGCACCATCGAGATGATGGTGGGCGTGGACACCGAGGGCACCGTCACCGGCGTCTCCATCATCAGCCACTCTGAGACCTCCGGCATCGGCACGAAGGTCATGGGCAACGAGCCCACCGCCTCCGGCGTTGGCGTGCTGGACCAGTTCGTGGGCAAGAGCGCCGCGGACGGCACCCTGTCCGTGGGCACCAACGTGGATGCCATCACCGGCGCCACCGTCTCCACCAGAGGCGTGACCTCCGGCGTGAACGCGGCCCTGGCTGCCATCGGCGCCATGGGCTGAGAAGGGAGGAGCGATTTACATGAATTTAGGCAAGCAATTCAAAGAGGGCCTGCTGACCAATAACCCCGTTCTGGTGCAGGTCATCGGCATGTGTTCCACCATGGCCATCACCACCTCGCTGTTCAACGGCCTGGGCATGGGCGTGGCTGTTATTGTGATCCTGACACTCTCCAACGTCATCATCTCCGCCATGCGGAAGATCATCCCCGACAAGATCCGCATCGCCATGTTCATCGTGGTGATCGCCGGCTTCGTGACCTGTGTGGACCTGCTGATCCAGGCGTTCCTGCCGGCGCTGTCCTCCTCCCTGGGTGTGTTCATCCCCCTGATCGTGGTGAACTGCATCATTCTGGGCCGGGCCGAGGCCTTCTCCTACAAGAACGGCGTGGGTGCCTCCTTCTTTGACGGCATCTTCCAGGGCATCGGCTACACCGCCGTGCTGGTGGTCATGTGCCTGATCCGTGAGTTCCTGGGCGCCGGCACCTTCGGCGGCGGCATCCTCAACGGCGGCGACGGCATCCGGATCCTGCCGGAGCAGTTCCCCATGGCCATGCTGACCCTGCCGGTGGGCGGCTTCCTGGTGCTGGCGTGCCTGATCGCCGCCATGCAGTGGGCGCTGAGCAAATCCAAGAATAAGGAGGAGAGCAAATAATGATTACCAATCTTCTCTCCATCACGTTGGGGGCCATTCTGGTCAACAACTTCATCTTCTCCCAGTTCCTGGGCTGCTGCCCCTTCCTGGGCGTTTCCAAGAAAGTCGATACCGCTGTGGGCATGGGCATCGCCGTGACCTTCGTCATGGGCCTGGCCTCTGCCGTGTGCTATGTGGTCAACGAGTTCGTGCTGCTGCGGTTTGACCTGGCCTATATGCAGACGGTGGCCTTCATCCTGGTCATCGCCGCCCTGGTGCAGTTCATCGAGATGTTCCTGCAGAAGTCCATGCCCTCCCTGTACACGGCACTGGGCATCTACCTGCCGCTGATCACCACCAACTGCGCCGTGCTGGGCGTGGTGCTGCTGAACGTGCAGAACAACTACAACTTCATCGAGTCCGTGGTCTACGGCATCACCGGCGGCCTGGGCTTCCTGCT
Source organism: Candidatus Oscillibacter excrementavium (assembly GCA_019118505.1). Taxonomy (GTDB): domain Bacteria; phylum Bacillota; class Clostridia; order Oscillospirales; family Oscillospiraceae; genus Oscillibacter; species Oscillibacter excrementavium. The sequence continues at coordinate 1,447 of DWYU01000151.1, forward strand.
GGCTATCGTGCTGTTCGCCAGCATCCGGGAGCGCCTGGTGTTCGCGGACTATCCCAAGGCGTTTGAGGGCTTCCCCATCGCCCTGGTCACCGCTGGTCTGATGGCCCTGGCGTTCATGGGCTTCTCCGGCCTGAAGGTCTGGTAAGAGGAGGCAAGAGGAATCATGGAAATGAGTAATGTCATTGCTGCCATTGTGGTGCTGGGTGTCCTCGGCGCCGTGTTTGGCTTCGTCCTGGCCGTGGCCTCCAAGATCTTTGAGGTGAAAAAGGACCCCCGGGAAGAGGAGATCCTCAGCCATCTGGCCGGCGCCAACTGCGGCGGCTGCGGCTATCCTGGCTGCTCCGGCTGCGCCGCTGCTATCCTGGCCGGTGAGGCTCCGGTGAACGCCTGCGCCCCCGCCGGCGCGGAGAACCACGCCGCCATCGCCGCCATCATGGGCGAGGCCGCTCCCACCGGCGAGCGGAAGGTGGCTTTCGTCCGCTGCAACGGCGGCACCAACGCCGTCAAGCGGTATGAGTACATCGGCGTGAAGGACTGCATCTCCGCCACCAAGGTGGCCGGCGGTCCTCTGGAGTGCCAGTTCGGCTGCCTGGGCTTCGGCTCCTGCGTGGCCGCCTGCCAGTTCGGCGCCATGTCCATCGGTCCCAACGGCGCCGCCGTGGTGGATCCGGACAAGTGCACCGACTGCATGGCCTGCGCCAAGGCCTGCCCCCGCCACCTGATCGCCGAGGTGCCTGTGTCCAAGAAGGTCCGGGTGGCCTGCGCCAACCAGGACAAGGGCAAGGCCGCCATGAGCGTGTGCACCCACTCCTGCATCGGCTGCGGCCTGTGCGAGAAGGAGTGCAAGAAGGACGCCATCCACGTGGTGAATGGCGTGGCCGTCATCGACTACGACAAGTGCGTGAACTGCAAGATGTGCACCAAGGTCTGCCCGCGGGACGCCATCGAGCCCATCGCCACTGCCGAGGAGAAGGAGAAGTACAAGGCCATCAAGAAGGCCCAGGCGGAGAAGGCCGCTGCCGCGAAGGCTGCGGAGACCGCTGCTGCTCCTCAGTAACGGCTGGTTTTCAAGAAAAGAACACCCCGGGCCCAGCGGGCCCGGGGTGTTTTCTGCCTAATCGGGGAGAACCAGATGGTAGGATTGGTCAATTCCAGGCTGGTCTGAGGTCATGTTAGCACATGGACGGAATCGCTGCAAGACGGAATGGGGAACCGGCTGTCAAAACAACAGAGGCCCTTGCGTTTTTGAAAAAAGCGCCTATAATAGAAGCGATAGGCAGAGTAGGGACATACGTGTCATCCCAGTGCCGGAGAGACGGGGAGTTGCTTTCCGGACGAAAGGGCCATGCGCCCGCAGTGTGTGTCCCGCATCCCGCTGCCGCATATCGGGATGGTTCGGCCCTCCTCTGTGCGGCATTTCCGAATTTCGGACTGCCGAAACACAGAAGGAGGCCTTTTTATGTATACCCACCCCTTTTCCGCCCCGTATTGGCAGGATGCCTCCCGGGAGCTCCGGGACCTGCGGAAGCTGCTGTTCGCCGCGCTGATGATCGCCCTGTGCATCGTGCTGGCCCAGGTGCCGTCGGTACCCCTGTTCGGCGGGGCCAAGGTCACCTGGGGCTTTTTGGCCCGGTCTGTCTGCGCCTGGATCTGTGGCCCGGTGCTGGGACTGCTGTTCGCCTTTGCGGAGGACATCCTCAGCTTTTTCCTCACCGGGGGCGGCGGCTATCCCTTCTTCCCCGGCTACACCCTCACCACCATGCTGGGAGTGCTGACCTACGCGCTGTTTTTCTACCGGGCCCCCCTGCGGATCTGGCGGGTCTTCTGCGCCAAGCTGCTGACCAACCTCCAGAACGTGATCCTGGGGGCACTGTGGATGGCCATCCTCAACAGCAGCGGTGCCTTCAGCCTGCAGACCTGGTATGCCAGCGCCTCCCTCAGCGCCGTGAAGAACCTGGTGATGCTGCCGGTGCAGACCGTGCTGCTGGTGCTGCTGTTCACGGCCCTTCAGCCGGCGCTGCGGCGGGCGGGCCTGCTGCCCAGACAGGCAGCCCGGACGGCGCAGCCCTGATCCAGCGAAAACAGCGGAGAGCCCCGGCCCTGCAGGACCGGGGCTCTCCGCGTGCTTTGGGCGGCGAAGAACTGTTCAAAAATCTGATGTCATTTGTTTACAAATTGTTTATATCCATCCGTTGACAATGGGGTGGTGTGGTGGTAAACTCATTTTAGCACTCCGGGGAAAGGAGTGCTAAAAACAGATGCGAGAACCACCTGAACCAGAGGTGCTTTTTTGTGGAACTCACGGACCGGAAAAAGCAAATACTGAAAGTGGTGGTGGAGGATTACGTCCGTACCGCAGAGCCGGTGGGGTCCAAGGCCATCGCCGCGGAGATGGGGGGCGTCAGCTCCGCCACCATCCGCAATGAGCTGTCAGACCTGACGGAACTGGGCTATCTGGAGCAGCCCCACACCTCCGCCGGACGGGTTCCCTCCCCCAAGGGCTACCGCCTGTACGTCAACGAGCTGATGGAGCGCCAGCGGCTCTCCATCGCGGAGACGGAGCGGATCAACCAGTCCCTCCAGACGAAGATGGAGGAGCTGGACCGGGTGATCTCCCAGGCGGGCCGGGCGGTGAGCTCCCTGATGAACTACCCCGCCTATGTGGCCACCCGGGGGAAAAAGCAGATGACCGCCCGGCGGTTCGATCTGCTGCCGGTGGATGAGCACAGCTGCATCGTGGTCATGATGATGGGGGACAACCGGGTGAAGAGCCAGCTGCTGCGGATGCAGCTGAAGGTGGACAACGAACAGATGCCCACCCTGGTGAATCTGCTGAACAGCAACTTCACCGGCATCTCCGCCGACGAGATGAACCGGCGGCTGATGGATGTGTCCGAGCAGGTGTCCCCTCAGATGTTCCTGCTGCTGAGCCAGACCATCGCCTACGCGGCGGATGCGCTGGAGGAGGCGGGACAGAAAGAGGTGCTCACCGTGGGCGCCAGCCAGCTTTTGAAGCTGCCGGAGTTCCGGGACGCCGACAAGGCCCACCAGCTGATGAGCTTTTTGTCCGACAGCAAGGAAAACCTCCCTGTGCCGGACGAGGGGCCCATGAAGATCCTGATCGGCCCGGAGAACGTCAGCGAGGCGTTGCAGGACACCAGCGTGGTGGTGGCCAGCTATGACATCGGCGATGATATGCGGGGCCTGATCGGCGTGGTGGGTCCCACCAGAATGGATTACGGGGCGGTGGCCGCCCGGCTCTCCGGCTTTGCGGAGGGGCTGACACGGCTGTTCGGGAAGCAGGAGCTGCCCCCGAAGGAGGATGAAAGCAAATGAGTGAAGAGACCAAGCAGCCGGCGGAGGAGACGCCGGAGGAGCCCAAGGAGCAGCCCCAGGAGGAGGCCCCTCCCGCGGAGGAATCTGCGGAGTCCGCTGAAAAGGCGGAGAAGGCGCCCAAGGGCAAGAAGAAAAAGGAAAAGACCTACACCCTGACCCAGGCGCAGATGGAGGCCGCCGAGCTGGCCGCCAAGCAGCTGGAGTCCGTGAAGGACCAGTTCGTCCGGCTGACGGCGGAGTACGACAACTACCGCAAGCGCACCGCCAAGGAGAAGGACAGTCTCTATCAGGACGCCAAGGCGGACACCATCAAAGAGTTTCTGGCGGTGTACGACAACCTGCAGCGGGCCGTGTCCACCGAGGGCGATGAGGACTCCCCCCACAAGAAGGGGCTAGAGATGATCTTCCACCAGTATCAGGAGATCCTGAAGAAGCTGGGCGTCACGGAGATCGAGGCCCAGGGACAGACCTTCGACCCGGAGAAGCACAACGCCGTCATGCACATCGACGACGAGAACTTCGGGGAGAACGTGGTGAGCCAGGTGTTCCAGGCGGGCTTCATGCTGGGCGACAAAGTCATCCGGCACGCCATTGTGCAAGTCGCGAATTAAAGAGCCTCGGGAGGGGACTGCGTCCTCTATCGGCCTTCCCCCTCCACAGTGACAGCGGTCACTGTGGGCGCCGCCCAGGGCGGCTGGATCAATGAATTTTTCCGACGTACACGCCGCCGGAAAAATGATTGGAGTTCATTCGCTTGGGGCGAATTTGAATGGCAATCCCAAATTTTCATTTGTTGAGATAAAATTATTTGATGATAAATTGGAGGCAATCATTATGTCTAAGGTAATCGGTATCGACTTAGGTACAACCAACAGCTGCGTGGCTGTTATGGAGGGCGGCGAGGCTGTCGTCATCCCCAACGCGGAGGGCAACCGGACCACCCCGTCCGTGGTGGCTTTCTCCAAGACCGGCGAGCGGATGGTGGGCCAGGTGGCAAAGCGCCAGGCCATCACCAACCCGGACCGGACCATCTCCTCCATCAAGCGGGAGATGGGCTCTGACTACAAGGTCACCATCGATTCCAAGAGCTATACCCCCCAGGAGATCAGCGCCATGATCCTCCAGAAGCTGAAGGCGGACGCGGAGGCCTATCTGGGCACCACCGTCACCGAGGCGGTCATCACCGTCCCCGCTTACTTCACCGACTCCCAGCGCCAGGCTACCAAGGACGCCGGCAAGATCGCCGGCCTGGACGTGAAGCGGATCATCAACGAGCCCACCGCCGCGGCCCTGGCCTACGGCGTGGATAAGGAGCAGAGCCAGAAGATCATGGTGTACGACCTGGGCGGCGGCACCTTCGATGTGTCCATTCTGGACATCGACGACGGCGTCATCGAGGTGCTGGCCACCGCCGGCAACAACCGTCTGGGCGGCGACGACTTCGACGAGTGCATCATCAAGTATCTGGTCAGCGAGTTCAAGCGCACCGACGGCGTGGACCTGTCCACCGACCGGGTGGCTATGCAGCGGCTGAAGGAGGCCGCCGAGAAGGCCAAGATCGAGCTGTCCGGCGTCACCACCTCCAACATCAATCTGCCCTATATCACCGCCGACGCCAACGGCCCCAAGCACCTGGACGTGACTCTCACCCGGGCCAAGTTCAATGAGCTGACCGCCCATCTGGTGGAGGCCACTGCCGGCCCCGTCCGTCAGGCCATGAATGACGCCGGCCTCACCGGCGACGACATCTCCAAGGTCCTGATGGTGGGCGGCTCCAGCCGGATCCCCGCCGTGCAGGACGAGGTGAAGAAGCTCACCGGCAAGGAGGGCTTCAAGGGCATCAACCCCGACGAGTGCGTGGCCATCGGCGCGGCGCTGCAGGGCGGCGTCCTCACTGGCGACGTGAAGGGCCTGCTGCTGCTGGACGTCACGCCCCTGTCCCTGGGCATTGAGACCATGGGCGGCGTGTTCACCAAGCTGATCGACCGGAACACCACCATCCCCGTGAAGAAGAGCCAGATCTTCTCCACCGCCGCCGACAACCAGACCTCTGTGGAGGTCAACGTCCTCCAGGGCGAGCGGGAGATGGCCGCTGCCAACAAGTCCCTGGGCCGCTTCCACCTGGACGGCATCGCCCCGGCCCGCCGCGGCGTGCCTCAGATCGAGGTGACCTTCGACATCGACGCCAACGGCATCGTCAACGTCTCCGCCAAGGACCTGGGCACCGGCAAGGAGCAGCACATCACCATCACCTCCTCCTCCAACATGAGCAAGGAGGACATTGAGAAGGCTGTGAAGGAAGCCGAGCAGTATGCCGCCCAGGACAAGAAGATGAAGGAGGAGGTCGAGGTCCGCAACCAGGCCGACCAGATGGTCTACCAGAGCGAAAAGACCCTCTCTGAGATGGGCGACAAGATCCCCGCCGATGACAAGAGCAAGGTCCAGGCCGGCATCGACAAGCTGAAGGAGGCCCTGAAGGGCACGGACACCGCCGCCATCAAGACCGCCACCGACGAGCTGACCCAGGCCTTCTACGCCGTCAGCGAGAAGCTGTATCAGAACGCCAACCCCCAGGGCGCCCAGGGCGGTGCCCAGCAGGCCGGCCCCGACGCCGGCGGCCAGCAGGGCCAGTACTATGACGCCGACTACAAGGTGGTCGACGATGACGACAACAACAAGAAGTAAGCAGAGAAATCAGACGCCACGCGGCCGCGCGGGCGGGGCATCGCCCCGCCTGCGCGGCACGCTCTCACGAGTTAGGAATTAGGAGTTAGGAATTAGGAATTTATGGGATCTGCCCCAGGCGGATCGATCCACAAAATCCGTCCGGCTCCGCCGGACATCACAATTCCTCATTCCTAATTTCTAATTCCTAATGGAAAAGTTGGTGATTCTATGGCAGAACAGAAACGCGATTACTATGAAGTCCTTGGCATCAACAAGGGTGCCTCGGCAGATGAGATCAAAAAGGCCTATAAAAAAATGGCCCGGAAATACCACCCGGACCTGAATCCGGGGGACAAATCGGCGGAGGAGAAGTTCAAGGAGGTCAACGAGGCCTACGAGGTCCTCTCCGACCCGGACAAGAAGGCCCGGTATGACCAGTACGGCCACGCCGGCGTGGATCCCAACTTCGGCGCCGGCGGCTTCGGCGGCGGAGGGTTCGACGGCAGCTTCGACTTCGGCGACCTGGGGGACATCTTCGGCAGCTTCTTCGGCGGCGGCTTCGGCGGCGGCCGGCGGACCAACCCCAACGCCCCCCAGCGGGGCGAGAGCATCCGGATGTCCATCGCCATCAGCTTTGAGGAGGCGGCCTTCGGCTGCGAGAAGGAAGTCACCGTGGAGCGGTACGAGACCTGCGACACCTGCCACGGCAACGGCTGCGCCCCCGGTACCTCGCCGGAGGTGTGCCCGGACTGCCACGGCACCGGCACGGTCCAGGTCCGGCGGCAGACTCCCATGGGCGTGTTCGCCACCTCCTCTCCCTGCCCCAAGTGCGGCGGCAAGGGCCGCATCATCCACCAGCCCTGCAAGGACTGCCGGGGCAGTGGCCTGCTCCGCAAGAAAAAGACCATCCAGGCCAGCATCCCCGCCGGTATCGACAACGGGCAGACCATCTCCATCCGTGGCCAGGGCAACGCCGGCAAGAACGGCGGCCCGGCGGGCGATCTGCTGATCACCATCACCGTCCGGCCCCATGAGCTGTTCCGGCGGGAGGGCACCTCCGTCCTGTGTGAGGCGCCCATCACCTTCACCCAGGCGGTCCTGGGCGCGGAGCTGGAGATCCCCACCATCGACGGCAAGGTGAAGTACACCCTGCCGGAGGGCACCCAGTCCGGCACCACCTTCCGCCTGAAGGGCAAGGGCATCCCCTCCATCAACGGCCGGGGCCGGGGCGACCAGTACGTCACCGTCTACATTGAGACCCCCAAGAATCTGAACAAGGAGCAGAAGGAAGCCCTGAAGAAGTTCGCGGAGGCCATGGGTGAGAGCGAGACCCAGGGCCGGAAGGACTTCTTCAAGAAGTTCAAGAAGTGAGGAATCCATGTATCTAGCCGACTATCACGTCCACTCCCGGGTCTCGCCGGACGCCTCCGCCTCCATGACGGAACTGGCGGAGGCCGCCATCCGGCTGGGGTTTCAGGAGCTGTGCTTCACCGACCATGTGGAGCCCATCCGCTTCGGCACCACAGAGCCCCGGGAGTCCTATGACTGGGCCCCCATGCTGGCGGAGTTCCGCGCCGCCCAGGCGGCAGTGGGGGACCGGATCACCCTGCGGCTGGGGGCGGAGCTGGGAGACGCGGTCTGGGGCATTGACCGGATGGAGCGGATGCTGGCCCAGGCCCCGGCGCTGGACTTTTGCATCGGCTCCATCCACACCCTGTCGGAGAAGATGGACGGCCGGGACCTCTACTTTCTCACCCCCCGGGACGAGGCGGAGACCCAGGCGTGTCTGGCTGACTATCTGGGCCAGGTGAAGAAGCTGGCGGAGTGGGGAAGGTTCCAGGTGCTGGGCCATCTGACCCTGCCCCTGCGGTATCTCAACGAGAACCGGGGGATGCACGTGACCTTTGACGGATTTGAGCCGGAGATGGAGGAGATCTTCCGCATCATCATCCCCAAGGGCATCGGCATCGAGCTGAACACCAACCGGGGCAACACCCCGCTGCCGGACGGGAAGTGGCTGCGGATGTACCGCGGCCTGGGGGGCGAGATCGTCACCCTGGGCACCGACGCCCACGCGCCGGAGGCCGTGGGCTGCGCCGTCCGGGAGGGACAGGCTCTGCTGCGGGAGAGCGGATTCCGGCGATTCTGCACCTTCCGGGGCGGAAAACCGCAGTGGCATGATTTGTAATTTGCATTTCGGGAAAAAATTGGCTATAATAAGCCTGTTCCAGAACGCACCCCGGCAGGGGGCGAATTGATTTGAAAAGGAGACCGATACCATGAAAATCGCCCTGGGTTCCGATCACGGCGGCTACGCGCTGAAATGCGACATCATCCAGCTTCTGGAGAAGCTGGGCCACGAGTACAAGGACTTCGGCTGCTACTCCACGGAGAGCTGCGACTACCCCGACTTCGGCGAGGCGGCGGCCCGGGCGGTGGCCTCCGGTGAGTATGACTACGGCATCGTCATCTGCACCACCGGCATCGGCATCTCCATCGCTGCCAACAAGGTGAAGGGCATCCGCTGCGCCCACTGCGCCGACTCTCTGGAGGCGGAGATGACCCGCCGCCACAACGACGCCAACATGCTGGCCATCGGCGCCGGCTTCACCGGCAAGAACCTGGCGGAGCGGATGGTGGAGGTATTCCTCTCCACGGACTTTGAGGGCGGCCGCCACGCCCGGCGGGTGAACAAGCTCAACGCCATCCAGCCCTGAGGGGCAGGAGCGCGGAATCTCCGGAAGTGAGGTGAGGTCATGGGAGGCACCAAGGGCTATCGCAGCTATCGGGGCCGGGGCTCCAAGGGAAAGGCCGCGCTGGCGGCGGTGCTGGTGCTGGTGATCCTGGCGGCGCTTGGATTCCTGTGGGCCCAGGAATATATCGTCTATGACGAGAACGGCCAGGCCCATTTCACGCCGCCCTGGCAGGCGCAGGAGACGCCTCCCGTCCCGGAGGAGGATCCCCAGGAGGACCAGAACGTGGAGATCATCGTCCAGGAGCCGGAGAAGCCCGAGGAGCTGGCGGCCTTTTCCGCTGCCGCTGCGCCTCTGACCCAGGCGGCCTGGCAGGAGGCCTGGACAGGTGCCACGGTCATGTCCGCGCCCGCCTATAACGCCGCCGCCGTCACGCTGAAGGACGGCACCGGGCACATCTACTTCGCGGCCGCTGGCGCGGAGGCCGGCAGTGTCACCACGGCGGAGGACACCGCCGAGGCTCTGACCGAGGTGACAGAGAGCAGCTTCCACTCCATCGCCCGGATGAGCTGCTTCCTGGACCCCATCGCCGCGAAAGCGGATGTGGAAAACATGGGTCTGAAGAACACCGGAGGCTATATCTACTATGACGGGAACGATCTGAACTGGCTGGATCCCAGCAAGCCGGCGGCCCGACAGTACCTCTGTGGTCTGGCGCAGGAGATCGCAGCTCTGGGCTTTGACGAGATTTTGCTGACGGATGTGGGCTATCCCACAACGGGCCCCCTGGACAAGATCGACTACAACGGCGCCGACCGGGCGGAGAGCATCCGCGCCTTCCTGGAGGAGCTGAAGACCGCCCTGGCGGAGTATGAGGTGGAGCTCTCCATCGAGCTGCCGGCAGAGGTCCTCACCTCCGGCCGGGATAACACCGCCGGACTGGTGCTGGCGGACATCGCGCCCCTGGTGGACCGGATCTGCGCCGCCGCCACGGCGGACCAGATTCCAGCCCTGGAGGCGGCGGTCACCGCCGCCAGCGAGACCACTGACTTTGTGGCGGAGCTGGCGGCCTATGGCCCCGATGTGACGGGCAGCTGCCTGATCCTTCCGGAGCAGTCCTGATTCAAAGCACAAGAAAACGCCCGTGCCGGCCGGCACGGGCGTTTTTGCGCGGGAAGCACCTCAGCGGTGCGCCTCCTCATAGGACTGCAGCGTCCCCTCTGTCAGCAGGGAGAGCTTGTGGAGCCGCTCGTTCACCATGTCCCACATACACATGGGCAGATGATCCCGATGGCCCCGATGCAGCGTCACACACTCGAAGCAGTTGCCATGATGGGGACAGGCCTGCTTGCAGGGACAGTGGTCGCCGCTCTCCCGCACCTGCTTCAGGAACTCCCGCTTGATGGCCATGGCCTCCGCATGGCGGCCCTCCCGATCCAAGTCATTCTGCTGAATCGCCAGCTCGTTGCCGTCGATCTTCATGCGCCTGATTCCTCCTCAAATGTAAAAGTCTGCCCGGCTCTGTTAACGCACACAGTCCGAGAACTGTATGAAGTATAGCACGACAGGAACTGATTTGTAAAGAGGAAATCCCCCCACTGGTGCATGGGCAGGAAGCGGCGGATCTCCGCCAGCTCCAGAAAGTACCGGGGACCCCGGAAGCCGTCCTCTCCCAGCCGGGGGTCCAGGGGCAGCATGGCCAGGTCGATGGTCCGGCCCCGGAGGGGCTCGGCGTACCGCTTGAAATCCACCTCCATGTTCCGGTTCCAGCCGGGGTCCTCGCCCTCCCAGTGCCACCAGTTCAGGTCGCCGGCGTGGAAGATGGTCCGGTCATCCGCCGTCACCAGGAAGGCCACGCCCTCGTCGGTGGAGGGCAGCGTCTCCACGGTGACGCCGGGCAGGGGAGAGGCCGTCTCTCCGCCGGAGAGCACCTGGCACCTGGCGGCGGTCTCTGCTGAAAGTCCCCATTTTTCCCGGTTCCGGTCCGTCAGGCGGATGCCCTTGCCCAGGAGGAAGCGGGCCTCCCGCTGTCCGTCGTCCAGCGTGAAGATCTTCGGATCGAAGTGGTCGGGATGTCGGTGGCTGGCGCACACCAGCAGGGGCTTTCCCGACGGGAGGGGCGGCAGGTCCCCCTTCCACCAGTCGAAGAGCAGGGTCACCGACGGCAGCTCCACCAGAAAGCCGCTGTGGTCCAGAAAGGTGACAGTCATCCCAGGAACCTCACTGCCGTGCCGTAGGCGATGACCTCCGCCGCCCCCTGCATCACGGAGGCGGAGCCGTACCGCAGGCCCACCACGGCGTCGGCCCCCAGGGCCTCCGCCTCGTCCACCATCCGCTTGGTGGCGATCTGCCGGGCCTCGATCAGCATCTCCGTATAGCCCTTGATCTCACCGCCCACAATGGTCTTCATGCCCGCCATAAAGTCCTTGCCGAAGTTCTTGGACTGGACCACTGTGCCCTTCACCAGGCCCAGGGCCTCGATCTCCCTGCCGGGGACGTTGTCAATTGTCAACAGAATCATATCGTTCTCCTTTCTCAATTTCCAGAAGCTGATCCCGCAGCGGCGGAGAGGATGGGCCGCCGCTCCCGGGCCGGTTCAATACCGTTTCGCATCGTCCTCCTCCCCTTGTTCGATCTCCCGAATCCGCTGGACCAGGGCGATGATCACGCCCACCACCACCGCCACGGGGATGGCCACCAACAGGGCCAGCACCGGCAGCGGCGGCGCCCCCGCCGGATCCACGGCAAAGGCCCAGAGGAAGAGCCAGATCAGCCCCACCATCAGGACCGCCATCAAAATCGCGGCGACCACAGGCGCCACATACCGGCGGCGCTTCGTATCCTGTTTCTGCTTGTTCATAAAGGTCGTTCCCTCCCGTTCCATGCGGGCCATCTCCTCCAGAAGCACCTGGGCGTCCAGGTCCTCCAGCCGCTCCTGCCGGTCTGTGAGGCCGGCGCACAGGCGGATGGAGGACTCGATGTTCTTCCGCTCCCGCTCCAGCGCGATGAGATGACGGCGCATGCCGTCTCCCACCGTATAGGCCCCCTGCTGCATCTGCCGGATCTCCTCCAGGGGCACCCCCAGCTTCCGCAGCAGCTTGATCCGCCGCAGGGCATCCACCTCCGGGGCTCCGTAGTCCCGATAGCCGTTCTGGCTGTTCCGCCGGGGGGAGAGGAGCCCCTCCGCCTCATAGAAGCGGATGTTCTTCCGGGTGATACCCACCAGGGATTCCACCTCGTTGATCTTCAATCCCATCACCTCATATCTGTGGGTAGGATACACCTTCCACCCGGGGGAAGGTCAAGGGCCTTTCAAAATTTTTGCCCAGGGGGTGGGAAGTTTGCGCCGGATGTGGTACAATAAGCGAAACGCAGCGCCTGGGGGCCGGCGGCGGCCCGGCGGCGGAAGTTCGGAAAGGGTGCCATATCCGTTTCGCGGATATGGTACAATCATACCATGTCCCAAGAGAATTTGACAACTGAAAACATCTTACAGGATCTGCCGGAGCCCCTGCTGAACTGGTACCGGGCCAATGCCAGGGATCTGCCCTGGCGGCGGACCCGGGACCCCTACCGGATCTGGGTGTCGGAGATCATGCTGCAGCAGACCCGGGTGGCGGCGGTGCTGGGGTATTACGCCCGGTTTCTCACGGCCTTCCCCACGGTGGAGGCTTTGGCCGCCGCCCCGGAGGAGCGGCTGATGAAGCTGTGGGAGGGCCTGGGCTACTACAGCCGGGCCCGGAACCTGCAAAAGACCGCCCGGATCGTGGCGGAGAGCGGCGGCCGGTTCCCGGAGACGTATCAGGAGCTGCTGGCCCTGCCGGGGATCGGGGACTACACCGCCAGCGCCATCGCCTCCGCCGCCTTTGGAAAGCGGGAGGCAGCGGTGGACGGCAATGTGCTGCGGGTGGTGATGCGGCTGACGGACTGCCATGACGACATCGCGGACCCCAAGGTCAAAAAGGCTGTCCGGGCCCGGGTCCAGGCCGTCATGCCGGAGACGGAAGAGGACATCCGCGTCTTCAACCAGGCCACCATGGAGCTGGGGGCCACGGTCTGCGCCCCCAACGGCCCGCCCCGGTGCCTGGAGTGCCCGGCCCGGGACTTCTGCCTGGGCCGTCTCCGGGGCACGGCGGAGGACCTGCCGGTGAAGGGAGCCAAGAAGCCCCGCCGGGTGGAGGAGCGGACGGTGTTCCTGCTGCTGCGGCAGGGGCAGGTGGCTTTGCGGAAGCGGCCAAAGACCGGACTGCTGGCGGGGCTGTGGGAGTTCCCCAATGTGGAGGGAGAGCTGGACGAGGCCGGGGCCTCCGCTGCGGTGGAGAGTTGGGGCCTCACCCCCAAACAGTGGGAGAGCCGCCTGACCGCCAAGCACATCTTCACCCACGTGGAGTGGCACATGACCGGCTATACGCTGGAGGTCACGGGAGATGGTCCGGCGGACCTGATCTGGGCAAATGACGGAGAGCTGGGCGAGCGGGCCGTGCCCTCGGCTTTTGCCAGGTACTACGATGAGGCGAAACGCCGCCTGGGGGAGATGGAATGAGCGCAGATGCGGTCAAGGTACTCTTTTGGGGGACAATCTTACTGGTGATGGCCGTTTGGGGCATCCGAAAGCTCCGGACACTGAATCGTCAGGCGGAGGCGAAGCCCCAGTGGCAGCCGGAGTGGTGGCGGGCCTTTCCGGAGCAGCCCGTGCTGCTCTCCGACGAGCCGGACATCCCGGAGCCCCTGGGGACGGAGATCTCCTGGCTGGCCGTCCGCTGTGAGGACCCGGAGCGGGTGATGGAGTTTCTGGACGTGTCGGGCCAGCGGGCCAACTGGGCCACGGGCCTGGCCGCGGCCCGGCAGGGAGATGGGCTGTTCGTCTCCCCGCCAATGGATGGCTTTGTGCTGGTGGTGTTCCGGGATACCCTGCCGGGGGCGGAAGCCCGGCACCTGCCGCCCTCTGAGGATTGGTATGAAGATGCGGAATGGGAGCACTGGGCCGCTGTGTTTGATGAGGTCCAACGATTTGATGTCAGTGACCGGAAGGCATACTATTGTTGGGAGCGGGCCCTCTCCAGCAGGCTGATCCGCCGGCAGATCCGGTATGGATACTGGGTTTACATGGATGTAGGCCCCATGACGGAGGGAGAGCTTCTCGCCGCCCGGGCGGGCATTGCCCGCCGGGGGACAGGGGCGCCCTTTACCGCGGAGGATGTCCAGGACATCGCCGCCGCCTGGGGCGTGGACCCGAGATTTGAAAAAGATTATCTGCCGTCCGTGGGCTGGCTCTGCCGCCTGGGCGGCAGGAGGGAGGACTGACAAAAATGGGCTTGCTGGTGGGACTGCCCCTGACGCTGTTTCGGCTGCTGGGGGGCATTTTGCTGGTGGCGCTGCGGTTCGCGGTGCCCATCCTGCTCATCGTGGCGGTGATCCTGGTGGCGCGGCGGCTGAAAAAGACCTCCGCCCGCTATCGGGACCAGGACAAGCAGGAGCCCAAGTTCCACGGTCCCGTGTACACGGTGGACTACAAGGAAGTGGACGACGAGGACGAGAAGGACAAGTGACCATGGAGCTCATCAATGTGGCGGGGCTGCTGTTGCTGGCCCTGCTGATCCGCAAGCTGATCTGGTGCCTCCGGTGGCTGTGGTGCTACTACCACGGCCGGGAGACGCCGGCGCCCATCTCCTTTCTGCCCAGGCGGACGGGGGAGCGGTTTGATGCCCACGTCCGGCAGGCCCGGACGGAGGACGAGGAGGAGTCGTGATGTTCTTCAGAAAAAAGGGAGAGGATCCCTGGGACTGGGAGCCGAAGAGGAAGAGAGACCAGGCGGAGACGCCCCAGGCGCAGCCTTCCGGCGAAACTCAGGACTGGAGCACATGGAAAGCGCCGTGGGAATCCGAGGACGCGGAGGCCCAGAGTCCGCCGCCCATGACCTGCCCCTGGTGCGGAGGAGAGATGCAGGTGGGGTACCTGGTGGGCGGCCAGGATTTGGTCCGCGTTATGTGGGAGCGGCCCGGCACCTTTCGTTTGACAGATCCGGACGGTACCCTGTACCTCCGGGGAGACGGGGGATTCTGGAGTGACTACAAGCTGGCCTGGCACTGTGAGACGTGCCGGAAGCTGGTGGTGGACACCACCGGCTGCGACCGGGCGGGACATCCCACCTCCGAGGAGATCAACCGCCGCATCATCTATGGGACAAATGAGGATACAGAGAGAACGAACAACGAGGGAGAGAACGATACATAATGGCACAGCTCTATTTCAAATACGGGGCCATGGGCTCCAGCAAGACCGCAAACGCCCTGATGACCCGGTTCAACTACGAGGAGCGGGGACAGAAGACCCTGCTGGTGAAGCCCCGGCTGGACACCCGGGACGGGGACCACATGGTGGTCTCCCGCATCGGCCTCACCTACCCCTGCATCTACTTTGACGAGATGCAGCAGCTCTCTGTCATGGAGCTGCAGCAGAACGCCTGCGTCATCGTGGACGAGGCCCAGTTCCTGACAAAAGAGGAGGTCATGTACCTGGTGGGCCTGGTGGACGACCTGGGCATCCCCGTCATCTGCTACGGCCTGCGGGCGGACTTCAAGGGGGACCTGTTCCCCGGCAGCGAGGCTTTGCTGGTGATGGCGGACAAGATCGAGGAGGTCAAGACCATCTGCTGGTGCGGCAAGAAGGCCACCTTCAACGCCCGGTTCGACCACACCGGCAAGGTCCTCAAGGAGGGCGAGCAGGTGGTGCTGGGGGCCAATGACCAGTACATCGGCCTGTGCCGCAGGCACTGGATGGCCGGGGATCTGGGCCCGGACTTCCACCCGGAGGAATTATGATCTGCCAGCTCTGCCCCCGGGAGTGCGGCGCGGAGCGGACGGAGACGAAGCGGGGCGGCGTGTGCCGCCAGCCCAGTCTTCCCGTGGCGGCCCGGGCCATGCTCCACCTCTGGGAGGAGCCGTGTCTCGTGGGGGACCACGGCGCCGGGACGGTGTTCTTCTCCGGCTGCAATCTCCGGTGCTGCTTCTGCCAGAACAAGCCCATCTCCCAGGGGGAGGTGGGGAAGGTCCTGACGGTGGAACGGCTCCGGGAGATCTTTCACCAGTTGATCGAACAGGGAGCCGCCTGCCTGGACCTGGTGACCCCCACCCACTTTACAGATGCCATTCTGGAGGCCCTGGGGGACGAGCCGTGGCCCGTGCCGGTGGTGTGGAACTGCGGCGGCTACGAGAAGCCGGAGACCCTCCGGCGGCTGGAAGGAAGAGTCCAGGTGTATCTGCCGGACCTGAAGTACGCCCTGCCGGAACCCGCCCGGAAATACTCCGCCGCGGCGGACTACTTTGACTGGGCCAGCCGGGCCATTTTGGAGATGTTCCGCCAGACCGGGCCCTACCAAATGGAAAACGGCCTGCTCAAACGGGGCGTGCTGATCCGCCACCTGCTGCTGCCGGGGGAGCTGGAGAATACCAGACGGGTCATCGACTGGGTGTCGGAGACCTTCCACCCCGGGGAGGTGCTGTTCTCCCTGATGGCTCAGTACACGCCCCAGCCGGGGGCTGCGGGGAACCTGGCCCGCCACGTGACACGGGCGGAGTACCGGGCGGCGGTTCAGTACATGGAAAACTGCGGCATCACTGACGGCTACACCCAGGAGCGGACCTCCGCCAGGGAGGAGTACACCCCGGACTTTGACCTGCGGGGGATTTGACGCAGGGAAACCCCTTGACAAGCCCCGCTGCGTATGATACGTTGGGAAAAACGGTGGAAGGGGAGAGCGCCATGGCCCGAGGTGTGAGACGAATCGTCCTGGTTCTGCTGGCAGCGGCTCTTCTGGCCTTTGCCGCCTGGATGCTGTGGCCCCGATCCCTGGGGGAAGCGTTTGCCTTTGACCAGCCTTTTACTCTAACAGTTACAGAGTTGGAGACGCAGGAAGATGGAAGCTGGACCGTCAAGGAACCGGTTTCCTCTGTCCTGGAGCCGGGGACACCGGCGGCAGAGGCCGTCCAAGAGGCGCTGGAGGAATGCTTTTACCACCTGTGTCTCTCCTCTCTGACCGGAGACCGTCTGGTTCCTATCGGAGAGAAGTGTGTATTTCTGGACAGTGTCTCGGACGGGAAGAAGGACCATCTTGGCTTGATTGCAGGGAGCAACAAACTGGGATGCGGTGACCGTGTGGTGCAGGGGTATTTCAGGGACAGCGCAGTACTGTGCCAGAAGCTCTCCGCCATCCTCCGCAGCGAATCCGGGGTTGCAAACTGAAAATCTTGTATTATAATGAGAGGGCTGTCCGATATGGGCAGCCCGATTTTCGTGTATTTGGGGAGAGACCTGCTATGAAGCTGGAGAACAATCTGGGCACGGACCCCATCCGGCCCCTGGTGCTGCGGATCGCCATTCCCAGTATGCTGGCCCAGTTCGTCAGCGTGCTGTACAGCATCGTGGACCGCATCTACATCAGCAACATCCCGGTGATCGGGGAGACGGCCCTGGCGGGGGTGGGGGTCTGCGGCCCGGTGGTCACCATGATCGGCGCCTTCGCCTCCCTCATCGGCGTGGGCGGCGCGCCCCTCATGAGCATCCGCATGGGGGCGGGCAAGACGGAGGAGGCCCGGCGCATCCTCTCCAACAGCTTTTTGATGCTGTGCGTCTGCTCCGTGGCTCTGATGGCGGTGGTGTTCCCCCTGCGGCAGCCTATGCTGATGGCCTTCGGCGCCAGCGACGCCACCTATGGCTACGCCAACACCTACTTCTCCGTGTATCTGACGGGCACGGTGTTCAACCTGCTGGCCCTGGGGCTGAACCAGTTCATCATCTGCCAGGGCTACGCCAAGAAGGGCATGATCTCCGTCATGCTGGGGGCGGCGCTGAACATCGTGCTGGACCCGGTGTTCATCTTCCTCCTGGACATGGGGGTGGCCGGGGCCGCCGTGGCCACGGTGCTGTCCCAGCTGGGCAGCTGCCTGTATGTACTGCGGTTCCTGTTCAGCAAGTCCGTGCCCATCCCCATCTCCTTCGGGGGCTATGATCCCCGGGTGATGCTGCGGATCCTGGCGGTGGGCATGACACCCTTCCTCATCATCGGCGTGGACAACGTGATGATCATTGCCATGAATGCCATCCTCCAGTCTTACGGCGGGGCGGAGCTGGGGGACCGGCTGGTGACCTGCGCCACCATCGCCCAGAGCTTCATGCTGGTGGTCACCATGCCCCTGGGAGGCATCTCCGCCGGCACCGGCACCATCCTGGCCTACAACTACGGCGCCCGGCGGCGGGACCGGATCCTGAAGGCCCAGGGCTTCATCGCCGTCCTGTGCGTAGCCTATGTGACGGCGCTGTTCCTGCTCTCCCGGCTGGGAGGCGGGCTGTTTGTGGCCCTCTTCACCACGGAGCCGGCGCTGGCGGCGGAGGCCCTGGACGCCATCCACGTCTGCACCCTGGCCATCATCCCCCTGGGCATCCAGTACGCCATTGTGGACGGCTTCACCGGCATGGGGAAGGTGCAGGTCTCCCTGCCCCTGTCCGCCTTCCGGAAGGTGGTGTACTTCATCGCCCTGTTCGCCCTGCCGGCGGCCTTCGGCGCCCGGGCCACCTTTTACGCCGAACCTATTTCCGACATTCTGGGCCCCATCGTCAGCGTCGCGGTGTACGCCCTGGTGATCCGGCGGCTCCTGAACTTCCCGCCGGCCCCGCCCGCCGGGGAGGAGCCGCTTCCCTCCTGAATGACAGCAGCGGCACAGCCTTTTGGCTGTGCCGCTGTTTGCGTCAATCCCCATCTTCCCGGCGGTCCCCCAGTTTCCGCAGGGACTCCAGTGCCTCGGAAAAGGCCTTGGCGGTGGCGGAGGGGTTGCCCCGCAGGATCCGCAGCGCCTGATTGTAGCGCTTGGCGGTACGGGTGCGGATGTCCTCCTCCCGGTCCCGCAGCTTTTCCAGCAGCTGGGATACCTCTGCCAGCCGGGCCTCCAGCGCCCCGCCGGTGAGGTCCTTGGCATCCTGCAGCCGCTTCTGATACGCCTCCAGCGCCTCCCGGATATTGGCCAGAGCCGTCAGCTTGGCGCCGGTCCGGTGGCGGAGGGACTCCTCCAGCAGCAGTTGCCGCCGGCGGGCCCGCTTGATGTGGGCGTCCCGCATCTGCTGGAGGGTATCCTCCCAGCGCTCCTGACGCTGGAGCCGGTCCACCTCGGTTTTCTCCCGGAAGCGGCGCAGATCATCCTCCGCAAAGGCGGAGTACACCTCCACCCGCTTGGCCAGGCGCCGCAGGTCCTCGTTTTCCTCCGTGAGCTTGGTGAGGACCTCCCGCAGGTCCATGGCGGCCTGGAAGGACCGGACGGTGTCCGCGGTGGTATAGATTGTCAGCACGCAGGCCAGGGCGTCCGTCAGGAAGGGGGGCAGCCACAGCACCAGATCCTCAAAGGGCGGGTGGAGGACCCGCACCAGCAGGATGGAGAAGGCCCCCCAGGCCAGGGAGCTGGTGAGGCAGATATAGCCGTGGAGGTTGCAGGGCTGGTGGGAGTAGTCCCAGTACCGGACCTTGAACAGGGCCTCCATGGCGGCGCCGGTGACGTATTCCAGCGCCGTGGCGGCCAGCATCCCCAGCAGAAAGATCAGCGGCAGGCTCTGCCGCACCGGGAGGGTGGCCCACAGGATGAGGACCGCCCCGAAGCCGTAGATGGGCAGCAGGGGGCCGTGGAGAAAGCCCCGGTTCACCCACCGGTGCTGCTTGGCGGAGACGTAGCAGGACTCCCACACCCAGCCGAGGAAGCAGTACAGAAAGAAGAACAGCAGCCACTGTCCCAGGGTATAGACGTACATAGGACCTCCCGTTTCAAATAAACAGGCCGCCCGCCCCGCCGAACAGCTCCGGCAGGGCGGGCGCGCAGTCAGTGCTCGGAGCCGCTTCCGGCGGGTTCCGCCTCCGGGGCGGCCTGGGCCACCCGGACCTCCAGCACCCGGCGGTGATCCACCCGGGTGACGGTGACGTCCAGGCCCTCCGCCTGGAAGTGGTCCCCCACCAGGGGCAGTCGGCCCAGCTGGTCGATGACCCAGCCGGAGACGGTGCTGGCGTCGCAGTCCCCCTTGATGGAGAACAGGTCGTACAGGTCGGAGAGGTCGGCGCCGGCGGACACCAGGTAGCTGCCGTCCGCCTGCTTGCGGAAGGACTCCACCACCTCGTCGTGCTCATCCCAGATCTCACCCACCAGCTCCTCCAGGATGTCCTCCATGGTCAGCAGGCCCTCGGTGCCGCCGTACTCGTCCACCACGATGGCCATGTGGGTCTTTTTCTTCTGCAGCGTCCGCAGCAGTGCCCCCAGCTCCGCGTTGGCGGTGGTGTAGTGGACCGGCGTGATGCAGCCGGAGATGTCCGTCTGTCCCCGGTAGCGGGCGGCGTTGAAGTCCTTCTCATGGATGACGCCCACAATGTCGTCCACGTCCTTGTGGTACACCGGCAGGCGGGAATAGCCGCTCTCCGCGAAGGTGGCGGCGATCTCCTCCATGGTGGCGGAGTCCTCCACCGCCACGATGTCCACCCGGGGCGTCAGGATGTCCCCGGCCTCCAGATCGCCGAACTCGATGGCGGAGCGGATCAGCTGGCTCTCATGCTGGTCCAGGCCGCCCTCGTTCTCCGCCTCGGAGACCATGGTGATCAGCTCCTCCTCCGTGATGCCCGGGTCCTCCGAGGGGCGGAAGATCAGGTTCAGCAGCCGCTTCCACTGGGAGAACAGGAAGTTCAGCGGCCGCAGGATCACCAGCAGCACCCGCAAAATGGGGGCGGAGAACATGGCGAAGCCCTCCGCGTGCTCCTTGGCCAGGCTCTTGGGGGAGATCTCGCCGAAGATCAGCACCACCAGCGTCAGCACCACCGTGGAGATGGTGGGGCCGTAGGCCGCGTACAGCTTGGTGAACAGCACCGTGCCCACGGTGGAGGCGGAGATGTTCACGATGTTGTTGCCGATGAGAATGGTGGAGATCAGCCGGTCATAGTCCTCCGACAGCTTCATGGCCAGGAGGGCGCGCCTGTCACCGGCATCGGCCCGGCTCTTCATCCGGATCTTGTTCATGCTGGAAAAGGCGGTCTCCGTGGCGGAGAAATAGGCTGACATGGTCACCAGAACAACGATGGCCGCGATCATGGATATTGTGGAACTGTCCATAGGGGAAATCATCACTCCTCAAAAAAATACGCAGAAAAAGGGACCAAAACGCGAAAAGGGCAGCCTCACCCCTGACAGGGGCAGACTGTCCTTCCAAAGACGCTCTGATAATATGTATGGGTGGGCAACGGAGGTTCGTCCACGCGGGTTCACAGATCCCTTCCCGGCCAATGGGCCGTTGACTTACCAATCACTATATCATAAAAATTGCATGAGTGCAACACTCATTTTTATCCATCACGGGACCAGGGCGGAGATGCGGGAAATCAGGGGCAGCCTGCGGTTATAGAGATTCACGATCCGCCCCACCGCCAGGGCGGAGAGGATGGTCCCCACCCCCAGCCCCTGGAGCCGGTGGAAGAAGAGCAGAGAGAGCACCAGGGCGGTGGCCACCAGGGTGGCGTCAAAGCCCACCTTCACGCTGCCGAACCGGCAGCCGCTGACGGCGGTGATGGCCTGGACGATCCCCTCGCCGGGGACCATCAGCACCCGGGGCGCCACCTCGATGCTGATGCCGAAGGCCAGCACCGCGCAGCCCGCCGCCAGCGCCAGCAGCTGGGCGGGAAGCGTGTCGGGCTCCAGCCAGGACAGCAGGCCCATGCTCACGTCGATGACCAGGCTGAAGAGGACATTCACGGCGATCTGCAAGAACTGGATGGGGTGGAAATCCTTTCGCAGCAGCAGCCACTGCCCCAGGATGAAGAACATATTCATCACAAAGGTGAACTGGCCCAGTGTCACCGGAAAGCGGAAGCTGAGCACATAGGGGAGGCTGGAGATGGGGGAGGTCCCCAGGGCCGCCTTTGTGATCAGCGCCACGCCGAAGGAGTTCAGCAGGACGCCGGCCACAAACCAGCCATAGCGGGATACCCAGTTTTTGGACACGGAAGCATCAGCACCTTTCTGTAAAAATCCAAGCAGGCAAAAAGAAAACGGCAAGGAAGGACATCCCGCCGGCATGGGCCGGAGAACGCCGTTCCCCACCAGAAGGCCCGTCTGTCCAGAACAGACGGGCTGTACTATTCTTTACTTTATACCGATCCGGGGGTTCTTGTCAAGATCTGAACATCTCCCGGAGGGGGAACCAAGGCGCGGCACAGCCCGAGGGC
>DWYU01000152.1 GCA_019118505.1 Candidatus Oscillibacter excrementavium
CAGGAGATCAGCTTCAGCTCCTCGATGGGCTTGCCCAGCATGGCGGCGGCACGGCCGGAGACATACTTGTGGGAAGTGCCGTGGAAGCCGTAGCGGCGGACCTTGTCCTTCTCATAGTACTCGTAGGGCAGGGCGTACATGAAGGCCTTGGCGGGCATGGTCTGATGGAAGGCGGTGTCGAACACGGCCACCTGGGGCACGTCCTTGCCCATGACGGCGGTGCAGGCGTTGATGCCGGTGATGTTGGCGGGGTTGTGGAGGGGGGCCAGGGGGATGCAGTCCTCCAGGGCCTTCATGACCTCGTCGGTGATGAGGACGGAGCCGGCAAAGGCCTCGCCGCCATGCACCACACGGTGGCCCACCGCGTCGATCTCCTTCATGGAGCCGATGACGCCGTTGTCCTTGTCCACCAGGGCGTCCAGCACGGCCTGGATGGCCTCGGAGTGGGTGGGCATGGCCACGTCGACGGCGTCCAGCACCTGCTTGCCCTCCACCTGGGGCTTGTAGGTGAACTTGCCGTCGATGCCGATGCGCTCGCACAGGCCCTTGGCCAGCAGGGCGCCGGTCTCGGGGTTCAGCAGCTGATACTTCAGGGAAGAGCTGCCAGCGTTGATAACCAGAATGTTCATGTTTACCGTCTCCTCTTTTTTGGGGCGTCCCGGGGACGTCCCTTGTATCGTATGCGTTCCAGGCAGCGGCCTGGCGGAAGCGGGCCCGGGCCCTCGGGAGGGCAGGACCCAATACGATACCATTATACCAGAGATTTTCCAGGTTACAACCGCAATTTTCCACGAACCGGCGGTTTTTTGACGGCAGAGTTCCGGTATCCCGGGGAAGTCCCGCCCCGTTCCGGTCATCTGCTGGGGCGTCTGGACGCTGAGCGGAAAATGTGGTAGAATCAAAAACAAACATCCCGGAATGGGAAAAATTGACAGAGCTTTGACAGGATTGACACCAGACTGTAACTTTTTTGTCACTGGGAAGGGGGGAAATCCGTGCAAGCCGCCGGTATAATCGTAGAGTACAATCCCCTCCACAGCGGACACCTGCGCCTGCTGGAGGCGGGCCGGGCCCTGCTGGGGCAGGACACGGCCATGGTCTGTGTGATGAGCGGGAACTTCGTGCAGCGGGGGGACTTCGCCCTGCTGCGCAAGCACGCGCGGGCCCGGGCCGCCGTGGAGAGCGGCGCGGATCTGGTGCTGGAGCTGCCGCTGCCCTGGGCGGTGTCCTCGGCGGAGGGCTTCGCCGCCGGCGGCATCCAGGTGCTGGCGGCCACGGGGCAGGTGGACCACCTGCTGTTCGGCAGCGAGTGCGGAGACGCCGCCGCGTTGGAGCGGGTGGCCGCCGCGCTGCTGGAGCCGGCCTTCCGGGATCACCTCCGGCGGGAGCTGCCGGGGGCGGTGCGCTTCGCCGCCGCTCGCCAGCGGGCGCTGGCCGGCCTGGTCTCCCCGGCGGACGCCGCCCTGCTGGAGTCCCCCAACAACATCCTGGGCATTGAGTACTGCAAAGCCCTGCTGGGGCAGAAGGCCCCCATCCGGCCGGTGACCATCCGGCGGGAGGGCAGCGCCCACGACGGCGCCCTGGCGCCGGACACCCACCCCTCGGCCTCCGGTCTCCGGGCGCTGCTGCGGCAGGGAAGGCGGGCGGAGGCCCTGGCCCTGCTGCCCCCGGCCATGGCCCGGGCCTATGAGGCCGAGGAGGCCGCCGGCCGGGCCCCGGTGTTCTGGGACAACTGTGAGCGGGCCATCCTGGCCCGGCTGCGGTCCATGACGGCGGCGGACTTCGCCGCCCTGGACGGGGGGAACGAGGGCCTGTGGAACCGGCTGTACGACGCCGCCCGCACCGCCGCCGATCTGCGGTCGCTGCTGGCCGCCGCCAAGACCAAGCGGCACGCTATGGCCCGCCTGCGGCGGATGGTGCTGTGGGCCTATCTGGGCCTGACGCCGGCGGACGTGCCGGAGCGGGTGCCCTATCTGCGGGTGCTGGCGGCCAATGACACCGGCTGCCGCCTGCTGGCTGAGATGCGAAAGACGTCCGCCGTGCCGGTGCTGACGAAGCCGGCCCAGGTCCGGCGGCTGGGCCCGGAGGCCCGGCGTCTGTTTGAACTGGAGGTCCGGGCCACGGACCTGTATACCCTGGCGTATCCCCGCCTGGATGCCGCTGCCGGCGGCGCCGAGTGGCGGGAAGGTCCCGTGATCTTAGGAGGGCCTGCGCCCTGCTGAGGAAAGGAGCAACCCCTGATGAAACGGATGATCGCCCTGCTGCTGATGATGTGTACGCTGACGGCCTGCGCCTCCGGCGCCCCGGAGGCGGCGGACCCGCCGGAGACGCCCCCGGCGGAGACTGCCCCCAAGGAGCAGGCCGCCGCGCCGGAGTCCATCGAGGGCACGGCCACCTTCTCCCAGGCGGCGCCGGAGCAGCTGACCTACGCCGTGGAGCTGGAGACCCTGGCGGACAGCGCCAAGGCGGAGGACGGCACGGAGCTGGCCGTCCGCACCTATGTGCTGCCCCGGATGTCCGTGGAGCGGGAGGACGGCACCGCCGTGACGGAGGCCGCCACCCCGGAGGAGGAGACGGCCCTGGCCGCGGCGGGGACCTTCAACAGCCAGTTCGAGTCTTGGGCCGCGTCGGACAATTTTGACGAGATCACCTCCTGGGCGGAGGAGGAGCGGGTCTTCCGGGTAGAGTCCGGTCTGGCCCGGCACCCCTATTCCCTGGAGCTGACCTGCGAGGTGTACCAGACGGACCGTCTGGTCAGCGTCCGGGCGGAGTATTACAGCAACACCGGCGGCGCCCACCCCAACACGGTGCTGCTGGCCTGGAACTTCGACCTGACCACAGGCCAGTTCTTCGCGCCGGAGCTGCTGGCGTCCGACGGGCAGGCGTTTTCCCAGGCGGTGCTGGATGTGCTTCTGGAGCAGAGCCGGGAGACGGCGGCGTCCTACGACCTGGCGCCGGAGGAGTTCTTCTGGGCCAACTACGCGGAGATCCTGTCCGGCTGGAGCAGCTATGCCGTCTCTTTCGACGAGACGGGGATGACCGTGGGGTTCTCACCCTATGAGCTGGCCAGCTACGCCGCGGGCGCCCAGGTCTATCACCTGGACTACGACCAGATCGCGGGCTACCTCAGCGGCCACGGACTGACGGTGCTGGGCCTGTCGGCGGGGGAAAAATAGACAAAACGCACGGGTCTTTCCCGTGCGTTTTGCTTGCTTGACATACCTAGAGATGCTATGTATACTAGAAGCATAGCAACTCTAGGTATATTTGCGTTTCAGGAGGTGCCCTATGGCAAAGAAGCAGACCATGGACCACGCCCAGCTGCTGGTGCTGTCCCTGCTGGCGGGGGAGGATATGTACGGCTACCAGATGATCGTGGAGCTCTCCCGCCGGTCCGACCATACCTTTGAGATGAAGGAGGGGACGCTGTACCCGGTGCTCCACGGCCTGGAGCGGGAGGGCCTGGTGGAGGCGTACCAGCAGGAGGCCCCCACCGGCCGGGTGCGGAAATACTACCATCTCACCCGCCGGGGGGCGGCGGCCCTGAAGGAGGAGGCCCAGGCGTGGCAGACCTACTCCGGCGCGGTGAACGCGGTGCTGCGGGCCTGTCCGGCGCTGGGGCTGGCGTGATATGGACAGACGGCAGTATACGGAGCAGGTGCTCTCGTCCCTGCGCCGCGTGACCCATGACGAGCGGGAGAGCATCCGGGCGGAGCTGGACGGCCACATGGAGGACCACATGGAGGCCCTGCGGGAGCTGGGCTACGGGGAAGCGGAGGCGGAGGCGCGCACTCTGGCCGCCATGGGCGACCCGGCGGAGGTGGGCCGGGAATTGAACAAGCAGTATCCCTTCCGCTGGCTGGTGGCGGGATGGGTTGCCAAGGCGCTGGCTGTGGTGTTTTTGTGCCTCCTGGTGCTGAGCTTGTTTTCACCCGGCAGCGACCGGGTGGCTGGTTACGTGTCGGAGCGGCTCCACCCCTCTGGGGAGGGCCGCAGTGAGATCACGCAGACCGCCGTGCTCCAGTTGGACATCCGGGAGCAGGTGGGAGATGACGAGCTGCGGATCTATCAGGTGGCATTGGGAGAACAGGAGACGGAAACCGGTACCAAGACCGGCGCGGAGGTGCTGGCGGTGGCCTATGACCAGACCCTTTTTGGCACGGTTTCCTCCTGGGTCTTGGGGGACATGACGCTGGAAAACCAGAGCGGCACCCAGACCGCCTGGTGCGGGTGCGACACCCTCCTAAACCCGGACCCGAGAATCCTGTTTATCCGGGGATTTGTAGAGACGGCGCCGGGGGATACATACGTGACCCTGTCCCAGGACCGCTTTGGGCAGTCCTTCTCCCTGCGGATCCCCCTGCCGGAGGAGGTGACGCCATGAGACGCAAAAAACTGCTGACCCGAAAGCAGCGGGCCATCCGCTGGGGCGTGGGGGCGGTATGCCTGTTTCTGTGGATGAATCTGGCACTTCATGTCGGCTACCTTCTGCCCGTCCAGGCATTTTGGGAGATGGAGGAGCAGATCGGCGCCGGGGACCTGGAGGTTGTGGACCGGCGCTGGGAGACGGGAAGCGATTTCTTTCTGAGCGCCGGATGGCTCTCCCTGGCTGGGAATGAACACGCGGTGGTGCTGGCGCCGGAGCAGTGGACCTATACCGGCTGGCAGATCAGCGGACCGGAGGTGCTGATCTGTGGCGACGGGGCGCCCCTGCACGTGGGGAGTTTTTCGGTCCAGAGGTCCCAGTTTGCGACCGGAGCCCCTGAGCCGGGGGAGGCATGGGCCCCCTTCCAGACCGCCGTCTACCTCTTCGGCCGGGTGGATGACCCGGACATCCGGTCTCTGCGGATGGAGCTGGACGCGAACCGGGGGGACGGGGAGCCTTTGGAGGTCACCACAGACCGGGCGGAGTGGATCGTCCGGGACGATGGCGCCTATTTTCTGCTGCGACAGGAGTTCGGCGGCTTTCTGATCACGGATCTCCAGCAGACTACCGCTTATGACGCCGCCGGAAATGTGGTCACGACCGTTGCGGGCGGAACATAGGAGAGGGGGAACACCCATGACCCGAGACGAATACATCCAGGAGGTGTCCGCCTCCCTGAAACGGCTGACAAAGCGGGAGCGGGAGGCCATCCGGCAGGAGCTGGACGGCCACATGGAGGACCACATGGAATCCCTGCGGGAGCTGGGCTACGATGAGCAGCTGGCAGAGGAGCGCATCCTGGCCGCCATGGGCGACCCGGCAGAGGTGGGCCGGGAGCTGAACCGGCAGTACCCCTTCCGGTGGCTGGTGGTTCGCTGGCTGGCAAAGATCCTGGTATTTTGGGTCCTGCTGGTTCTCCTAGCACTACTGCTGTTTGAAGGCCCTGTCTCGGTTCAGGTATCCATTCAGGAACGGTATCGACCAGACATGAGCCATCACTATGACCCTTCTGGAAGGACTGTAGCAGAGACATATCCGGAGATTGAATTCCAGGTCGGGGATGACGTCGTGCGAGTGCTGCGGGTATGTACCTACCGCAGCATCCCGTGGGGGCACCTGATGGCCTTTGTCAATTTGGACTCCTATGACCAGCAGTTCATGGGAACGGTCGGCCGTAAGGAGATGATCTTAGAGAGCCAGAGCGGTGAGCAAGGAGAGGTCTGGATCGCGGGACCGTATGACTGGTGGAATGCAGGGGACGGATGTGTAGCCATAGGACCAGAGGACACCTACGTGACCCTGCGGTACGACATCTATGGGGAATCCGGCAGCATCCAGATCCCTCTGCCGGAGGGAGAGACGCCATGAAAAAGAGCAGAGTGTGCACGCGGAAGCGTCTGGCCCTGCGCTGGATACTCCTGGCGCTGGTGTTTCTACTGGCGGTGAACCAACTGCTGGGGGTCTGTCTGCTGCTGCCGATCCAGGCTGCTCATCGGTCGGCGGATTTGCAGGGCATAGGCCAGGTCAGCCTTGTGGAACGGTGCTGGGAGCCGGAGTGGAGGGTGACTGGTCCCCTGTATCTGATGAGAAATGAAAATGCGATCTTCATGACAGACACCCACTTGGGCCCATGGGGCTGGGAGACAGAACGGGGCGCCGCGGTGGACTGCACGGGCGATGCGCCGCTGTATGTAGGCCAATACGATGCTGCCTATGAGGACAGGATGGTAAACTGCTATTTCGGCCGAATCGACGATCCGAGGATTGAACTCATAGAGCTGCAAATTAGAGCAGAGCCTTTTGACCAAGCGAACCCGGAGCTTTGCAGCCTGACTATAGGGCGGGAGGCGTTTATAGAGCAGGAAGACTATGTGTTTTTTTGGATTATGGATGTTCTGCCGTGGGAAAGAAACCCGGAATGGAACTATGGGTATCCGATTATTCTTGCCTATGACGCTCAGGGAAAAGTGGTGGCAGAGTTGAATACTATCTCAAAGACATCATAAGGAAAGCGGCACACCATTTGGTGTGCCGCTTTCTGTCACGATAGTTGACGCAGCATATTCTCCGCAAATGTCTCCGCCCTCTGCCTGATCCCCGGCAGGGCCAGGGCCTCGCCCTTGTCGTTGGCGGTCTCCAGCATACAGAAGCGCCCCGGCAGCCAGAAGCCCTTGTTCATCCCCATGGCCCCCGCCACCTGGCTTGCCACGATGTCCCCGCCGGAGTAGCCGGACACCACGATGGCGAATACCGCCTTGTCCGCAAAGGAGGTGGTGCGGTACAGGGCCGTCAGCCGGTTGATGGCCGCCGTCAGGTTGGCGGACAGGGCGTCGTTGTAGTTGGGGCACAGCAGCACCACCGCGTCCGCCTCCCGGATGGCGGGGTACACCTCCTGGACCATGACGCCACCGTAGAAGCACCCGCCCCGCTCCCCGTAGTGGAGGCAGGCGGTATAGGGACAGCCGGCGCAGTCCTCCAGGGTGCCGTT
>DWYU01000153.1 GCA_019118505.1 Candidatus Oscillibacter excrementavium
GTCCTTGGACTCCTCGGGCTTGCAGACCACGATCATCTCCTGCTTCTCAAACTGGTGGATGCGGTAGATGCCCCGCTCCTCGATGCCGTGGGCGCCCTTCTCCTTGCGGAAGCAGGGGGAGTAGGAGGTGAGGGTCTGGGGCAGGGACTCCATGGGAAGGATCTGGTCGATAAACCGGCCGATCATGGAGTGCTCGCTGGTGCCGATGAGGTACAGGTCCTCGCCCTCGATCTTGTACATCATGCCGTCCATGTCGGTCTGGCTCATGACGCCCTCCACCACGTTGCCGTGGATCATGAAGGGGGGGATGCAGTAGGTGAAGCCCTTGTTGATCATGAAGTCCCGGCCGTAGGCCAGCACCGCCTCGTGGAGCCGGGCGATGTCCCCCAGCAGGTAGTAGAATCCGCTGCCGGAGACTCTGCCGGCGGCGTCCAGGTCGATGCCGTTGAAGGACTCCATGATGTCCACGTGGTAGGGGATGGGGAAGTCCGGCACGTTGCATTCGCCGAACCGCTGGACCTCCACGTTCTCACTGTCGTCCTTGCCGATGGGCACGGAGGGATCGATCATCTGGGGAATCAGCAGCATGTCGTGATGCAGCTTGGCCTCCAGCTCCGTCTCCTGCTGCTCCAGCTCCGCCAGGCGGTCCGCCTGCTCCTTGACCTGGGCCTTGACGGCCTCGGCCTCCTGCAGCTTGGAGGGATCCTTCTTGGCCTGGCCCATCAGCATGCCGATCTGCTTGCTCAGCTGATTCCGGTTGGAGCGGAGCTGGTCCGCCTCAGCGATGGCTGCCCGGCGTTTGGCGTCCAGATCCAGCACTTCGTCCACCAGGGGCAGCTTGGCGTCCTGGAATTTCTTCTTGATGTTCTCTCGTACCGCATCGGGGTTCTCCCGGATGAATTTGATATCCAGCATGATAGCTCTCTCCTCAAAACAGAATGGATTGTTTCACGTGAAACAGTGCTCAGGGCTGCTCCGCAGCGCGGGCCTCCACAGCCTCTTTCAGCTGGGCATACCGCTGAGACGGCGAGGTGATGCCGTCCCCGGCGGCCTGGGGCAGGTCCTCCTGATAGCCGGCGGACTCAAAGGCCTGGATGCTGTCCTGGCAGGCCTCCAGATCGCCGGCGGCGTACTGCTGCTGCAGGGTGTACAGCGCCAGCAGGGCCTCGGCCTCCCGCTGCGAGGCCTCCAGAGCCTGCTGCTGGTCCGCTGCGGCGGACTCCAGATCCTCAATGGTGTCCTCCGCATCTTTCAGCTGATCCTGAAGATCCACCAGGGCATCCTGGGTGGCCTGGATCTCCTGCATGGCGCTGACGGAGTTCTGAAGCTCTCCCAGCACCTCGGAGTTGCTCCGCTGGTGCATCAGGAAGGACAGGGCCATCAGCAGAAAGGCCACGATGAACAGGATCATAATATAGATGACAACGGGCTTCTTCCCGGTGGAGGGCTTGTCCTCCGGCGCGGGGGCGGGGGTCTCGGCGTCCCCGCTGCGTTTTTCGAATTTCATGCAATGTGTCCTTTCAGCTTTGGGATTCCCGCCTGGCGGCCCGCAGAGTGGCCAGCGCGTCCAGCAGGTCGTTCAGATCGTCCAGACCGTAGTATTCCAGCTCGATGCGGCCCTTCTTCCGGCCGGTGACGATCCGCACACCACGGCCCAGCTTGGAGCTCAGCTCCTTTTGGGCCTCCGCGGTGTAGTCCACGCCAGCGGTCTGGGCGGCCGGCTTCTCCTTCTGCTCCGCGGCCAGCCGCTTGGCCAGAGCCTCGGCCTGACGGACCGAGAGGCCGCCGGAGACCACGGCCTCCGCCGCCTTCTCCTGCAGGGCAGGGGGGAGGGGCAGCAGGGCCCGGGCGTGGCCGGCGGAGAGCTTGTCCTCCTCCACCAGTTTCCGGACGGCGGGTGCCAGATTCAACAGCCGCAGGGAATTGGCCACGGCGCTCCGGGACTTGCCCACCCGCTGGGCGGCCTCCTCCTGGGTCATGTGGTGCTGTTCCATCAGGGCCTGATAACCGGCGGCCTCCTCCATGGGGTTCAGATCCTCCCGCTGGAGGTTTTCGATCATAGCCAGCTCCGCGGCCTTGCGGTCGTCGGCCTCCATGACGATGACAGGCACCTCCTGCAGTCCCGCCAGCCGGGCGGCCCGCCAGCGGCGCTCACCGGCAATGATCTGATAGTAGCCGGAGGCCAGCTTTCGAACCGTCAGGGGCTGAATGATGCCGTGCTGGCGGATGGAGTCCGCCAGTTCCGCAAGAGACGCCTCGTCAAAGTGCTTGCGGGGCTGGGAAGAACAGCTCTCCACCTGGGAGATGGGGAGATAGAGGCTGCCGGTGGTCTCCGCCTTCAATACATCGTCGCCCAGCAGGGCGCCGAGACCCCGGCCAAGGCCGGAGGGTTTCTTGGATGCCATGGGAACGCTCCTTTCCAGAGATTCAGGCGCTTTGCTTTTTCAGAAATTCCGCCGCGAAAGCGGTGTAGGCCTCCGCCCCCCGGGAGGTGCGGTCATAGGCGGTGATAGGCTTGCCGTGGCTGGGCGCCTCGCTGAGGCGGACGTTCCGGGGGATCACCGTGGCGTAGACCTTGCCGGGGAAGTAGTGCTTGACCTCCTCCGCCACCTGGAGGGCCAGATTGGTGCGGCCGTCAAACATGGTCAGCAGGACGCCGTCCAGCTCCAGATGGGGATTCAGGGACCGGCGGACGATCCGCACGGTGTTCATCAGGTCGCTGAGCCCCTCCAGCGCGTAGTATTCCCCCTGGACCGGCACCAGAATGGCGTCT
This sequence comes from Candidatus Oscillibacter excrementavium, assembly GCA_019118505.1. Taxonomy (GTDB): domain Bacteria; phylum Bacillota; class Clostridia; order Oscillospirales; family Oscillospiraceae; genus Oscillibacter; species Oscillibacter excrementavium. The sequence goes on from DWYU01000153.1 coordinate 2,774, forward strand.
GCCGCGCAGAGGGCGTTGAGGGTCAGCAGCTCCAGGGAGGGAGGGCAGTCGATAAACAGGAAGTCATAGCGGTCCTTGATCTGATCCAGCGCGTCCTTCAGTAGAAACTCCCGGCGGTCCATGCCGATCAGCTCGATGCCGGCACCGGCCAGGGCCTTGTTGGAGGGAAGCACATCACCGTACTTGGTGTGGACCAGGGCGTCCTCCACAGACACCTCGCCGATCAAAGCGTCGTAAATTCCCTTGGAGACCGTCTTGTCCACTCCCATGCCGGAGGTGGAGTTGGCCTGAGGGTCAAAGTCGCACAGAAGGATCCGCTGGCCCGCCTCAGTCAGGGCCGCGGCCAAATTCACACAGGTGGTGGTCTTTCCCACGCCGCCTTTTTGATTTACGATTGCGATGGTCTTTGCCACGGGGCACCTACTTTCTGAATGTACCATTGAAACAGGAATGCTTACAACCACCTATTATAACAAGGGGCCGCAGCAGTTGCAAGGGAAAAGCGGAAAAGAATCGGATGGAGCGGGAAAATGTTTCACGTGAAACAGAAAAAAAGAAGCCCGGGATGTTTCACGTGAAACATCCCGGGAATCTATCGCAGGAGCCGGCCGCCCCAGGGAGGCAGCTCCAGCCGCAAAACGCCGTCGGAGACCGCGAGGGATTCTCCGGAGAGCAGATCCTGAGGGGAAGAGGGCCCCCAGGACAACGTCACTGTGTGGGGATCGCCGGAGGCATTCACTGCCGTCACCAGCCGCTCACTGTCCGCCTCCCGGGCGAAGATCAGCAGGGGGCCCGCGGTATAGAGCCAGGAGAGAGTCCCGGACTGAAGGGCCGGATAGGCGTTCCGCAGGGTGCCCAGCCGGGAGAACCAGGCCAACAGCTCCGTGTCCTCCTGTCCCCAGGGATAGGTGCCCCGGTTCAGGGGATCCTCAAATCCCTCCATCCCGGCCTCGTCCCCGTAGTAGACCATAGGGGAGCCGGGGAAGGTGAAGAGTACCAGGGCGGCCAGCCGCAGTCTGGCAATGCCCTCGGCACGCTCCCAGGGCAGAAGGCGATAGGCCGCCCGCTCCGCCTTGTCCCCGGGTATCTCCCGGGCCCCCAACAGAGTCAGGATCCGGGGGGTGTCATGGGTGCCCAGGAAGTTCATGGCGGAGTAGAAGGCCGCCTTGGGGTAGTTCTCCCGCAGGGTCTCCATGGCCTCCCGGAAGTCGTCTGCATCTCCGCCGCGCAGATAGGCTAGCAAAGCCGTGCGGAAGGGATAGTTCATCAGGCCGTGGGTCTCGCTGCCCAGCAGATACCGCCGCCGCTGGGAATAGGCGATCTTGTTGGAGCCGTCCTCCCACACCTCGCCGATGAGGATGCTGTCGGGCTTCGTCTCCTCCATGGCGGAGCGGATCTTCTCCAGAAACCAGTCCGGCAGCTCGTCCGCCACATCCAGCCGCCAGCCGTCCGCTCCGGCCCGCAGCCACCGGCGGATGATGGAGTCCCGGCCATCGATGATGAAGTCCACATAGGAGGGGGCGGATTCCTCCACCGCCGGCAAGGTGTGGATGCCCCACCAGGAGTCGTAGGAATCCGGCCAATGGTGGAAGCGGTACCAGCTGTACCAGGGAGAATCCTGGCTCTGGGCGGCGCCCAGGGTGGGGTAGTAGCCGTCGGCGTTGAAATAGACACTCTGGGAGCCGGTGTGGTTGAACACACCGTCCAAAATCACCCGCATCCCCCGCCGGTGGGCCTCCTGACAAAGCGTGCGGAAATCCGCCTCCGTCCCCAGCATGGGGTCGATCTTTGTGTAATCCGCCGTGTTGTAGCGATGGTTGGAGGCGGACTCGAAAATGGGGCAGAGGTAGAGGGTGGTGACCCCCAGGGCCCTCAAATCGTCCAGCTTCGACGTGATTCCCGCCAGAGAGCCGCCGAAGAAGTCCCGGTTGCGGATCTCGCCGTCCGGGTCCGGCCGCCACTCCGGGGTGTCGTCCCAGTCTTGGTGGACCCAGCGGTTTCCCACCAGCCCGTCCGGATTCGGGACTGTCAGGCGGCAGAACCGATCTGGAAAAATCTGGTACGTCACGCCTGCGCCGAACCAGGCCGGCGTGGAGCTCTCCCGATAGACCGTCAGCTGCCAGGAGTCCGTCTGCCCATCGCTGCGATAGCCGGTCTTGTCCAGGACACAGCCGGAGCCGTCCTCCCGCCAGAAGCGGAAGTGGTACCACAGCAGATCCGGCTGGGCCGGGGCTGTGAAGACGCCGGAAAAGCAGACCCGCTCGCCGGCAGGCCCCTCCAGGGGCAGCTCCAGCTCCTGGGAGACGCCGGCAAATTCGCAAAAGACCACCAGGGCACAGTGGGTAAACGCTTCTGAGGCCAGGGGCCGGCAGTGAAAGGTGACCGCTGTGCCGCAGACGGCGGCCCCAAAGGGGGTCTTGCAGGCGTCACAGCGGGGGTCAAAGACAAAGGGTTCGCTCATGGGGACGGGTCTCTCCTTAGGGAAGCAGTTGATTTTCGCCGGTGACGGCATTGCCGCCCTCGTCGGCGGCAAAGTAGGCGTTTAGGATCTCCACGCCGGTGGGGGCGACATTGGAGCCCCAGGTGGCGTGTTCAATGACGATGGCCACGGCGATCTCCGGGTCGTCATAGGGGGCGAAGCAGACGAACACGCCGTTTTCCGTCTGGTCGCCGCCCAGCTGGGAGGTGCCGGTCTTGGCGCCGGCAGTGACCACGCAGCTGCGGAAGGCGTTGTAGACAGAGCCGCCGGGCTGGGTGTAGCCCAGCATACCCTTCTTCACCGCCTCCAGGGTGGAATCAGAGATGTCGATCTGCCGCTCCGGTTCCGTCTCGCCCACGGTCACCACCTCGGTGTTGTCATAGGTCTTGACGGCCTTCAGCAGATGGGGCTGACAGAACTCCCCGCCGGAGACCAGAGTGGCGATGTAGTTGGCGATCTGGAGGGGAGTGTAGGCCTGGTTGGCCTGGCCGAAAGCGGCCCAGGGAGCGTAGTCCCGGCCCTCAGGGTTATCCGGCAGGGTCCCGGCGGCGTCGCCGATCTCGATACTTGTGTGTTCTCCCAGGCCGAAGGCGTGGAGATACTCCAGGAAGGTGTCCATCCCCAGACGGTAGCCCATCTCGGCGAAAAAGTAGTTGCAGGACTTGGTGATAGCCTCCGTCACATTCAGACGGCCGTGGTCACCGCCAGCGCATCGGGTGCCGCTGCCCGTAGGATCGTTGGGATACGCCCAGAAAGACGGAGTACGAATCCGCTCAGTGGGAGAAATGACGCCCTCCTCCAGGGCCGCCACGGCCGTCAGCGGCTTGATGGTGGAACCGGGGGTATAACGGCCCTGGGTGGCCCGGTTGGTGAAGGGGCGGTTGGGATCCGCGTTCAGGGCGGCGTAGATGCTGCTCTGCCGGAACGTGGACAGATCATAGGTGGGATAGGAGGCCATGGCCAGCACCTCCCGGGTGTCCACATCCAGCACCACCGCGGCGCCGCCCCGGGATTCCACGGGGTCGTTCTCGTTCATCCGGGTGATGGCGGCGGCCAGGGCGTCCTCCGTGGCCTGCTGGAGATCCAGGTCGATGGTCAGCTCCACCGTGTTGCCGGGGACCGGCTCCACGGAGTAATACTCGCCGGTGATCTTGCCCTCCTCGTTGGAGGATACCACCCGGACGCCGTCGGTGCCGCGGAGGTACTCCTCAAAGGCGGCCTCCACGCCGCTGCGGCCGATCTTGTCGTTCATGGCGTAGCCCAGGGGCTTCAGCGTGTTCCGGTAGTCGTCCTCAGCGGTGATGTCGCCCAGATACCCCAGGATATGCGCGGCATAGGTCGTCTCGTACTCCCGGACGGAGGAGGGGGTGATCTTGGCCCCGGCGTAGTCCCCATCGTTCAGCAGGGAGATCAGCTCCGTGTCGATGTCCTCTGCCAGTACATAGGCGTCCGTGCTCACAAGATTGCGGCTGCGGATCTCGTACTGGATGCCCAGTACCAGCCGGGCCTCCGCCACAGAGAAGGAGGCGGGGACGTCCAGATCCTCCCGCATCAGGGCGATGAGCCGGGTGGGGGAGAGGCCGGCCCCCTCCAGCAGGTCGGCTGTCAGCTGGGAGGCGGTGAGCTCGTCCAGCAGCCGGCTGGCCTTTTGGGAATCCGTCAGATCCGCGTCCGCCAGAATGTCGTCGGCGGGGTTTTCGATGTCGCCGTCCTCGTCGGTGGTCTCCAGCAGGGCGGGGTGTTCCAGCAGATAGGCGCCCAGAGCCTCCGCCGCGCCGTCCAGGTCCTTCAAATAGGTGAGAAAACGTTTTTTGTCCGTGTCATTCAGGGAATCCAGCCCATAAGAGAAGGGGGCGGAACGGGTGATGGGCAGGGCGTCCACCCAGTTGATGCCCCGCTCCCGGCACAGCTCCAGCAGGCGGAGAATGGCCTCGTTGGCGTCCTCATCCTCGTCCAGAAGAGAGGCGTCAAAGGTCAGGTTGTAGGAGGAGCGGCTGGACACCAGCACCTTTCCGTTGCGGTCGGTGATGTTGCCCCGGGCAGCCTCCACGGGCTCCGACCGGGCGATGGTGCGGATGGAGCTGGTATAGTAGTAGTCATAGTTGTTGACCTGGGTGTTGAACAGCACCCCCAGATAGACCGCCATCACCGCAAAAAAGAGAATCGCCAGAATATGCAGGCGGAAATGACGGGCGTCCTTGTGGTCCATAGATACCTCCCCTCAGTCGTCCAGGTGGGTCCGGCGGAACACCGCGGAAAACAGCAGCACCACCGGGATGATCAGCAGAATGGAGATGCAGACCTCCTGCAAAAACAGCCGGGCACCGGCGGCCCAGGCCGCCTTCTCCCGGGCCCACAGCAGAAAGCAGTGAAACGCATCGGTCAGGAAAAAGGCCAGAACGGAGGTGACGGCGGCGCAGAGGAAGCCCGCCGGCAGCAGGCTCTGGGAGATCAGACCCGCGCACAGGCCCGCCACCGGAAAGACCAGCGTGTAAAAGCAGGGGATGGAGGCCGGCAGCAGCAGATCGCACAGCACCCCCAGCACCAATCCATAGATCGAGCCCGGCAGCGGGCCCTCGTACATCCCCAGCACCGCCGCCAGAATGGGAAACACAAAGGGGATGACGCCCCAGAGGCTGATCCGCTGGAGCACCGCGCCCTGCAGCAGGAAGAACACCATGGTGGCGCCGGCATACAGGGCCCATTTGAAAATCGTCTCATTGCGCGCCAGCAAGGCCGGCACCTCCTCTCCCGGGGGAATGCGGGCCGGGGGCCCGCTCAGGTCTGCACATCGAAGGATTTGATGACAAAGACCTCCACCAGACTGTCAAAGTCCGCGGAGGGCGCCAGGACCGCGTAGGCGGCGGCACCGGAGTCGCTCAGCTGCACCTCCTCCACCGTGCCGATGGAGAGGCCGGGCGGGTAGTATCCCCCCAGGCCGGAGGTCAGGACCAGATCGCCGCCCAGCAGCTGGCAGTCCGCCGGGAGATAGTCCAGCCGCAGCCGGTTCTCACGCATCAGGGTGAAGTCCCCCACCGCCAGCCCCAGGTCCTTGGTGCGGAACACCTGGGCGCCGATAGAGGTGTCCGTGTCCACCAGGGTGAGGACGGTGCACCAGTTGAGGCCCACTTCACTGACCACGCCCACCAGGGCATAGGTCTCGTCGATGACGCAGTCGCCGGCCTCCACCCCGTGGTCCGTGCCCACGTTCAGCGTCAGGGAGGAGGTCCAGTTGGTGACGGTCCGCTCCGTCACCGAGGCGGACTCCAGCTCCAGGTCGTAGTTCTGGGGGCGGAGGTTCAGCAGCTCCCGCAGCCGGGCGTTCTCCTCGCTGTCCGTCTGGGCCTGGCGCAGCTGGGCCTGGAGCTGGGCGTTCTCCCGCTTCAGGGCCGCGTTCTCCTCCTCCAGAGCCGTGACGTCCTGATAGTAGTTCTGCTTGTCCACAAACCAGTTGGCCACCGCCGTATAGGCGGAGCGGAAGGGGGAGGTGATGATCCCCGCCAGGTTGGACAGGGGCGCGGAAGTGTTGGAGAAAAAGGACATGAGGGCCAGCGCCACGGAGATCACCGCCGTGGCGAACAGCACCCAGAGTCCGTGTTCCCGAAAAAATTTCTTCAAAGGAAACCCTCCTGATCGCAGGTCAGCAGAAGAAGCGGACGCCGAACCGCTCCAGCATCCGGCTCAGCCGCAGGACCGGCAGGCCCATCACGTTGAAAAAGTCTCCGTCCAGCCGCTCCACCAGCAATGCCCCCAGGCCCTGGACGCCGTAGGCCCCGGCCTTGTCCATGGGCTCGCCGGTGCGGATGTAGCCCCGGAGCTCCGCCTCCGTGGCGGGCCGGAAGTAGACGTCGGTGGCCTCGCTCTCCGTCAGGATCTCATTGCCCCGGCGGACGGTGACGCCGGTGCACACCGTGTGGCGGCGGCCCTGAAGGGCCGTCAGCATCCGCAATGCGTCCGCCTCGTCCGCGGGCTTGCCCAGCCGCGCGTCGTCCAGAAACACCATGGTGTCGGCGGTGATGACGATCTCCTCCGCCGTGCAGAGGGCGGCGGCCGCGTCGGACTTCTCCCGGGAGATATACTCCACCGTCTCCCGGGGGGAGAGGCCGGCGGGATACGTCTCCTCCGTCTGGGGCACCCGGACGTCAAAGTCCGTGATGCCGATGCGCTGCAGCAGCTCCTGCCGCCGGGGAGAACCGGAGGCCAGTACGATCTTTGCCATGGCGCCCCTCACTTTCCCGTGGAGCCGAAGCCGCCCCGGTCAGGGCCGTCCAGATGCTCTACCTTTGTGAAGGTCAGCCGGGGCTGGTTCCGCACGATGCGGAACTGGCAGATCCGGGCATTCTTCTCGATGGTCACGTCCCGGGTGGCGTAGGCGGGCATACGCCACTGGTCCCCGTCCCCCCGGTAGGTGTAGTCCACCACGCCCATGGAGTTGGTCTGCAAAATGCCGTAATTCTTGAAGGTGGAGCTGCGGGGGACGATGTGGGCCTCATACCCCTCCGGCAGGGCGATGGCCACCCCCAGGGGGATCAGCCGGAACTCCCCGGCTTTCATGGTGACCGTCTCTGCCGCGTGGAGGTCGATCCAGTCGGACTTTCCCTCCACATAGCACAGCTCGTCGATGTCATCTGTGAAATATTTTACCTTGATCTCTTCCATGTCAAACTCCAAAAGATGAATACTTATCGTAATATTAAAACAGAAAAATTCAATCTGCAATCAAAAATCGGACGATCTCGCGGAGAAAAGCGGGAGGGACCTCACTCCACGCCCCGCTCATAGAGCCCCCGGGTGAAAGTCCCGGCGGCAGGCGCGCCGTCCAGATAGCTCCGCAGGACAGAGACACATTCCTCCGCCGTCTCCGTGGTGAAGCGGAGCCGGGCAAGGGAGAGGCCCAGCTTCCGGTAGTCCGGCCGGTCCGCCAGATACAGGGGCCGGCTGTTCTGGATCTCCGTCCGGTGGCCGTAGGCCGGCAACAGGGGAAAGGCGGCGCCGGTGCGGTCCACCAGGGTGTTGGTCCGGCCGCAGCGGCAGGGGCCGTCTGTTGGGACCCAGGGGCCCTGCCGGTCCAGACGGCAGCCGGTCTCGTTCTGCACCAGGCAGTTCTCTGTGATCATCAGGGGCAGGCGGCCGTAGACGATGGCCTCTGCAGGCAGGACCTTTTTCAGGTCCCGGATCTGGGCGAACCGCAGCTCAAAGGACACGCAGGCGCTCTCCAGTCCCTTTTCCCGCAGATAGGCCAGGGACCGGGAGTTGAACACATTCAGACCGTAATCCCCATAGAGGCGGAACCCCAGGCCGCGCACCAGGGACAGGTGCCCCAGGTTCCCGATCAGTACGCCGGTGAAGCCCAGGTCCCGGGCACGCTCCAGCCGGGCACGGAGCTCCGGCTCGTCCCGGTCCCGCCACACCCGGGGCAGGACGGCGCAGCACACCGGCCCCGCTTTCGGGGGGGCCTCCATCCGGGAGATCTCCTCCAGCGGGACATCCACCCGGGCGGGACGGCCCAGGTCCAGCAGGGCGGGGGAGAGCTGTTCCAATCGGGCCACGGAAATGGTGAACTGGGGCGCCTCTGCGGAACCGTCCACGTCCGGCAGCGGCGGCACCGGCATCTCCCGGCGCGCCGGCGGCGCGGTACGGGCGGCGGTGAGGGCCGCCAGGGCGTCCCGCCGCAGGGCGTTGACGGCGCTGGCGGGGAGGGACAGCCCCTCATCTACCAGCGTGACCACATTGTCACAGCGGTAGGCGGTGCCGCCGGTCTTGCGGAGGCGGGCCTCCAGCTCCAGACCGTCCAGGGGCCGGGTCCGGGCGGTCTCCGGCACCGGGCCGGTGACCGTCACCGTGTGGCCGTCCCGGTCGGAGGCCGTCAGGGTGCAGGGCGCTCCCGCCGTCACGGAGCAGGAGAGATCCACCGGCACTGTCCGCAGGTTGTCCTTCTCATAGGCCCGGCGGGCGTTTTCAAAGAGTTCTTTCGGGTCCGGGGCGTTTTCCGGCCGGGTGCCGAACATGGCGGCGCCATGCCGGCCCCGCCAGTACCCGTCGGTGAAGCCGGACCGGGAGAAGGCCCGCTCCAGCTCCGCCTCCTCGGCGGCGGTGGGCCCCCGGCCCTCCTCCAGCAGCCGGGCGTAGATGCCGGTGACCACGGCCACGTACTCCGGCCGCTTCATGCGGCCCTCCAGCTTCACGCAGGCCACGCCCATGTCCGCCATATCGCCCAGCCGGTCCGCCAGGCAGCTGTCCTTCAGGCTCAGGGGATAGGAGCCCTTGACGGGGCCGTTGACCCCGTAGGGCAGGCGGCAGGGCTGGGCACACCGGCCCCGGTTGCCGGAGCGGCCCCCGATCAGGGCGCTCATCTCGCACTGGCCGGAGTAGCACATGCACAATGCCCCGTGGGCAAAGACCTCCACCTCCGCCGGGCAGTTCTCGCAGATGGCCCGGGTGTCCTCGGCGGAGCACTCCCGGGCGATGACCACCCGCTCGCAGCCGTCGGCGGCGATCTCCCTGGCGCCGCCGGAGGTGAAGAGGCTCATCTGGGTGCTGGCGTGCAGGGGCAGGTCCGGCAGGGACCGGCGCAGGAGGTCAAACAGCCCCCAGTCCTGCACCAGCACCGCGTCCACCCCCAGGCGGGCGGCCGCCCGGGCGGTCTCCAGGGCCGCCGGCAGCTCCCGGTCCGTCACCAGGGTGTTCAGGGTCAGAAAGACCCGGACGCCCCGCTCATGGCAGTAGGCCAGGGCATCGGCAAACTCCTCGTCGGAAAAATTTTTCGCGCCCCGGCGGGCGTTGAAGGCACCCCAGCCCAGATAGACGGCGTCCGCCCCGCTCTGGACCGCTGCCCGCAGGGCCTCCGGGGACCCGGCGGGGGCAAGCAGCTCCGGCCTCATCCCCGGTTCTTGTTCTGGGCGTCCAGCTTCTGCTGGAGGCGGAAGACCTCCCGCTTCAGCTCACTGGCCTCGCTCTGGGCCTTGCCGGCCTCATCCAGATAGCCCTTGATCTGCGCCCGGAGCTGGTCAGCCTCCGCCTGGGCCTTGAAGAGCTCGTCGGTGATGTTGACGGCGGTGAGGACGGCGGCGTCCGTCCGGCCCACCTTGGAGCTGTCCAGGATCTCCGACATCTTATCGTTGACGTAGGCCCCCACCCGCTGCATATAGGAAGAGGACTCCTCCGCAACGAACGTGAGTTCCTCCCCGCAGATGCTGATGACCACACGATTTGCCATAAACAACTTCCCCCTCGTCGGTAGTTTGACAGGCGGCAGGGCAGATGCCGCCCATTATCGTAAATTGTAGTATATCATAGGAAAAAAGCCAGCGCCACACAAAAACGGGAGGTTTTGAAAAAATTCACATTTCCGGAAGGGCCTGGAGCGCCCGGCGCCGGCCGCAGACTTTTTCCGCCGGGGCTTGTCCTGCTGTGGAAAATCGTGTAGAATAGGGGAAGTTCAAAACGAGGGGAGGGGCGGCGAGTGCCCAGCTGTCTGGTACATACCGGGGACGAGAGCGTCACCCTGTCCGCGGCCACGGTGAAGCGGCTGCTGGACCGGGGCGACGGGGACGCGGCGCTGTTATATCTGGCGCTGCTGCGGCGGCAGGGCACAGTGCCGCCCCGGTCCCTGGCGGGGGAGCTCCGGTGGGACCGGGGCCGCATCGAGGCGGCGGAGGCCGTCCTGCGGGAGCTGGGCCTGGTGGCCCCGGCGGAGATGCCGCCCGCTCCGGCGGAGGAGCATCCCACCTATCAGCAGGCTGACGTGACGGAGCGGCTGGAGGGCAGCCGGGAGTTCCGGGAGCTCATCCGGCAGGTGGAGGCCAAGCTGGGCAAACGGCTCACCACCCCGGACGTGGGGGTCCTGCTGGGCCTGACGGACTATCTGGGCCTGCCGGCGGACGTGGTGTATCTGCTGGTCTGCCACTGTGTGGAGCGGGTGCGGCGCCGGTTCGGCGAGGGCCGCCGCCCCGGCATGAAGCAGATCGAGAAGGAGGGCTACGCCTGGGCCCGCATGGGGATCGACACCCAGGAGGCGGCCGCCGCCTACCTCCGGACCTATGCCCAGCGCCAGGGGGCCGTGCCCCAGTATATGCGGGCCCTGCAGCTGGGGGAGCGGGCCCCGGCGCCGTCGGAGGAGAAGTACATCCTCTCCTGGCAGGAGATGGGATTCGGGCCGGAGGCAGTGTCCCTGGCCTGCGACAAGACCATCCTGAAATGCCACGAACTGAAGTGGGCCTACTGCAACGGCATCTTGAAGAAGTGGCATGAGGCGGGACTCCACACGGTGGAGGAGATCGAGGCCAAGGACCGCCCGGCCGCCCGCAGGGCGGACGCGCAGCCCCCCAGGGATGCCGACCAGGAGATGCGCAGATATATGCAGGACCTGCATCGAAACAGGAGGTGATGGGCAGTGGCATATGACGGCAAGGTGATGCGCCTGGCCCTCCAGCGGTTCGAGGAGGACCGCCAGCGGCGGCAGGACCAGTACCAGGAGCGGCGGGATCGGATCTTCGCCCGCCAGCCCCGGCTGCGGGAGATCGACGCCCAGCTTCGCTCCACCATGAGCCGCATCATCACCAGCGCTCTCCGCCACGGCACGGACCCCCGGTCCGCGGTGGCGGTGCTGCGGGATGAGAACCTGAGCCTCCAGGCGGAGAAGCGGGAGCTGCTGCGGAAAATGGGCCTGCCGGAGGACGCCCTGGAGGAGACGCCGGCCTGCCCCCTCTGCGGGGACACCGGCTACCGCAACGGCCAGGTGTGCCGGTGCCTGCGGACCTACTACGCCCGGGAGCAGCAGAAGGAGCTGTCCCGGATGCTGGACCTGGGCAGCCAGAGCTTTGACACCTTCTCCACAGACTGGTATCCGGACCGGTATGACCCAGCTGTCGGCGTCACCGTCCGGGAGCATATGGAGACGGTCTACGACATCTGCGGGGACTTTGCCCACCAGTTCGGGAAGCGCCCGGCAAACCTCCTGCTCTTCGGCGCGCCGGGGCTGGGCAAGACCCACCTGTCCGCCGCTATCGCCCGGGAGGTCAGCGAAAAGGGATATTCCGTGGTCTATGACACCGCCGGCCACATCTTCGCCCAGTTCGAGCAGCAGAAGTTCGGCCGGGAAGAGGAGGCGGACGGCCACGTGGAGCGGGTGCTGAACTGCGACCTGCTGATCCTGGACGACCTGGGGTCTGAGATGACCACGGCCTTTGTCCAGAGCGCCCTGTACCAGATCATCAACACCCGCCTGATGGAGCGGCGGTCCACCATCATCAGCACGAACCTGCTGCCGGGGGAGCTGGCCCGGCGGTACACGCCCCAGATCGCCTCCCGGGTCGAGGGGGAGTACACCCTGCTGCCCTTTGTGGGGGAGGACATCCGCAAGCTGAAAAAGGAGCGGGGCCAGGGAAACTGAATATTTGATCGTGAAAAATTTGATCGTGAAAAAGGCCCCGGCCAATGGCCGGGACCTTTTGCGTATATTTGGATCCTTTAGAACTGGGGCAGGGTGCGCACCACGGCGGCGCAGCGTGCGCAGAGGGTGGGATGGTCCGCGTCGGCGCCCACGGTGGGGCTGTGCATCCAGCACCGGGCGCACTTGGCGCCCTTGGCCTCGCTGACCTCCACGGTGAGGCCGGGGAAGTTGGTGCCCTTGCCCACGGTGGAGGCGGTGTCCGGCGACCCATTGGACACCTGGCAGTCGGAGACGATGAAGAGCTCCGCCAGGTTCAGGCCCATGACCTGGACCAGCGCGGCGGAAGCCGCGTCGTCCCCGGCGTGGAGGGCCACATGGGCCTCCAGGGCCTTGCCGATCTTCTTCTCGGCCCGGGCGGCCTCCAGCACAACGTTCACGTCGTCCCGCAGCTTCTCCACGGTGGACCACTTCTCCATGGCCTTCTCGTCCAGGGCGTAGTCGGTGAAGGGCTTGTTCATGTCATTGAACACCACGTTCCGGGCGTCGTCGCTGGAGCGGTGGGGCATGGAGAGCCAGATCTCGTCGCTGGTGAAGGCCAGGATGGGGGCCATGATCTTGGTCATGGTGTCCAGGATCAGGAACAGGGCGGTCTGGGCGCTGCGGCGCTTGGCGCCGTCCTTCTCCTCGCAGTACAGCCGGTCCTTGATGATGTCCAGGTAGAAGTTGGACATGTCCACCACGCAGAAGTCGTTCACCGCGTGGGTGATCACCAGGAACTCATAGTCGTCATAGGCCTTGGCGCACTTTTCCATCAGGGCGTTGAGCCGGGTGACGGCCCAGCGGTCCAGTTCCTCCATCTCCGCCGGCGGCGTCAGGTGGTTGGGGTCAAAGCCGTCCAGGTTGCCCAGGCAGTACCGGGCGGTGTTGCGGAACTTCAGGTAGTTCTGGCTGAGCTGCTTGAAGATCTCGTGAGAGCAGCGGACGTCGGCGTGGTAGTCGGCGCTGGCGGCCCACAGCCGCAGCAGGTCCGCGCCGTACTGGTTGATGATCTCCGCCGGGTCCATGCCGTTGCCCAGGGACTTGTGCATGGCCTTGCCCTCGCCGTCCACGGTCCAGCCGTGGGTGACGCACTCCTTGAAGGGGGCCCCCTTGCCGAAGGCGCCCACGGCGGTCAGCAGGGCGGACTGGAACCAGCCGCGGTACTGATCCAGGCCCTCCAGGTACATGGTGGCGGGCCAGAAGCCCTGGTCCTTCTTCATGGCGGCGAAGTGGGTGGAGCCGGAGTCGAACCAGCCGTCCAGGGTGTCGGTCTCCTTGGTGAAGCCGGACTTGCTGCCGCAGTGGGGGCAGGCGAAGCCCTCCGGCAGGATCTCCTCCGCCTCCTTGGCGAACCAGGCGTTGGAGCCCTCGGCGGCGAAGAGCTTGGAGATGGCGGCGATGGTCTCATCGGTGCAGATGGGCTTGCCGCAGTCCTTGCAGTAGAACACGGGGATGGGCAGGCCCCACTTCCGCTGGCGGGAGATGCACCAGTCGTTGCGCTCCCGGATCATGGCCTTCATGCGGTCCTTGCCCCAGGCGGGCACCCAGCGCACGTCGTCGCAGGCGGCGCAGGCCTCGTCCTTGAAGGACTCCACGGAGCAGAACCACTGGGGCGTGGCCCGGAAGATGATGGGGCCCTTGCAGCGCCAGCAGTGGGGATAGCTGTGGACGATGTCCTCGCTGGCGAAGAGCATGCCGCTCTCCTTCATGTCGTTCAGGATCACGGGGTTGCTTTCGTCGGTTTTCATGCCGGCGTACTTGCCGGCGTAGTCGGTGTGGCGGCCCTGGTCGTCCACGGGCACCACCATCTCGATGCCGTAGCGCTTGCAGGTCTCATAGTCGTCGGCGCCGAAGCCGGGGGCGGTGTGCACGCAGCCGGTGCCGGAGTCCATGGTGACATAGTCCGCCAGCAGCAGACGGCTGGTCTTGGGCAGGAAGGGGTGGTCTGCCAGCATGTTCTCGAAGAAGGCGCCGGGGTGGGTCTCCGCCACCTCCCAGGTGTCAAAGCCGCCCAGGCGCATCACCTTGTCCACCAGGGCCTCCGCCATGATATAGGCCTCGCCGTTGGGGGCCTTCACCACGGCGTAGGACTCCTCCGGGTGCAGGGAGATGGCCAGATTCCCCGGCAGGGTCCAGATGGTGGTGGTCCAGATCACGAAGAACAGCTTGTCATAGCCGGGCAGCTTGCCCAGGTCGTCGTGCATGGGGAACTTCACATACACGGTGGTGCAGGGGTCGTCGTGGTACTCGATCTCCGCCTCCGCCAGGGCGGTCTCGTCGTGGGGGCACCAGTACACGGGCTTGAAGCCCTTGCAGATATAGCCCTTCTTGTACATCTCCCCGAAGACCTTCACCTCCTCGGCCTCAAAGCCGGGGTTCATGGTGAGATAGGGGTGGTCCCAGTCGCCCAGGACGCCCATGCGCATGAAGGCCTCCTTCTGCACGCCCACATAGTGCAGGGCAAAGTCATGGCAGGCGGAGCGGAAGTCCGGAATGCTCATGGCCTTGTGGTTCAGCTTGTTCTGCTTGATGATGGCGGACTCGATGGGCATTCCGTGGTTGTCCCAGCCGGGGATATAGGGGGTGTAGTAGCCCCGCATGGCATAGGACCGGGTGATGATGTCCTTCAGGGCCTTGTTCATGGCGGTGCCCATGTGGATGCTGCCGTTGGAGAAGGGCGGGCCGTCGTGGAGATTGAACAGGGGCTTGCCCTCGTTCTTCTTCAGCATCTCGTGGTAGACGTCCTGCTCCTGCCAGCGCTTCAGCATCTCCGGCTCCCGCTTGGGCAGGCCCGCCCGCATGGGGAAGTCGGTCTTCGGCAGATTGATGGTCTTGTTGTAATCCATATGCTTCCTCCTATTTCAAACCTGTTTGATGAATCTTGATTGATATGGGGTGATGACGGTTTTGCAGGTCCGGCAGAGATACGCCCGGGGACGGACGGCCAGCCCCAGCGCTCCGCCCAGCGGGACATCGCCCCTCCGGGTGGGAACGGGGAGGCCGGATACCTCCTCGGACCAGAAAACGGGGGAGCGGCTGCTCAGATACCCCGCCTCCATGGGCCTTTTCCGGTAGGGAAGTTCATGCTTGGATGCGCTGCTTCCCAGGCAAAGTAAAAAGCGCTTTGCCTCTTTCCCAAGAGACAAAGCGCTTGCAAACACTCTGCGGTACCACTCTTCTTGCCGCGCCCTTCCGGGACACGGCCCCTCGCCGCCCGCTGTCACGGGCTGATGCTGTAACGGGCATCAATCGTCCACGCTTACTCGCGTCGTCTTTCAGCAGGAGGCTCCAAGGTGATTTTCGCCGTTCGTCCCTCACCGCCTCGCACCAAACGGCGGCTCTCTTTGCAGGGCCCGAAGGGGTACTCGTCCTTTTCCACGCCGGAATGTTCAATTTACCGGATTATCGTATCATATTTTTGCCGTTTGTCAAGGCGGATCCTGCAAAAAGATCCACAAAAATGTCCGCCTTTCGGGCTACGGCGTCCAGCCCTCCACCAGATCCCACCCCAGCCAGCGGCCCTGGCCGTCATAGTTCCGGGCGGTGCGGCTGGCGTCGCAGTAGATGGCCAGCACGTCGTGGCAGTAGGCGGGCAGGGAGCCGCTGCTGGTGGAGACCAGCCGGCAGTTGCCCTCGATGCCGTCGAACCGGCAGACGCCCTCCGCGTCCAGGGACCAGGAGAAGGACGCCCCGGTCTCCGGGTCCGAGAAGGTGACGGTGTAGGCGGTGGCCGCGTCCAGGGGCGCGTCGGTGGGCACGATCACCGTCCCGTCCGGGGAGGGGAAGGGGCTGTCCCACAGCTGGGAGTGCAGGTCAAAATAGGCGGCCGCTCCGGCGCCGTCCATGGTCCAGCCGTCGGGGCCGGTGATGGACACGTGGGGCAGGGCCGTCCGCCCCGCCGTGGGGTCCGGCAGGGAGATGGCGTCCTCCGGCGCCGCGGGGACGTAGGCGATGTCCCGCTCCACCTCCAGCGCCCCGTCCCGCAAGGTGAGGGCGTGGTACTGCCACAGGCCGGTCTCGCTGTCGCGG
This sequence comes from Candidatus Oscillibacter excrementavium, assembly GCA_019118505.1. Classification (GTDB taxonomy): domain Bacteria; phylum Bacillota; class Clostridia; order Oscillospirales; family Oscillospiraceae; genus Oscillibacter; species Oscillibacter excrementavium. Next base: position 18,712 of record DWYU01000153.1, read on the forward strand.
CGGCGGAAGATCAGCCGGACCGGGCCGGGGCCCTCCGCCTCCACCGCCTCCAGGAACCCGCCCACGTAAACGCCGGTCTGCACCTGGTACACGGTGCCGTCCGCATCCTGACAGCAGAAGGACAGGGAGGAGGTCCGCTCCGGGATCTCCCAGACCAGCTCCGCCGTGCCGTCCCCGTCCAGGTCCAGGGCCACCGGGTCGAACCAGGCGTGGAGCATCCGCAGCGTTCCGTCGGCGTCGAACCAGTAGTAGTCATGGGAGTAGAAGCCCTGGGCGCCGGCGTACCGCAGCAGGAAGCCGGACTTCCCCAGCACCCCGTCAAAGGGGGTGAGGGTGGGGTTGGACACGAAGGCGGAGGGATCCCCCTCGCCGTTGCAGCACCGGACGAACCGGATCCAGCCTGCGCCGGAGCGCGAAAAAGCGCCATCAATCAGGCCCTCCGCCGTGGCGTAGAGCCTGATGATGGTGCCGTCCTGTAATGTACACTCCGCCAGAATGACCTCCATCTCCGCCGGGTCTACCGGGGCCGGAGTGCCGCCCGCGATCCAGGCGGGATTGGCGGCCGCCTGGGTGTCCACCGGCTCCAGATCCGACAGGGAGATGATCTGGACCGGTGGAGATTCCTCGTAGTAGACGGTCTCCTCCTTCAGGGACTGCGGGGGAGCGCCCCCGTGGGCGGAGGGACCGGCGGCGGGAAGCTGTCCGGCGGCGAAGATGGTCAGGGCGGTGGCCAGCAGCAGACACAGCAGCGCCGGCCAGCGGGCTTGCCGCATACAACGCGCCTCCTCGGGCGGCTGATGCCGCCCCGGTTTTTTTATTGATAGCGGAACTGGCGGCCGGCGTATTGGTCCACGCAGTTCAAAAACAGCTCGTGGCTGCGGAATTCCAGCAGCTGGCAGTCCTTCTCCTCGTGAAAGGAGACGATGCGCCGCACGGGATCGACCCACATCCGCCACAGCGTGGTGGCAGCCGAATTCTGCTCCATAGGAAAAAGACCCCCTTGCATGAGTGATGGGTGGAATGGGATGTTTCTATCTTATAAGACGAGCGGGAGAGGGGTTTTGTTTCACCCAAACGAAAAAAATTTTGAAATCCTATGCCGGGTCCCCGGCCTCCTGGTCCGCCAGCTCCGCCGCCACATCCGCCCGGAAGGCGTCCCAGGCCTCCGGGTGCTCCACATAGTACAGGGGGCACAGCTTCTCCGTCACGTCGTAGTGGCGGATCACATCGGTCTCCGGGTCCAGGCGGAAGGTCCGGCACAGCCAGGCCGTCAGCTCCACCACCCGCTGGTAGGTGACCGGGGAGAATTCCCCGGCCTCGTCCGGATGGCACACCTCGATGGCCACCGTGTCCTCGTTGCGGATGTTGGAGGCGTAGGCGATCTCCGTCAGGGGGATGCACTGGAGGACCTCGCCCTCAAGCCCTACGATGAAGTGAGAGCTGGCGTAGGTCTCCTCCTCCCCGGTGGAGAGGGACTCGAAGTAATTGCGGTTGGCCTGGGCCGTGGTGCCGGGATTGCCCACGTAGTGGATCACCACGCCGTCAATGTTCTCCAGAGGCGTGCCGGGCCGGGACCAGGGATTCACCGTGAGAAGGTCCTCGGTCACATAGTCCGGAACTTCCACATCCTCCCCCGGCAGGCTCCGATTGGCCCACAGCCAGACGGCGGCCCCTGCCAGAACAAAGACCAGGAGCAGGCACAGCGCCGCGAAGCGGAGGTTCAGATGCCTCCGGCGGGTCCTGACGCGGCTCATGCGGGAGACACCGCCGCAGAACCCGCGGCGCCGAAGACCGCGACGGTCTCTCCGTCGGATGTATCGTACACCGCGTCCTCGTAGTCCTGGGT
>DWYU01000154.1 GCA_019118505.1 Candidatus Oscillibacter excrementavium
GTCCCGCTACGAGGCGGGCCTGCAGGGCACCGGGGAAGTTTCCCTGTGCGGCGAGCGCTACACCAGTGAAGATGGCTGCAGCTACCTGCAGCGGGATGTAAAATTCCCCAACAACAAACAGATGAAAGAGGGGCGGCTGATCGCCGTCACCTGCCCTGCACGGGAGATGGTCACGGTGCTGGTGGAACCCGGTGCCGAGGAGGAGACCGTCCTGCGCCTGTGGCGCTCGACCTGGCCGGAGGAACAGCTGTTCCCGGTAGAGCATGCGGGGACATTCCCGGTGCCCATGCGGGACGGGGTACATCTTTCCACCGACGTATACCTGCCCAAAGACTGCGGCGCCCCGGTGCCCGCAGTGCTGGTACGCACTCCCTACGGCAAGGAGGACGGCTGTGAGGTCTACTACCGCTACGTCCAGCGCGGCTACGCGGTGGTGGTACAGGATGTGCGCGGCCGCAACGCCAGTGAAGGCGAATGGCTGCCCAACTACCACGAGGTGGAGGACGGCGACGATACTCTGAACTGGATCGCCGCCCAGCCCTGGTGCAGCGGACGCATCGGCATGGTGGGCGGGTCCTACCTGGGTTATGTACAGTGGGCGGCCGCTGCCAGCGGCAACCCCCACCTGAAAGCGCTGATCAGCGTAGTCTGCGCGGGCAGCTCCTTTGTGGATCTGCCCCGCCGGGGCGGGTCTTTCACCTCGGGCATGCTGGCCTGGGCCTTTGCGGTGTCTCAGAAAACCTTCCATCCCGAACTGATGGAGCGGGACGACTGGGAGGAAGTGCTGAACATCCGCCCCCTGACCGACCTGCCCAAAAAGGCTCTGGGGTACGATGTGCCCTTCATCACCCGGTGGCTGGAACCCAGCGATTACAATGATTTCTGGCGTCAGTCCAACTGGCAGGAGCGCTCCGCCGGGGCGCAGATTCCGGCGCTGATCCAGTCCGGCTGGTTCGACGACAACGGCATGGGCACCACGGAGGCTCTGGAACTGGTCCACGACTTTCCCCGGGGGATGCGCAAGGTCATTCTGGGACCCTGGCAGCATAGCGGCAACAGCAAATACGACATGCACGGGGTATCCTTCGGCAGTCAGGCGCTGCGCTTTGATCTGGACTGGCTGTATTTCCGCTGGTTCGAGCATCACCTCAAGGAGGTGGACAACGGCATCGACCAGACCGCCCCGGTGGAATACTACACGCTGGGGCAGGAGGTATGGAAGACCGCCGAAAACTGGCCGGTGCCCGAGACCCGGGTCACCCACCTGTATCTGGACAGCGACGGCCACGCCAATACCTCCGCCGGGGACGGGCGGCTGACCTTTGCCAAGCCGGAACAGGAGAACAGCGACGGCTACGCCTACGACCCCGAGCATCCGTCCCAGCACATCATCGATATGTCGGAGAACGAGATCGAGGTGCCGGAGGACTACACTCAGGAGGAACTGCGTCAGGACCTGCTGTGCTACACCTCCCCCGTGCTGGAGGAAGATCTGGTCCTGACCGGCGATATGACGGCGGAGTTGTATATTTCCTCTGACGCGCCGGATACGGATTTTGTGGTGCGTGTTACCGATGTGGACGAGAACGGCCGGTCCATCAAACTGGCGGACGGCTTGCTCAGCGCCCGTTACCGCAACGGCTTTGCCCGGTCGGAGTTTTTGCAGGAAGGCGAGATCGTCTGCCTGAAGATCCGTACCACCAAGCTGTCCAACTGCTTCCGGAAAGGCCACCGCATCCGGGTAACCATTACTTCCAGCGCCAAAAATTTCATATTCCCCAACAGCAACACCCGGGAAGGCTATGCTTCCGCCCGGACCGTGGTGGCTCATAACCGGGTACACCACGGCGGGCTGCACGCCTCCCGCCTGACGGTGCGGGTAGAGCCTTGAGCCATTGATGCTCCTCCCTGTCCGCGGAAGCGAAATATCCCCCAAGCGACCTGCTCCGGGGTGGGCATCACCAACATCATGGCCCTCATCTGCGGCTCCGCTTCCGGCGCCATCGCCATGACTCTGGAAATGTTCAGCAATGCCTGGATCGCCGCCGGACTGGATCCGGAGTGGATCCACCGGGTGGTGGTCACCGCCTCCGGCGGCTTCGACACCGTGCCCTGGAACTCCTTTGTGGTGCTCATCCTGTCCATGGGCAAGCTGAACCATAAGCAGGCCTACATGCCCGTGTTCTGGGTGTCCCTGGTGGCCCCCATCCTCATCGCGCTGCTGGGTGTATTCTTCGTGTAAGGGAAAAGGAGAAATTGCTATGATTCAGACCATCGCCGTGCTGGGCGCCGGCACTATGGGCCACGGTATTGCCCACACCTTCTCCCGCCACGGCTATCAGGTCAACCTGTACGAGCCCTTTGACGCCGTCCGGGAGAGCGCCCCCCAGAAGATCCGGGAGGAGCTCCAGTTCATGGTGGACGAGGGATATATCACTGAGGCCGACCGGGACAACGGCATCCGCAACATCACCATGTATGCCAGCCTGGAGGACACCGCCCGGGACGCGGACTACGTCATCGAGGCCTGCCCGGAGAAGATGGAGCTCAAACAGAAGCTGTTCTCCCAGCTGGACGCCGTGTGCAAGCCCACCGCCGTCTTTGCCACCAATACCTCCAGCCTGAAGCTTAGCGAGATGATTGCCCACCTGCCCCCGGAGCGCCAGGCCCGCTGCATGGTCAGCCACTGGTACAATCCGGCCTACCTGATCCCCATTGCCGAGCTGTCCAAGTTCGGCAACATGCCGGAGGACGTGTTCCAGGAGGTCTATGACCTCTACGTGGCCTGCGAGAAGCAGCCCGTCCGGGTGCTCA
>DWYU01000155.1 GCA_019118505.1 Candidatus Oscillibacter excrementavium
GCCCGGATTTCCGGGCTCCGGCGGGGAGAGATCGGGGGCTTGACAATTCGGAGCGGGTCTGTTATCATCAAATACAATCAATGCGATGACGCAGAGTAGTAAGCGGGAATGGACTTTCAGAGAAGTGCCGGGTGGTGCGAGGCACAGAGCTCCCAGACCCGCCGAACTGGCTGCACCAGCAGCCGCGCTGAACAGGAGTAGGCGCGGACGGGCGCTCCCGTTACAGGGCAGGGATATGATGGTATCCCGGTGAGTGTGTCCCCCTTGCGGGGGCAAAGAAGAGTGGTACCGCGGAAGGTTTTCATCCTTTCGTCTCTTCTGCCAAGCGGCAGGAGCGGCGAAGGGATTTTTTGTTGCCCTGCCAAGACCATCATCTATTTTTGCAGGAGGAAACCAGAATGAAAACCAAGATTCCAAAGACCCCGTTCCTGGCCGCGTTCTCCGTGGGCGCGGTGCTGTTCTCCGCCCATGCCGGCGGCGGCTTTGCCACCGGCAACCAGGCCAACACCTACTACGTGGGCCTGGGCTGGGCCGGCGTGGCCTCCGCCATCGTGGCCATGCTGCTGCTGACGCTGACCATGCGGGAGGCCATGATCATGTACAACTCCCGGGGCCTCACCGGCCACAAGGAGCTGTTTGAGACGCTGTACCACCCCTTCGACAAGCTGGTTTGGCTGTTTGAGATCTTCTTCTACATCATGGTGCTGATGGCCGTGGCGGCCGCCATCTCCGGCGCCGCCTCCACCCTGACCACCTATTTCGGGCTGAATTACTACATCGGCGTGGTGGCGGTGGGCGCCCTGGTGCTGGTGCTGACCATCTTCGGCGCCGGCCTGGTCCGGGCGGCCTCCACCTACATGGGCATCGCCATTCTGGTCACCGCCATCACCATCTACGCCGTGGGCATTTTCAACAGCGACCGGTCCATCCTGGACGTGCTGGCCGCCGACTTCCAGACCACCGGCTTTGCCGATGTGCCCACCGCCATCCTCAACGCCTTCACCTATGCCGGGTTCCAGTGCGTGACGCTGCCCACCATGGTGGCCTGCGGCACCACCATGCGCAGCAAGCAGGGCTGCGCCAAGGCCATGTGGATCTCCTTTGTGATGAACGCCGTGGCCCTGGTGCTCTCCGTGTTCATGCTGCTGTGCTGGGAGGATGTCTACACCGCCGTGGACGGCGGCACCACCATCCCCACCCTGACGGTGTGCAACACCATGGGCATCCAGGGACTGACCGTCATCTACGGCGTCTGCCTGCTGCTGTGCCTGATCTCCACCGGCGTCACCACCATCTTCGGCTTTGTGGCCCGGTTTGAGAAGCTGCCCCTGTTCCGCAGCATCCGGTCCGCTCCGGTCCGCAGCGCCATCGTCTCCGCCTTCATCATCATCCTGTCCATGTCCATCTCCATGGTGGGCCTCAGCAACATCATCAAGTACGGCTACGGCTACTGCGGCTACCTGGGCATCCTCGTGGTGGTGATCCCGTTCCTGACCGTGGGCGTCTACAAGAACCGGAAGTATCTGAAGGCCCACAGCGGCGTCTTTGCCGAGGTGCCCCAGGCGGAGGCGGCGCCGGAGAAGCCCGCCGCCCGTCCCGCGGCCCGTCCCGCCGCTCCCGCAGAGGCGGAGTGAGAGAAAGCCCCATCCCAGCAGTTATACCAACACCAAAAGGAGTTTTGCAATATGGAAAAATCGCTCTTTCCCGGCTATACCATCGGGCCGGACGCCTATGAGGACATCAAAAACGTCTGCCCGGCATACGGCCGCAAGGTGGCCATCATCGGCGGCGAGAAGGCTCTGGCCGCGGCCAAGGACAAGATCCTGAAGGCCATGGAGGGCTCCGGCCTGGAGGTCCTGGGCGTGTTCTGGTACGGCGGCGAGGCCTCTGTGGAGAACATGGAGATGCTGCGGCCCCAGGTGGCGGAGGCGGATATGCTCTTCGCCGTAGGCGGCGGCAAGGCCATCGACACCTGCAAGGTCCTGGCCCACAGCACCAACCGGCCCTTCTTCACCTTCCCCACCATCGCCTCCACCTGCGCGTCCTGCACATCCCTGGGCATCGTCTACCATCCGGACGGCAGCCTGCGGGAGTACTCCTTCTCCAAGATCCCCCCCAACCACATCTTCATCGACACGGAGATCATCGCCAACGCGCCGGTGCGGTACCTCTGGGCCGGCATGGGGGACACCATGGCCAAGCACTATGAGTGCACCATCTCCTCCCGGAACGACATCCCCGCCCACTCCGACGCCATGGGCATCGCCCTGAGCTCCATGTGCGCGGAGCCCATCGTCCGCTGGGGCAAGAAGGCCATGGAGGACTGCGAGGCCCACCGGGTGACCATGGAGCTGACGGAGATCATCCTGGCCATCATTGTGTCCACGGGCTTCGTGTCCAACTTCGTCCAGGTGGACTACACCACCGGCATGGCCCACGCCATGTACAACGGCTTCACCATCCTGCCCAGCACGGAGGCCAACCACCACCTCCACGGCGAGGTGGTGTCCTACGGCATCCTGGTGATGCTGACCGTGGACAAGCAGTACGCCGAGCGGGACAAGCTGTTCGCCTTCAACAAGTCCATCGGCCTGCCCACCTGCCTGGCGGACATCCACGCCCGGGAGGAGGATCTGCCCGCCGTGACAGAAAAGGCATTGCAGGGCATCGACGTGCGGATCTGGCCCTATCCCGTGGACCAGCAGATGCTGATCGACGGCGTCATGGAGCTGGAGGCTTACAACCGGCAGCAGGCAGCAAAATAAGAGGGGGAGCTCCCTGGTATAAACACAGGAGGGGACAAGCGGATTCGCTTGTCCCCTCCTGCTTTGCATTTAGGCGGCGGAGCCGGCCTTTCCCCGGCGGATGGCGGCCAGCAGATCCCGCACCTGCTCCCGGGAGAGCTGGGGCGGCAGGCCGCCGTACAGACTCCTGTCCACGTCGCCCATCAGGGTGTCATAGCGGCGGCGCAGGGACGATCCCAGCAGCGGCCCCAGGGGTCCCTCCGCCAGCCGCGTCAGATATTCCCGGGGAGTCTCCTGCCTCTGGCGGCGGCAGTGGTGCCCGGCGCCCCACCGCTCCAGCTGGAGCAGGGCGGCCCGGGGCGTTCCGGCGTATCGGACCAGATAGACCCGGATCCGCAGGCGCTGCCGCAGACGGGCCAGCAGCCCGGCGCGGCGGAGAGACGTGCGGACCACGTCCTCTCCGAACGCCTCCTCCAGAGACCGGACCCGGCGGCGATTCCGCCAGATCCACCGGATCAGCGCCGCAAGGCCCAGCAGCACCAGGGCGGCCAGAGCCAGAAGCAGCAGAACCCCCAGCAGCTGGGGATCGATGGCGCGGGCGGCGGTCTCCTCCTGAGTGGGGCCTCCGCCGCTGCTGCCGGCCGCGGCGGAGGCGGCGGAATCGCTGACGGTGGAGGAGCGGCCCCAGAACAGGGACATCAGGAATCCCACCAGGGCCCGCAGGCCGCTCTGGAGACACGCACCCGCTGCCTGCACCAGGGGGATCAGCGTCCCCCGGACGGACAGCAGACCCAGACACGCGGCGGCCGCCCCGGCGATCAGCGCCGCCGGCACCAGCAGGGCCGGGAGCCGGCTGAGGGGAGAGCCGGCCCGGATGGTGTTCCGGCCGGAGGTGCGCATTCCCACCACCGCCAGCAGATCCAGCAGCAGCACCGCCAGCAGCACGGGGACCCGGCTCAACAGCTGGGGGACGAAGGAGGCCACAGTCAGATAGAAGAGACCGTACAGGCCCATGTACTCCCCGGCACTGCGGAGCGCCCGGATGGAGACGGATGTCACGCCCCAGTGATACCCCCGGCAGAGGGGGAAGAGATACAGCGGGAGCTGGAGCACCAGTAGCGGCGGATAGGTGCGCTCCAGGGTGAGGCTCAGCAGGGGGACCCAGACGGCGCACAGGCAGACATTCAGCAGGAGGACCTGCCAAAAGAGCCTGGGCCGCCGGAGAAAGGCGTGATTGGCGGCGGTCATCAGTCCGCCGGAGAGCAGAAAGCCCACCAAGGAGAAGGGCGGACGGCCGCAGAGGAGCTGCCACAGGATGTCCGCCGTCAGAAAGACGATCAGCAGCTCACTGACCAGGGGAAGGCATTTGGCCGCAATGGCGCGGAGATGTCTCACAGGTGTCCCCCTTCCTGAAAATCGCGCAGATCCAGAACTGTCAGCAGGGGATGGGCCTGCTGTCCCCAGGCCAGCAGGGGCACGTGGTGCCGGGCCAGCAGGGTGCAGGTGCCGGCCTCCAGCCGGCGGACGTCGCCGCAGACCAGGAACGTGCTGGAGAGGCCGGGCAGCCGGGCGAGGATCTCCTCCTCCGTCAGGGCGGCGGAGGGATCCGCGGCGGCCAGCAGCAGGAGCGGAGCAGACAGCTCCCGCCGGTTCCGGCAGGCCGCGAACTGCTCCGGCCATCCGGCGGCCCGTGAGATCAGAAGGGAGACCGCCACCTCCTCCCCCGCCAGCTGGGCCATCAGGGAGGCCAGGATCTCCAGGGCGGATTCCAGCGCCTCTGGCGGCAGCGGGGAGAAGGAGGCGCCGTCCAGCAGAAAGCAGGCCCGCCGGGGGGCGATCTTCTCGTAGACGTTCACCATGGCCCCCTGACCCCGGGCCATCAGGCGGAAGTTCAGGGCGCGGGCGTTGTCCCCGGGCTGATAGGCCCGGACGTTGCGGATGACGGTCTTGTCATCGCGAAAGCCCCGGGAGCCGGTCTCCGCCTCCCAGCTGCGGCGGCGGAACCACCGGGTGGAGACGGGGACCAGACGGGGAAAGACCGCCAGCGTCACGGGCCGGGGCAGGGGGACCTCCTTCTCCCGGACGCACAGGCACAGCCCGTCACCGGAGAGGAGCCGGAGCCGGTCAAAGGTCAGCAGGCCCCGGTGGGCCGCCTGGAGATGGACGGAGACGGCCGCCTGCTGATGCCACATGAGGAAGGAGACGTTCTTTTCAAAATAGCGCCGCTGGATGGGGCCCTCCGGCACCTCCACCGTCTCCCAGGAATGCTCCGGCGCCAGGGCACCGCCCTGCCCCAGGGGAAACCGCACCGTCAGCCAGATGAGGGGGAGCGCCTTGGGATTGTCCAGCGTCATCCGGAGGGGGCAGGACTCCCCGGGGAAGAGAAAGCTCCGCTCCGCCCGGAGAGAGGCGGTGACGCCGTCCAGCACATGGCGGGCCCAGAGCCGGGCGCCGGCGGCCACCGCCGCAGCCGCCAGGAAAAAGAGGGCGGCAGGCAGGCGGCCGTACAGGCTGAAGCCCACGCCGCAGGCCAGCAGGGCCAGAATGGTGAACCGCCCGGTGAAAAGGCTGGACTCGGAGAAGTCCAGGGCGGAGGACTCAGGTTTTCTGGCCATGGACAAGGACCTCACCGGTCTCGCGGCAGGGGATCTGGGCCAGGAGCTCCTCCACCACGGCGGCGGCCTCCCGCCCCGCCAGGGCGGCCTGGCTGGACAACAGCACCCGGTGGGGCAGGACATACCGGGCCAGATACTTCACATCGTCCGGCGTGGCGTAGTCCCGGCCCTGGAGGGCCGCGTAGGCCTTGGCGGCCCGGAACAGGTCCCGGGACACCCGGGGGCTGGCGCCGCAGGCCAGGTCCGGCTGGCCACGGGTGACCTGCACCAGGTCCACAATGTAGGACACCACCGGATCGGACAGACGCACGTGATGGATCTCCTCCGTGATCCGGTTGATCCGCTCCGGGGAGAGCAGGGGGCGGAGGGTGTCAAAGGCCGCCCCATCCCCCACGGTCCGCAGCATGGCCGCCTCCTCCCGGGGGGTGGGGTAGCCCATGGAGAGCTTGAAGAGGAAGCGGTCCAGCTGGGCGGCGGGCAGGGGGAAGGTGGTCTCGGTCTCCACCGGGTTCTGGGTGGCCAGGACGATGAAGGGCGGGGCCAGGGGATAGGTCACGCCGTCCACAGACACCTGCCGCTCCTCCATGGCCTCCAGCAGGGCGGACTGGGTCCGGGGAATGGCCCGGTTGATCTCGTCCGCCAGCAGGATGTTGGTCATGACGGGGCCGGGGGTGAACACCATCTCCCCGGTCTTCTGATGGTAGATGTTCATGCCCACGATGTCCGAGGGCAGCAGATCCGGCGTGAACTGCACCCGCACCATGCCGCAGCCCAGCACCGCGGCCAGGGCCTTTACCAGCGTGGTCTTGCCCACGCCGGGGATGTCGTCGATCAGGACGTGGCCGCCGGCAAACAGGCTGGTGAGCACCAGCCGGATCTGCTCCCGCTTCCCGATGATGACCTTGCCGCACTCGGCCTCGATGTCCTCCGCCAGACGGCGGAGCTCCGTGTAATCCATAGCGGTGTCTCCTTGCGTCTCATGAAAGTACCTCTATTATAATGCGTGCCGAACAAAGCCGCAAGTCTTGAAAGCCGGGGCCTTCAAGGCCAAACGGCTTTGTTCGGGCGCAAGGGGACGGGCGGGGCTAGGGCGTCGGCCTCCGGAACAGATTTGTCAGATAGCCGAATCAAAAAAAGGAAAGGGATGTTTCTCTGTCAATTATTCATAAAAGTGGCTGAGAATGCGAGAAAACCGAACAAAAAACGACGGATTTTACACAGACTTTACATAGAACTGGTATCGGATTTTACTTGGGGCTGTTTATACTAAGACCGTCCCTTGAGCAAAGACATCGGAAAAAGGAGTAATCTTCAACATGAAAAAAGTATTCTCTCTCTTGCTGTCCCTGACCATGGTCATGGCCCTGCTGGCCGGCTGCGGCGGCGACACCTCTTCTGACGAATCCACCGCTGCGGACGACACCGCTTCCGGCGATACCGCACAGGAGGAGACCACCGAACTGAGCGGCACCGTCAACACCAACGGCTCCACCTCCATGGAGGATGTGATGGGCACCCTGATCGAGGCTTTCAAGGAAGTGCAGCCCGGCGTGACCGTGAACTACACCGGCAGCGGCTCCGGCGCCGGCATCACCGGCGCCCAGGAGGGCACCTGCGACATCGGTCTGGCCTCCCGCGACCTGAAGGAGGACGAGACCGGCGTCAGCCAGATCACCGTTGCCAAGGACGGCATCGCCATCATCGTCAACCCCGAGAACCCTGTCTCTGACCTGAGCCTGGAGCAGATCGCCGCCCTGGCTACCGGCACCACCGCCAACTGGTCCGAGGTGGGCGGCAACGACGCCCAGGTCGTGTTCATGGGCCGTGAGGCCGGTTCCGGCACCCGGGACGGCTTCGAGTCCATCACCGGCACGGAGGATGCCTGCAAGTATCAGAACGAGTACACCTCCACCGGCGAGGTCGTCGCAGGCGTCGCCTCCAACCCCAACGCCATCGGCTATGCCTCCCTGTCCGCTGTCACCGGCGACGACACCGTGAAGATCCTGACCGTGGGCGGCGTGGCTCCCTCTGAGGACACCGTTCTGGACGGCTCCTACGCCATTCAGCGGAACTTCAACTTCATCATCAGCGACAGCACCCCGCTGTCTGATGCCGCTCAGGCTTTCGTCGACTGGGCTACCTCCACGGAGGCCTCTGACCTGATCGCCGGCGCCGGCGCTGTGCCCGTGGCCGAGTAATTCAAAATTCGTACATGACCGACGGAGTGCCCCCTTGGCTTCGAGGGGGCACTCCGCCTGTAGGAGTCAAGACCCGTTTGAGAAAGGCCGGTATTTACCATGAATGCCACAAAACAAAAAATCCGACCGATGGAATGGATCATGAACGCCGTGTTTTTCATCTGCGGCTTCGTCGCCATCGTGTTCGTGCTCTTCATCAGCATCTATCTGATCATCTCCGGGCTGCCCGCCATCCGGGAGATCGGCCTGGTGGACTTCCTGTTCGGCAGGGAGTGGGCCTCCACGGCATCGGATCCCAAGTTCGGGATCCTGCCCTTTATCCTGACCTCCATCTACGGCACCTGCGGCGCCATCATCCTGGGCGTGCCCGTGGGCTTCATGACGGCGGTGTTCCTGGCAAAAGTGGCCCCTCCCAAGCTGGCGGCCGTGGTCCGGCCGGCGGTGGACCTGCTGGCGGGCATCCCCTCCGTGGTCTACGGCCTGATCGGCATGATGGTGCTGGTCCCCGCCGTGCGCAGGGCCTTTGACCTGCCGGACGGCGCCAGCCTCTTCTGCGCCATCATCGTCCTGGCCATCATGATCCTGCCCTCCATCATCTCTGTGTCCGAGACCGCCCTGAAGGCCGTCCCCCCGGAGTACGAGGAGGCCAGCCTGGCCCTGGGCGCCACCCACATTGAGACCGTGTTCCGGGTCAGCGTGCCCGCGGCCTCCAGCGGCATCGCCGCGGCGGTGGTGCTGGGCATCGGCCGCGCCATCGGCGAGGCCATGGCCATCATCATGGTGGCCGGCAATGTGGCCAATATGCCCTCCCTCTTCTCCAGCGTCCGGTTCCTGACCACCGCCGTGGCCAGCGAGATGGCATATGCCTCCGGCTTGCAGCGCCAGGCGCTGTACTCCATCGCCCTGGTGCTGTTCATCTTCATCATGATCATCAACATCGTTCTGAACACGCTGCTGAAGCGGAAGAAGGGGTGAGCGGAATATGGAAGAGAACAAAATCACCGTGCAGCCCCTCTCCGGCCGGCGCAAGGCCTATGACCGGGTGCTCCGGTTCCTGCTGTATTTCTGCGCCGGGCTGACCTGCGCCCTGCTGATCTTCATCATCGGCTATATCTTCATCCGGGGCCTGCCCCATGTGACCTGGGAGTTCCTGAGCACGGAGCCCAGCTACATCAACGACACCATCGGCATCCTGCCCAACATCGCCAACACCATTTACATCGTGGTGGTGACGCTGATCATCATCCTGCCCCTGGGCGTGGGGGCCGCCGTGTACCTGACGGAGTACGCCAAGAACCAAAAGCTGGTGGCAGCCATCGAGTTTGCCACGGAGACCCTGACCGGCATCCCCTCCATCATCTTCGGCCTGGTGGGTATGCTGTTCTTCTGCGAGCTGCTGGGGCTCCAGGCATCCCTGCTGGCCGGCTCCCTGACGCTGGTCATCGCCACCATCCCCACCATCATCCGCACCACCCAGGAGTCTCTGAAGACGGTGCCCCAGTCCTACCGGGAGGCCTCCCTGGGCCTGGGAGCCGGCAAGTGGCACATGATCCGCACCGTGGTGCTGCCCTCCTCCATCGACGGCATCGTCACCGGCTGCATCCTGGCCATCGGCCGCATCGTGGGCGAGAGCGCGGCCCTGCTGTTCACCGCCGGCATGGGCATGAGCATGAACAACTTTTTCGGCTCCGTCAGCAACTTCATGCATTCCTCCGGCTCCAGCCTGACAGTGGCCCTGTATGTGTACGCCCGGGAGCGGGCGGAGTTCGACGTGGCCTTTGCCATCGCCGCCATTTTGATGCTGCTGACCCTGATCATCAACCTGGCCGCCAGCCTGGTGGGCCGGAAACTGAAGAAAAAATAATAGGAGTGTGCCAAATGTCCGCCATCATTGAAGTGAAAGATCTGAATCTGTGGTACGGGGCACACCATGCCCTGCACAGTGTGAATATCGACATCCCCGAGCATGAGATCACCGCCCTGATCGGCCCCTCCGGCTGCGGCAAGTCCACCTTCCTCAAGACCCTGGACCGGATGAATGACCTGGTGCAGGGCGTCAAGATCAAGGGCACGGTGGCCTACCGTGGGCAGGATATCTACGCCCCCGGCGTGGACGTGACCTGGCTGCGCAAGCAGATCGGCATGGTGTTCCAGAAGCCCAATCCCTTCCCCATGAGCATCTATGACAACGTGGCCTACGGCCCCCGGACCCACGGCATCCGCTCCCGGGCCAAGCTGGACGAGATCGTGGAGAACTCCCTCCGCGCCGCCGCCATCTGGGACGAGGTGAAGGACCGGCTGAAGAAGAGCGCCCTGGGCCTCTCCGGCGGCCAGCAGCAGCGGCTGTGCATCGCCCGGGCCCTGGCGGTGGAGCCGGAGATCCTGCTGATGGACGAGTCCACCAGCGCCCTGGACCCCATCTCCACCTCCAAGATCGAAGACCTTGCAGTGGAGCTGAAAAGCAAGTATACTGTAATCATGGTGACTCACAATATGCAGCAGGCGGCCCGTGTCTCCGACAACACGGCGTTCTTCCTGCTGGGGGATCTGGTGGAGTACGGCAAGACCGAGGTCCTGTTCTCCACCCCCACAGACAAGCGCACCGAGGATTACATTACCGGCCGGTTCGGCTAAGGAGGATGTCAGGTGAGAAACAAGTTCAGTGAGCAGCTGGAGAAGCTGCACGTGGAAATGATTCAGATGGGCGCCCTGTGCGAGGACGCCATCTCCGCCGCGGCACAGGCCCTGATGAAGGGCGACGAGGATCTGGCCCAGGCGACGGAGGACGCGGAGCGGGAGATCGACCAGAAGGAGCGGGAGGTGGAGAACCTCTGCCTGAAGCTGCTGCTGCAGCAGCAGCCGGTGGCCCGGGACCTGCGGGAGATTTCCTCCGCCCTGAAGATGATCTCCGACCTGGAGCGGATCGGCGACCAGGCGGCGGACATCGCCGAGCTGACCCGGTTCGTCCGCCTGCCGGAGGGCCCCGGCCGCCAGCGGATCGAGGAGATGTCCAAGGCCGTCATCCGCATGGTGACGGGCAGCGTGGACTCCTTCGTCAAGCGGGATCTGGAGCTGGCCCGGGAGGTCTGCCGGGAGGACGACCAGGTGGACGAGCTGTTCAACCAGGTGAAGAAGGAGCTGATCGCCCTGATCGCCGCCGACGCCTCCTCCGGAGAGCTGTGGCTGGACATGATCATGGTGGCCAAGTACCTGGAGCGGATCGGCGACCACGCCACCAATGTGGCGGAGTGGGTGGAGTACTCCATCACCGGCAACCATCCCTCCAACAACTGAGGCAGGCGACCTGCCCGGCACACACCGCCGCTTCCGCGGCGGCTGTGCCCTATCCGGCGCCGCGGGCGCAGTACGATTTGGAGGGGGGAACCGCCATGCTCACCTATGAGGATGTGAAAAAGGACCCGGCGGTCCGGACCTATATCCAGCGGGCCGACGAGTCCCTGGTTGCCCTGGGCTATACCGAGCACAGCTTTGCCCATGTGACGCTGGTGGCGGAGAATGCGGCCTACATTCTCTCCACCCTGGGGTATCCGGAGCGGACGGTGGAGGTGGCGAAGATCGCCGGCTTCCTCCACGACATCGGCAACCTGGTGAACCGCATCGACCACTCCCAGTCCGGGGCCGTCATGGCCTTCCGCATCCTGGACAACATGGACTGCGACCCGGAGGAGATCGCCACCATCGTCACCGCCATCGGCAACCACGACGAGGGCACCGGGATGCCGGTGAACGCCGTGGCGGCGGCGCTGATCCTGGCGGACAAGTCCGACGTCCGCCGCAGCCGGGTCCGGAATCCGGATCCGGCCAGCTTTGACATCCATGACCGGGTGAACTACTCGGTGAAAAAGTCCAGGCTGAAGATCAACGAGGAGCACTCGCTCATCAAGCTGAAGCTGTCCGTGGATACCAAGTACGGCTCTGTCATGGAGTATTTTGAGATTTTCATGGACCGGATGATCCTCTGCCGGAAGGCGGCGGAGCGTCTGGGCCTGCAATTCAAGCTGATGATCAACGAACAGCAGCTGATCTGAGCGGCCGGAGCGGCCGCCCCTCCGCCCTTCCAGTGGGGCGGGAGACTGAAATTTGGAGGGATGACTGTGATCTATCTGCTGGAGGATGACGACAGTATCCGGGATTTTGTGATCTACACCCTGAACAGCCAGGGCATGGAGGCCAAGGGCTTTCCGCTGCCCTCCCTGTTCTGGCAGGCCGTGGGGGAGCAGCTGCCCTCCCTGGTGCTGCTGGATATCATGCTGCCGGAGGAGGACGGCCTCTCTGTTTTGAAAAAGCTCCGCGCCGCTCCCCGCACCGCAAAGCTGCCGGTGATCATGCTGACGGCCAAGGGCACGGAGTACGACAAGGTGATCGGCCTGGACGGCGGCGCCGACGACTATGTGGCCAAGCCCTTCGGCATGATGGAGCTGCTCTCCCGCATCCGGGCGCTGCTGCGGCGGACGGAGACGGAGAACGGCATTCTCCGCTGCGGCATTCTGGAGGTGGATCCGGGCCAGCACATCGTCCGGGTCCGGGGACAGGAGACCACCCTGACCCAGAAGGAGTTCGAGGTGCTGTGCCTGCTGCTGCGGAACCCGGGGCAGGTGCTGTCCCGGGAGCAGCTGATCGAAAACGTCTGGGGCTACGCCTTCACCGGCGAGAGCCGGACGGTGGACGTCCATGTGCGGACCCTCCGCCAGAAGCTGGGAGAGGCCGGGGCATACATCGAGACCGTCCGGGGCTATGGCTACAAGATCAGCACGGTGAGCTGACCGGGGGCTGGAGGCGACATGACGAAACGGATTTTTCGGTCCATCCTGGCGGTGTCCCTGGCGGTGCTGCTGGCCAGCCTGGTGCTGATCGTGGGAGTGCTCCACGGCTATTTCCAGGACCGGGTGGCGGACGAGCTGGAGAGCCTGGCGGAGTACATCGCCCACGGCGTGGAGGAGACCGGCGCGGATTATCTCTCGGAGGATCTGCCCGGCAGCTACCGGGTCACCTGGGTGGACGCGGACGGCGCCGTGCTCTTCGACAACCGGGAGGACCCGGCCAAAATGGAGAACCACGCCCAGCGGGAGGAGATCCGGGAGGCGATGACCCTGGGCAAGGGCCAGGCGGCCCGCTATTCCGACACCCTCTCCCAGCAGACGCTGTATGTGGCTCAGCGGCTGGCCGACGGCACGGTGCTGCGGGTGTCCAGCACCCAGTACTCCGTCTGGATGCTGGTGCTGCAGGCGCTGCAGCCGGTGGCGCTGATGATGCTGCTGGCCTTCGTCCTGGCCATGGCGCTGGCCTCCCGGGTGTCCCGGCAGCTGGTGGAGCCCATCAACAACATCGACCTGAATGACCCCGCCGGCGGCGAGACCTATGAGGAGCTGACGCCGCTGCTGTCCAAGCTCCGGAGCCAGCAGCGGCAGATCCAGCGGCAGATGCGGGATCTGAAACGCCGGCAGGAGGAGTTCGTGGCCATCACGGAGAACATGAGCGAGGGCTTCCTGGTGATCGACCAGGAGACCCGGGTGCTGACCTACAACTCCGCCGTGCTGCGGCTGCTGTACGCCCAGCCCCCCGCCGAGGAGGGGGAGAGCGTCTACGCCCTGGACCGGGAGGCGGGCTTCCGCCACTGCGTGGAGGAGGCCCTGGCCGGCCGGCGGTGCGAGCAGCTGCTGGAAAAGGACGATGACTGCCGCCAGATCATCGTCAGCCCGGTGGAGCAGGACGGCCAGATCGTGGGCGCGGTGCTGGTGATCCTGGACGTGACGGAGAAGGAGCAGCGGGAGCGGCTGCGGCGGGAGTTCACCGCCAACGTGTCCCACGAGCTGAAGACACCTCTGACCTCCATCCTGGGCACGGCGGAGATCCTGCAAAACGGCCTGGTGAAGCCGGAGGACATCCCCCACTTTGCCGGGAATATCCACCGGGAGACGGAGCGGCTCATCGGGCTGGTGAACGACATCATCAAGCTGTCCCGCCTGGACGAGGGCGGCGGCCTGGGCCAGTGGGAGACCGTGGACCTGTATGAGGAGGCGCGGGCCGTGCTGGAACAGCTGGCCCCGGCGGCCCGGCGCAAGCAGGTGACCACCCGTCTCCAGGGCGGCCAGACCCTGGTGCGGGGAGTGCCCCAGATCGTGGAGGAGATCGTCTACAACCTCTGCGACAACGCCATCGCATACAACCGACCGGACGGCAGCGTCACCGTCACGGTGGAGGACACCGCCTCCGGCCCCCGGATCACAGTGGCGGACACCGGCATCGGCATCCCCCGGGAGGCCCAGGGCCGGGTGTTCGAGCGGTTCTACCGGGTGGACAAGAGCCACTCCTCCGGCGGCACGGGGCTGGGGCTCTCCATTGTCAAGCACGGGGCCGCTTACCTGGGGGCCCAGGTGGAGCTCCACAGCGAGCCGGGCCACGGCAGCACCTTCATCCTGACCTTTCCCAAAATCGAGGAATGAGGGGTTGCAATCCCGGCGGGAGTGTGCTAGGATAGCCGGAGATTGATTCAGAATTGGAGGGGTGCGCGGATGCGGATCTGACTTTCATTGTTTTGGTATCGGGAACTGCCGCGGCGGAGACGCCGCCGGATTCGCCGTGCCATCACAGGGAAGGCAGACCGCTGAACGCACCCAGGGGTCCCACAGCCCCGGAGACGGGGCGGGTGGCATATGCCCGGCCGCGGGAGAGGTCTGCTCTCCCGCGGCCGTTTTTTGCTGTGCAAACGCGTGCCGCATCGCAAAAACAGAGAGGACACGCCTGCGTGGTGGCCCAGCCGGAGTTCCCGGCGGACCGGGTTCCACGCGGAGCTGTGGAAAGGAGGAATGCGACATGTCGATGATCGACGTCTCCAATCTGACGTTTGGATATGAGGGCAGCCCGGAGCTGGTCTTTGACCATGTGAGCTTCCAGATCGACACAGACTGGAAGCTGGGCTTTACCGGCCGGAACGGCCGGGGAAAGACCACCTTCCTGCGGCTGCTCCAGGGGAAGTACCCCTACAGCGGAACCATCTCCGCCTCCGTGGCGTTTGAGTACTTCCCCTATGAGGTGACGGACCTGTCCCGGCCGGGGCTGGAGGTGGTGCGGGAGATCGCACCGGAGGCGGAGGACTGGGAGATCCAGCGGGAGCTGGGCCTGCTGGACCTGGCGGAGGAGGCTCTGGAGCGGCCATTCGGCCAGCTCTCCAACGGGGAGCGGACCAAGGTGCTGCTGGCGGCCCTGTTTTTGAAGGAGAACGCCTTTCTGCTGATCGACGAGCCCACCAACCATCTGGACCTGGAGGGGCGGCGGAAGCTGGGGCACTATCTGGCCCGGAAGCGGGGCTTCCTGCTGGTGTCCCATGACCGGGGGTTTCTGGACCAGTGCGTGGACCACATCCTGGCCATCAACCGGACCCATATCGAGATCCAGCGGGGGAACTTCTCCTCCTGGTGGGAGAACCGCCAGCGGCAGGACGCCTTTGAGCTGGCCCGGCAGGAGAAGCTGCAAAAGGACATCGGCCGGCTGACGGCGTCCGCCCGCCGGGCTTCCGGCTGGTCAGACCGGACGGAGAAGAGCAAGTTCGGCGTGGACAAGACCGGCGCCAAGGCGGCGGACCGGGGGTTTGTGGGCCACAAGGCCGCCAAGCTGATGCAGCGGTCCAAATCCATCCAGCGCCGCCGGGAGGAGGCGGTGGAGGAGAAGCGGCAGCTGCTGCGGGATCTGGAGCGGCAGGAGACCCTGGCGGTGACGCCCCTGCCCTGTCGGCCGGGGACCCGGCTGGCGGAGTTCCGGGACGCGGCGGTCTATTATGACGGCCGCACCGTCTGTCAAGGCGTCACCTTTGAGGTGCTGGCGGGGGAGCGGATCGCCCTTCAGGGGGGAAACGGGTGCGGCAAGTCCAGCCTGCTGAAGCTGCTGCTGGGGGAGGACATCCCCCACAGCGGCACCGTGGAGACCATGAGCGGCCTGGTGATCTCCTATGTGAGCCAGAGCACGGATCACCTGCGGGGCAGCCTGACGGACTTCGCCCGGGACCAGGGCCTGGACGGCAGCCGGTTCCGCACCATCCTGCGGAAGCTGGACTTCCCCCGGGAGCAGTTTGAGCGGAATCTGGAGGACTACAGCAGCGGCCAGAAGAAAAAGGTGCTGCTGGCCGCCAGCCTCTGCGCCCAGGCCCACCTGTATGTGTGGGACGAGCCCCTGAACTTCATCGATGTCATCTCCCGGATGCAGGTGGAGGACCTGCTGCTGGCCTGCCGGCCCACGCTGCTGTTCGTGGAGCACGACGCCTGCTTTTGTGAGAAGATCGCCACCCGGCGGATCCAGGTGACCCGGGCGTGAGCACGTGAAAAAAAGGGCGCATCCCACAGATGGGATGCGCCCTTGAATGGATAAAAGACGATTTTGCAGAAAAGGGAAATTACTTGTCAGCCATTCTGCATCAAGACTTTTGAAAAATATGGATACGGAAGGAGATGCGGGTGGTGAGGCGGTCCAGGGCCGCCAGCCGCTCCGCCCCCGCCTTCGGCGTCTTCCAGTAGTAGGGGGTCATCTGGAACAGGGCGTGGATGTCCGCCTGACAGGGGAGGGTGATGGTATCCTCTACCGGCACGATGGCCTGATAGACGAAGCCCTCATAGGGCGTCTCCTTCTCCTCGTTGGGATAGGGGCGGTCGTAGAGGATCTGCTTCAGCTCCCACAGGTGGTCCGCCCCAGGGACCACGTAGAGGAAATACCCGCCCGGCTTCAGCACCCGGCGGAACTCCTCCAGCGCCAGAGGGGAGAAGCAGTCCAGCAGGATGTCCGCCATCCCGTCCGCCACCGGCAGGTGATAGGAGGAGGCCACCGCCCACTCGATGCCGCTCTCCCGCCTGGCGGCGGACCGGAGGATGGCCTTGGAGATGTCCGTCCCCGCCATCCGGGGCGGTTTGCCGGCGGCGGTCAGGGCCCGATAGATGCCGGCGGTGTAATATCCCTCGCCGCAGCCCGCGTCCAAAATCACCGGGGAATCGCCGGAACGGGACAAAATCTGACAACAAAGCGTATTCAACAGCAGCTCATAATACCCTTTGGAGAGAAACTCCCGCCGGGCGGCGGCCATGCCCCGGTCATCTCCCGGCGCGGCGGAGTGCTTTTGATTGGGCGGCAGCAGGTAGGTGTAGCCCTCCCGGGCGATGTCATAGCTGTGGCGGCTGGGGCAGCGGTAAGTGTGCTCCTCCCGGGTCAGGGGGGCGCCGCAGACGGGGCAGCGGAAGAGGCTCTCCATCACGCGCCCTCTTCCGTCACGTTGTTGATCCACTTCCGGCTCCGCAGCCGCAGCAGGCCCCAGGGACACTTGCACACGTTTTCCGACTGGATGCACAGGCACACCACCGCCACCGGCGCGTGGAACACCAGGGCCGTCAGGAAGGTCAGGGGCACGGCAATGACCCACTGGCAGCTCAGGTCGATGATGGAGGCCATGCGGGAGTCGCCGCCCGCCCGCAGCAGACCGGTGATATTGTTGATGTCAAAGGATTTCAGGGGCAGCATGAAGAGGTAGATCACGCACATGGTGATGGCGATCTCCAGCGCCAGACCCTCCAGGTGGAACAGGGGGTAGAGGTAGGGGATGAACACCGTGGGCAGCAGCACCGCCAGACACACGGACACCACCAGCCCCACGCCGAAGGACACCGCCAGCAGGCAGCAGCCCAGGGAATAGACCTCTTCCCGGTCGGCGCCCTCGCCGATCCGCTTGCCCACGATGACGGCGGTGGCACCCGCCACGCCGAAGCAGGCCACGGTGGAGAACTTGTCGATGTTGCCCATGATGGCGTAGGCCGCCAGGATGTCAGTGCTGATGGCCATATGCCCCATAATGGCGGTCATGACGCTGAGGCCCAGGCCCCACAGAACCTCGTTCACCAGCACAGGGGTGGCGTATTTCAGAAAACTGCGGACCATGTCCCAGCCCGGCCGCAGCAGCAGCCGGGGCATCAGGGGCACCCGGCGGTAGCGGGGGGCGCAGAAGGCCACGATGACCACCTCCACCACCCGGGAGATCAGCGTGGCGATGGCGGCGCCGGTGATGCCCAGCGCCGGGGCACCGAACTTGCCGAAGATCAGGATGTAGTTCAGGCAGGTGTTGGTCAGCATGGAGCAGCCGAACACCACCATGCCCAGGGCCGGGTTCTCCGTGCTGCGCTGCATGCCGATGTAGACGGAGCTGATGCTGTTGAAGATATAGCTGATGCCCACGATCCGCAGATAGGGGGCGCCCAGCTGGATCAGCAGGTCGTTGTTGGTCACCAGGGCCATGACGGGGGTGGGGAAGAAGAACAGCACCGCCGCCACCGGGACGGAGATCAGGAGCCCGGCGTACAGGCTGACGCCCATACAGCGGTTGATGCTCTTGGTGTCGCCCTTGCCCCAGTATTGGCTGGCCAGGACGGAGAGGCCGCTGAGCAGGCCCAGGATGATGATCTGGATCATATAGATGGGGGTGTTGGCGGCGGTGACGGCGGACAGCTCATTCTGACCCAGCATTCCCACCATGAAGGTGTCCACAAACCCCAGGGAGGTGGTGATGAGATTCTGCAGGATCAGCGGCAGGGCCAGGCGGAACAGCCGCTTGTAGAAACCGGGCTCCCGGTGAAGATGACGAAGCATAGAAACGAAACCTCTTCCATTCTGAAAAGTGAAACTGCCTTACAGCATCGGCATCCGGGTGGCGTGATGCTGCCGAAGGGCGGCCGCGCAGCCGTCGATGTCGGCCTTGGTGGTCTCCGGGCCGAAGCTCAGGCGGATGACGCCGCCGGAGACCTTCTTCGGCAGCTTCAAAGCGGCGATGACGTGGCTGGGCTTGCCCTGATGGCAGGCGGAGCCGGCGGAAATGCAGATGCCCTGCTGCCCCAGGTCGTTGACGATGTTCTGGCTGGGCCAGCCCACCAGGGAGACAGAGAGCACGTGGGGCGCCCCGCCGGGGGCGGAGAGGATCTTCAGATCCGGGATGGCGGAGAGCAGTTCCACGGCGTAGTCCCGGATCTCCGCCATGTGGCGGAGTTTGTCCTCCAGGTGTTCCAGCCGCAGCTCCACGGCCTTGGCGAAGCCGGCGATCTGGGCCGTGGCCTCGGTGCCGGCCCGGAGGCCGCTCTCCTGCTCACCGCCGGCCAGCAGGGGCTTGGGGTTCTTTACCCGCTGGCCGATATACAGGGCACCGATGCCCTTGGGTCCGCCGATCTTGTGGGCGGAGATGGTGATGAAGTCCGCCCCCAGGGCTTTGGCGGAGCAGGGGACCTTCAGAAAGCCCTGGACCGCGTCAGTGTGGAGCAGGGTCTGGGGATTCCTGGCTGCAAGACCCTTGGCGATCTCGGCGATGGGGTAAATATTGCCCAGTTCGTTGTTCACCAGCATACAGGACACCAGCGCCGTATCCGGCCGGACGGCGGAGAGCACCTGCTCCGCGGTGATGGAGCCGTCCTGGGCCGGAGCCAGGTAGGTGACCTCGTACCCCTGCCGCTCCATCCAGCGGCAGGCCTCCAGCACGGCGCTGTGCTCCACGGCGGTGGTGACGATGTGCTTCCCGAGATGGCGGTTCTGCCAGCAGGCGGCAGTGACGGCCCAGTTGTCCGCCTCCGTACCGCAGGAGGTGAAGAACAGCTGTTTGGCGTCGCAGCCCATGGCGCCGGCGACGGTGCGGCGCCAGGATTCCACCCGGCGCTTCATCTCCAGCCCCAGGGGATACTGGGAGCTGGGGTTGCCGAACTGTTCGGTCAGCACTTCATACATAGCGTCCGCCACCGGCCGGGGGACAGGCGTGGTGGCGGCGTGGTCCAGATAGATCATGCAAAACAATCTCCTTGCAGTTAGGCCTTGCCCAACCGTGAAAATTACAGTATAATCAAAGCGCGTCTAAACATTATATAGAGATTTTGCGGAAAGTGCAAGGAGATTCCATGAAAGTTGCCATCTACACCTTGGGCTGCAAGGTGAACCAATACGAGACCCAGGCCATGGAGCAGGAACTGCGGGCCCGGGGGCACGAGATTGTGCCTTTTACCGGCGAGGCGGACGCCTACATTGTGAACACCTGCTCCGTCACGGCGGTCAGCGACCAGAAGTCCCGGCAGGTGATCCACGGCGTCCAGCGGAAGCACCCGGCTGCGGTGGTGGCGGTGTGCGGCTGCTACGCCCAGACCCATGTGGACGACGTGCGGAAGCTGGGGGTGGACCTGATCGCCGGCACCGGCGACCGGACGGGCTTCCTCCGGCTGCTGGAGGAGACCGCGGCGGAGAAGCGCCATATCGAGGCCATCGACCAGCCCTTTGAGCGGCGGGTGTTCGAGGTGTTGCCCGCCGGCGGCCTGGAGGGCCGCACCCGGGCCATGCTGAAGGTGGAGGACGGGTGCGTCAACTTCTGCACCTACTGCATCATCCCCTACGCCCGAGGCCGGGTCCGGTCCCTGCCCATCCCCACGGCGGCGGAGCAGACCCGCCAGCTGGCGGCGGAGGGCTACCGGGAGATCGTGGTGACCGGCATCGAGATCTCCTCCTGGGGCCAGGACCTCAAGACCGGTGAGACGCTGATCGACCTGCTGGAGGCGGTCTGCGATGCCGCGCCGGAGGTCCGGATCCGGCTGGGGAGCCTGGAGCCCCGGACCATCACGGAGGACTTCTGCCGCCGGGCGGCGGCCCTGCCGAATCTCTGCCCACAGTTCCACCTGTCCATGCAGTCCGGATGCGACGCTACCCTGAAGCGGATGAACCGGAAGTATGACACCGCCCGGTATCTGGAATCCGTTGCACTGCTGAACCAGTATTTTGACCGCCCCGCCGTCACCACGGACCTGATCACCGGGTTCCCGGAGGAGACGGAGGAGGAGTTCCGGCAGACTCTGGACTTCCTCTGCCGGTGCGGCTTTGCCCAGATGCACATCTTCCCCTACTCCATCCGCCCCGGCACCCCGGCGGCGGACATGCGCCAGGTGCCCAAGGCGGTGAAGGAGGAGCGGGCCCACCGGGCGGCTGCAGTGGCGGCAAAGCTCCATCAGGCGTATCTCGCGGCCTGCGTGGGGGCGGTGTATCCCGTCCTCTTTGAGCAGCCCCGGGACGGGAGGTATTTCGGCCACGCCCCCAACTACATGGAGGTGCTGGCGGAGGGCGCGGACCTGCACAATGAGATCCGGAACGTGAAGATCACCGGCACGGACGGGGAGTCCCTGCTGGGAGAGATCCTGGAGGACTGACATGAAGAGCCACTTTTTTGCCTACATCTCCCGGATGCGGTTCATCCAGCGGTGGGCCCTGATGCGGAACACTGCGCCGGAGAACGTCCAGGAGCACAGCCACCAGGTGGCGGTTCTGGCCCACGCTCTGGCGGTGATCCGCAACGAGAGATTCGGCGGGCACCTGGACCCCGGCGCCGTGGCGGTGGCGGCGCTGTACCACGACGCCAGCGAGATCCTGACTGGCGACATGCCCACCCCCATCAAGTACGACAATCCGGCCATCCGCAGTGCTTATAAGGACGTGGAGGCGGTGGCGGAGGGGAAGCTGCTCCGCATGCTGCCGCCGGAGCTCCAGGGGGTGTACGAGCCCATCCTGACGGAGGCGGACCCGGAGATCCGGCGGGTGGTGAAGGCGGCGGACAAGCTCTCCGCCTACATCAAGTGCGTGGAGGAGCTGAAGGCCGGCAACAACGAGTTCCGCAAGGCCGCCGCTCAGACCCGCAGGGCGCTGGAGGAATACGGCCTGCCGGAGGTGGCCTATTTTCTGGAGACGTTTATGGACAGCTTCTCCCTGACCCTGGACGAGCTGCAATGACACGAGGAGACGAAAGCCTCCCCGGCGCTATGCGCCGGGGAGGCTTTTTGCCAGTGCCTCACTACTTGTTCAGCTTGGAGCAGATCAGCCCGCCCAGGCGGCGGACGCCCTCCTGGATCAGGTCCTCCGGCGTGTTGCCGAAGCTCATGCGCATGCAGTTCTTCCCCTGGCCGTCCCGGTCGGAGAAGAAGCCCTCGCCCGCCACATAGGCCACATTCACGGCCGGGTCCGTGGAGGACTCCCGCAGCAGGGCGGTGGTATCGATGCCGCCGGGCAGCTCCACCCAGGTGAAGAGGCCGCCGTCCGGATTGCTGTGCTTGGTGCCGGCGGGGAAATACTGGTCGATGCTCCGCAGCATCACGTCCCGGCGCTTGCGGTAGAGGTCGCAGATCATCTTGTGATGGGCGGGGTAGTAGCCCCGCTTGAAGAACTCCGCGCAGAGGATCTGGGGCAGCATGGAGGTGTGGGAGTTGGTGGCGGACTTCACGTCCACCAGGTGCTCGATGGTCTCCGTGTCCGCCACCACATAGCCCAGCCGGGAGCCGGGGGAGAAGATCTTGGAAAAGCTGCCGGCCATCACCACATGGTCCGTGGTGTCAAAGTGCTTGATGGGGAATAGGTCCTCGCCGCTGTAGCGGATGTCCCGGTAGGGGTCGTCCTCCAGCACCAGCACATCGTACTTGGCGGCCAGCTCCGCCACGGCCTTCCGCCGCTCCAGGCTCAGGGTGCGGCCGCTGGGGTTCTGGAAGGTGGGGATGGTGTAGATCATCTTGGGGCGGAACTGCCGGATCTTCCGCTCCAGATCCCCCGGCAGCAGGCCGTCGTCATCCATGGCCACGCTGACGCACTTGGCTTGGAACATATCGAAGATCTCCACGGACTGGACGAAGGTGGGGGCCTCCACCAGGATCACGTCGCCGGGGTCGATGTACGCCTGACAGGCCAGGTTGATGCCCTCCAGCCCGCCGGTGATGATCATGACGTTCTCCACGCCGCAGTCGATGCCCTTGGGGGCCAGCAGCTCCCGGACTACCACCTCCCGCAGGTCCCGCACCCCGATGATGGGGCCGTACTGCAGGGCCTCCACGCCCCGGCCGTCCGTTTGCAGGACCTCGTCCGCCAGCTGGCGGATGGTGTCCACCGGCAGGGCCTCTTTGGCGGGGGAGCCGCCGCTGAAGGAGATGATGTCCGGGTTCGTCATGGCCCCGAACAGTCCTTTGACCACCTCGGCCGTAAAGGCCATATTTTCGATGCGCTTGGCATAAGGAACCATTCTGTGTTGCCCTCCATTCAAAGGCGCGCGCCGCGCGCCGCGGTGTAATCGGATGTTCCTACTATACCACAGAGGAGCGGGAAACTCAATTCCCGAAAATGGGCCGTCCCGGGGCAGCGCCCCGGGGCGGGAGGAATTCCATTATTCCAGAGGAATTTCCACATCCCCCACCCGGACGGCGGTGACCTGGCTCACGTCCAGCAGGTCCTGGAACTGGCTGGTAAAGTCCGCGGAGAAGAGGAACGAATCACCCGTGTCAAGGCTGCCGCTGCCGGTAAACCCGAAGATCAGGTCCGCCGCTGGCAGAATACTGCCATCCCGCAGCAGCAGAGAGGTGTCCGACACCAGTGCCTCCGTATCCCGATAGGCGGTGCCGCCGGAGACCTCCACATAGATGGACAGGGGGGACAGGACGGCCCGGGCGGAGAATCCGCCGTGCCGGTAGGACCCCGTCAGGGTCTGTGCGACTGCGGACGGCTGGAAGGTGAGGATAGCGGGGTGGTCTGTCACCGCTGTGTCCACGCCGTTCACCCGTAGGACGGGCGGCGTCACCAGCAGGGTCAGGGGCTGGGCGGTGAAGTCCAGGCTGTCCGCGTCTCCGGTGATATTGCAGAGATAGGAGAGTGTATGGGTCACCGGATCGTAGCCGGCCTCCCCTAGGCCGCTGGAGCCATTGACCCTGCCAAGGCGGTTCAGCGTGTTTTCTGACTTCTCGTAGAGAATACGGGTGAGCGGATCTGTCCAGTCCAGCGTTGCCCAGGTATCCTGCTCGGACGCTTTCAGTTCCTCCCAGGTAATATCGTCTGTGGCGTAATAGGTGACTACTGGAAGTTTGATGTCGTCCTTTTGGGTGTTCTCCCGGCTGTTGTAAGCCATCTCCACAGTCTCCGGATCCACCGTGTCCGGCAGCTGGTAGTCCAAGATCAGGTAGATGCTCTTTTCGTCCACCAACGCCTCCCGGATGGTCACGGTCACATCGTCGCAGACGGAGGTGACATGCACCTCCTGGAAGGCCTGCTCCGCCATGGGCGTCGTCGCTGCGCCCGGGCCGAAGCGATCGGCGAAGATGTCGTCCCAGTGCACCAGCACCGCCGCCCCGGCGGAGACGGTGAGGGCGACAATCAGCACCGCCGCCAGAAGAGCTTTCCGGAAAAAGCCCCGGGGACGGTAGACGGCGGGACGGGCCTGGGGTTCGGGCTCCGCCGATAAGACGTTTTTCCGCAGGCGCTCCTCCAGTTCCGGCGGGGGCCCGCAGTGTTCCATAGCGTCGTGGTAGCGATTCATAAGCTCTCCTCCCATGTTCTACGCAGGGCGTCCCGGCCCCGCTTCAGCCGCATTTTCACCGTGGGCACCGTCACCCCCAGGAGCCGCGCGATCTCCCGGAGGGAGTAGCCCTCGTAGTAGTGGAGATGGAGAACCGTCCGCTGGGCCTCCGGCAGGGCGGCCACGTGGTCCAGCAGCCCCTGCTCCTCCGGCGTGACGGCGGCGGAGGCGACCTCCAGCGGCAGCTCCGTCCGGCTGGAGCACTTCCAGGCGTCCCGGCACTGGTTCAATGCCACCCGGAACAGCCACCGCTGCTCGTGGTCCGGCGAGGCGAAGGCCGGCGCCCGGTACAGCCGCTTGCAGAACACCTCCTGCAGCACGTCCTCCGCGTCCACCGGGTTTTTCATCTGGAGGAGGCAGAACCGGTACAGGGACGGCCCATAGGTCCGGTATACCTGCTCAAAAAGCTGCTCCTGCTCCGTCACGGGCCTCACCTCCTTCTGCTTTGATTACGAGTGAGCGGGGCAAAAGGTCACAGGGAGATCCAAAAAAACGCCCGGCATTTGCCGGGCGTTTTCAGTTCAGCGTGTCCGCTGCCTGGGTGAACAGGGCTTGGATCCGCTCCGCCGTGGCGGGGCAGGTGCGTAGGTCCGGGTCCTCCGCCAACAGCTTGCGGGCAGCCTCCTGGGCCTCCTGCAAGAGCTTGGTGTCGCAGCCCAGATCCGCCACCTTCAGCCCCGGCAGGCCGTGCTGCCGCTGGCCGAAGAAGTCGCCGGGACCCCGGAGCCGCAGGTCCTCCTCCGCGATTTTGAACCCGTCGGAGGTCTTGGTCATGACCTTCAGCCGCTGCCTTGTCTCCTCGTTTTGGTTGTCGGAGATCAGGATGCAGTAGGACTGGTGCTTCCCCCGGCCCACCCGGCCCCGCAGCTGGTGGAGCTGAGAGAGGCCGAACCGCTCCGCGTTCTCGATGACCATGACCGCGGCGTTGGGCACATCCACCCCCACCTCGATGACGGTGGTGGACACCAGAATGTCCGTCTCGTGGGCGGCGAAAGCGGCCATCACCGCGTCCTTCTCCTTGGGCTTCATCTTTCCGTGGACGAAGGCCACCTTCAAATCGGGGAACACCTCTGCCTGGAGCTTTTTGGCATACTCCGTCACCGCCTTCCGCTCGTCGGGGAGCTCCTCGTTCTCCTCCACCATGGGGCAGACGATGTAGGCCTGGCGGCCCTCCCCCACCAGCTTGCGGATGAAGTTGTACACCCGCTGGTGGTACCGGGAGGTGACGGCGAAGGTCTCCACCGGCTGCCGTCCGGGGGGCAGCTGATCGATGACGGACACGTCCAGGTCCCCGTACAAAATCAGGGCCAGCGTCCGGGGAATGGGGGTGGCGGACATGACCAGGATGTGGGGGTGGTCCCCCTTGGCGGCCAGGTCCGCCCGCTGGGCCACGCCGAAGCGGTGCTGCTCGTCCGTCACCACCAGGCCCAGGTTCTGATACACCACGCTGCCGGTGATGAGGGCGTGGGTGCCGATGGCAAAGTCGATCTCCCCGCTCTCCAGCTGGGCGGCGATGGATTTTTTCGTTTTGGCGGAGGTGGAGCCGGTCAGCAGGGCGCACCGGATGCCCAGGTTCTCCAACAGGGGGGCCAGGCCGTGGTAGTGCTGCTGGGCCAGGATCTCCGTGGGGGCCATCAGGGCCGCCTGGCGGCTGTTCTTTACGCAGAAGTACACGCAGGCGGCGGCCACCATGGTCTTGCCGGAGCCCACGTCCCCCTGGACCAGCCGGTTCATGGGGGTGCCGGAGCGCATATCGGCAAGGGCCTCCTCCACACAGCGGCGCTGGGCGTCCGTCAGGGTGAAGGGGAGCGCGGAATAGAAAGGCTCCATGTCCACGCCGCCGCAGGGAGGCACGTGGACCACCTCCCGGCGCTGGCGGAGCCGATCCAGGCCGATGGTGAAGAGGAACAGCTCCTCAAAGGCCAGCCGCCGCCGGGCCAGGTCCAGGGCCTCCGCGCTCTCCGGGAAGTGGATGTTCTCGTAGGCGTACTCGATGCGGCAGAGCTGGTGCTCCCGCCGCACCTGATCCGGCAGCACGTCCGGCAGGATGTCGGCACAGGCGGTAAGCCCCTGGCGGATGGACCGGGACAAAATCAGCTGGCTGACCCCGGCGGTAAGGGGGTAGATGGGCACGATGCGGCCGGTGATCTCCCGCCGGCCCTCCGGCTCCACCACGGGATTGGACATCTGGCGGCGGAAGAGGGAGCCCTCCGCCCGGCCGTAGAAGACGTACGTCTCCCCCTGGTGCAGGTTGTTCTTCAGCCACGCCTGGTTGAAGAAGGTCACGTCCAGGGTGCCGGTGTCGTCCACCGCCCGGAGCTTTACCAGGTCCAGCCCCCGGCGGATATGGGAGATGGTGGGGGGAGACGCCACCATGGCCGCTACGCCGGCGGTCTCGCCGGGCACCAGGTCCGCGATGCGGCGGAGCTGGGTGCGGTCGTCATAGGCCCGGGGGAAGTAGGAGATCAGGTCCCGCAGGGTGGCGATGCCCAGCTTGCCCAGGGCTTTGGCCCGCTGCTCCCCGATGCCCTTGATATACCGCACGTCTGTGTTCAGGTCCGCCATGGAATCACCTCCCGCCTTGTGGACAGATATGGGTTTATTATATAATGCCCGGGGCGGAAACACAAGAAAAGCAGGCAGAAGAAAAAGCCTGTAACAAAACTGACGCCCGTGCGTCCTATGGCAGAGAGAGGGAGGTGAGGCCGTGCCGGATTTTGAGGAGATCTATCAGACATACTTTGCCGACGTGTACCGCTACGCCCTGGCCCTCAGCCGGGACGCCCACACGGCGGAGGAGGTGACCCAGGAGACCTTCTTCCGGGCCCTGGCCTCCATTGATCAGTTCCGGGGGGACTGCCAGCTGCGGGTGTGGCTGTGCCAGATCGCCCGGAACCAGTACCTGTCCCTGTGCCGGGAGCGAAAGCACCGGGGCGAGCTGGACCGGGAGCCGGGGGACGACGGCATCGAGAGCGGCTTCGCCGACCGGGACGCCGCCAGGCTGCTCCACCGGCTGCTCCACGACCTGCCGGAGCCTTACAAGGAGGTGTTCTCCCTGCGGACCTTCGGGGAGCTGCCCTTTGCCCAGATCGGGGAGCTGTTCGGCAAGACGGAGTCCTGGGCCCGGGTGACCTACTTCCGGGCCCGGCAGAAATTGAAGGAGGGATTTGATGGACCATCTGGACCATGACATCGTACAGGACCTGCTGCCGCTGTACCACGACGGCGTGTGCTCGGAGAAGAGCCGGGCGGCGGTGGAGGAACATCTGAAAGCCTGCGAGACCTGCCGAGCCGCCCTGGCGGCCATGGACGCGCCCCTGCCGGGGGCGAAGAGAGAGGTCGCCGCCGACGACGCGGCGGCGGTGCAGAAGATCTCGGAGGAATGGAAAAAAAGCAAATGGAAGGCCCGGCTCAAGGGTGCGGCCATCGCGGCGGCGGTGTGCGCGGTGCTGGTATTCCTGGGGTTGGTGGCAACGCAGTGGCCCGGCTTCCCTGTGGATCCTGCGAAAATTGAGATCACGAATGTCCGACAGCTCTCCGACGGGCGGATCCTGTATCACTTCTATATTGATGACGACCTGGGTCTGCGCAGTATCTACTTTGAGTTCAACGAGGAGGGCAATGCGTATTATGTGCCCAGGCGGGCATTGATTACGGAAAAGAGAATTCCGCACAGCCCCAATTCGGCGGATATGGATATGATCCTGGATATGCGGGAAATGCAGGATGATGCACAGGCCAATGGGATCAGCGCCGAAATCACAGCGGTCTGGTACGGCACGGGGGTAGACCGCGTCCTTTTGTGGATGGAGGGAATGGACCTGCCCGCCGCCAGCGCCGCCGATGAGGCGGAGTGGGGATTTGATGCCTCCAGCGCCGCCTATTGGGAGGCACACGATGGCCCGCTGGAGGCGGCACCATGATGCGGGCACGGCTTTTCCGCCGGGGGCTGAAGCTGCTGGTCCTCCTCACTGCCTTCGCCTTGCTCTTTACCGTGTGGTATCTCACCGCCTACCGCCCCTATGACGCCTATGCGGAGGCCCTCCGGGCGCAGCCGGGGTGGCGGGAGGACCCGGGTTTCCCGGAATGCGGCGTGGACAGTGAGGGCTTCACCTGCAACGTGGCCCGGCCCGGCTTCCTCTCCTGGACGGGGAACCTGGGAATCGGCCTGCCAAACCTGGTGCTGGAAACCGGGGAGGAGGTGGTGTTCACGGACTCCCTGCTGATCTGGCCCCGGATGACCGGAGATCCGGAACTGGGCGTGATTTTGTACGAGTACGACTTTCGGGAGGACGGCGTCATCTGTGCCAGCCGCCAGCTGTACATTACGGCGGCGGGGGAATACCGCCCCTATGGCGATCCGGCGGATGACACGGCCAACGAGGCGCTGCTGGAGGAACACAGAGAGAACGTGGAGGCCCTGCTGTCTCGAGCCCGGGAGATCTGGGGTCTGCCGTGATCGGCTGCCTATCTCCGTATCCATCAAACAAAAAGCAGCCCGCCGGCGCGCCGGCGGGCTGCTGGTCGATTCAGCTGTCCAATTTCGTGTTCACATACTCATAGAACCGATAGGTGAGGCCGTTCTCCGTCACCGGATCGCTGACGGAATCCACCGTCCAGCCCGGCAGCTTGTCCAGATTGGGGAAGAAGGAGTCCGCCCCCTCGGCCACGGCGTCCACCCGGGTCACATAGGCCCGCCGGCACTTGGTCAGCAGGGCGGCGTAGACGCTGCTGCCGCCGATGACCCAGATCTTGTCCGGCGGCGTGTCCGCCGCGGCCTCCATGGCGGCCGCCAGACTGGAGACCACCACGGCCCCCTCCCGGCGGAAGTCCGGGCAGTGGGTCATGACGATGTTCCGCCGCTGGGGCAGGGGCTTCCCGCCGGGGAAGGAGTCCAGCGTCCGGCGGCCCAGGATGACGGTGCCCCCCAGAGTGAGGGAGCGGAAGCGCCTCATATCCGTGGGCAGGGAGAAGAGCAGGTTGTTGTCCCGGCCGATGGCCCAGTTTCGATCCACAACGACAATGGCATTCACGGCGTTGGCCTCCTCAAATGGCGATGGGGATTTTCTCCTCGAAGGGAGCGGGGGTGTAGCCCTCCAGGGAGAAGCTGTCCCGGGTAAAGGCGTAGAAATCCGTCACGGTCGGGTCCATGCGGAACACCGGCGCCGGCGTGGGCGTCTGGGCCAGCATCTTCTCGATGATGGGCACGTGGCGGTCATAGATATGGGCGTCCGCGATGACGTGAACCAGTTCCCCGGGCACCAGTCCGCTGACCTGGGCCAGCATGTGGATCAGCACCGCGTACTGCACCACGTTCCAGTTGTTGGCCGCCAGCATGTCCTGGCTCCGCTGGTTCAAAATGGCGTTGAGCACGTTGCCGGACACGTTGAAGGTCATGGACCAGGCGCAGGGATACAGGTTCATCTCGTGGAGGTCCTGATGGTTGTAGAGGCTGGTGAGGATCCGCCGGGAGGCGGGGTTGTGCTTCAGGTCGTACAGCACCCGGTCCACCTGGTCCATCTCCCCCTCGGGGTACTGGTGCTTGATGCCCAGCTGATAGCCGTAGGCCTTGCCGATGGAGCCGTCCGCGTCCGCCCACTCGTCCCAGATGTGGCCGTTGAGATCGTGGATGTTGTTGGACTTTTTCTGCCAGATCCACAGCAGCTCGTCCACCGCGGTCTTCCAATAGGTCCTGCGGAGGGTCAGGATGGGGAACTCCTCCTGAAGGTCATAGCGGTTGATGATGCCGAATTTTTTCACCGTATGGGCGGGGGTTCCGTCCTCCCAGTGGGGGCGGACGGCCAGGTCCGTGTCCCAGACCCCGTGGTCCAGGATGTCCCGGCAGTTCTGGATGAAGAGCGCGTCTGCGCGGCTCATGGCGGTCCCTCCTCGGCGCATTCTTGTTCTTTCCAGTATAGCAAATCCCGCCGGAAAAGACAATCCGCAGTTGAGAATCGCCTCCACAAATCGGGGGCGATTTTTGCGGTTTCGGTTGTGAAAACCGGCAAGATGCGGTACAATAGCCAAAACGCCCGGACCGCGGGAGGCGGCCGGGACGCACCGGAGAGAGGAGGCGGGAGATGACAGATCGGAATGAGATCAGCAAGCGGGGGTATCTGAAGGAGAACTTCCGCCTCTTTCACCTGAAGGA
Source organism: Candidatus Oscillibacter excrementavium (assembly GCA_019118505.1). Classification (GTDB taxonomy): domain Bacteria; phylum Bacillota; class Clostridia; order Oscillospirales; family Oscillospiraceae; genus Oscillibacter; species Oscillibacter excrementavium. The sequence goes on from DWYU01000155.1 coordinate 30,096, forward strand.
CAGCCGGGCCCAGGAGGTGGAGTACCACTACCACGCCTTTGACAAGCTGATTCTCCTGCTGGGGGGAAAGGTCACCTATGTGGTGGAGGGCGTCACCTATTTCCTCCAGCCCTGGGACCTGCTGCTGGTGGGCCACGACCTGATCCACCGGCCCATCATCGACCCGGCGGAGCCCTATGAGCGGGTGGTGGTGTGGCTGGGCCGGGAGTGGCTGGAGCGGCGCAGCGACCCCGGCGAGGCCCTGTCCACCTGCTTCGACACCACCCGGCAGCGGGGCTTCCACCTGCTGCGGTTCGACGCGGAGCGGCGGCTCCACTACATGCAGCGCATCCAGCAGATGGAGGAGGCCCAGCGGGACAAGGGCTTCGGCGCCGCCCGGATGGCGGACACCCTCTGCCAGCAGCTGCTGATCGACGTGAACCGGGACGTGCTGCGCTCCCGCACTGCCCAGGAGGAGCGGGACAGCTATCAGGTGGACCCCAAGATGGAGGAGCTCCTCCGGTATATCCTGACCCACCTGGAGGAGGAGCTGACGGTGGACGCCCTGGCCAGGCGGTTCTTCATCAGCCGGTACTATCTGATGCACCGGTTCAAGGCTGTCACCGGCTACACGGTCCACCAGTACATCAGCCAGAAGCGGCTGCTGCGGGCCGGGGAGCTGATCCGCTCCGGCGTGCCGGTGATGAAGGCGGCGGAGCAGGTGGGGTTCACCGAGTACTCCACCTTCCTGCGGGCTTTCCGCAGCACCTTCCACATGAGTCCCCGGGAGTTCCGGTGAGCAAAAGAGAAACGAGGCGGGAGCGCTTTGCGCTCCCGCCTTTTGGCGATTCACTCCAGCACGTCTCCCGCGGCCAGGCGGAGGATGGCCTCCATATCGGCGGGCTGGATTTTCACAAAGCCGCCGAAGGGGAAGCCACCTGGTTTCTCCGCCCGGTGGGCCACCATGTCCGGGATGTCCTTGGCCTTGGCCCCCAGCTCCTCAAAGGTGATGGGCATCCCCAGGGAGTGGAAGAACAGGCACAGCTTCTCGATGCCCTGGCGGGCGGTGTCCTCCGGGTTCGCGAAGTTCATCTCACAGCCGAAGACCCGCACGGCGAACTGGGCCAGCCGGACGGGATCATGGGGCAGCACATATTCCATCCAGGCGGGCAGCACCACCGCCAGCCCCGCGCCGTGGGCGCAGTCGTAGAAAGCGGAGAGCTCGTGCTCGATCTGATGGCTGGCCCAGTCCTGCTCCCGGCCCACGCCGCAGGAGTTGTTGTGGGCCAGCATCCCCGCCCACATCAAATCCGCCCGGGCGGCGTAGTCGTTGGGGTTGGCGATGGCCTTGGGGGCCGCGTCCAGCACGGTCTTCAAAAGGGCCTCGCACAGCCGGTCCGTCAGGGCCACGTCCGGGGTGTTGGTGAAATACCGCTCCATGATGTGGGCCATCATGTCCACGGCGCCGCTGGCGGTCTGGTAGGCGGGCAGGGAGCAGGTGAATCGGGGGTTCAGCACCGCGAACTTGGGGCGGATCACGTCTGTCTTGGGGCAGCCCCACTTGAGATTCCCCTGCTCCTGGGTGATGACGCAGCTGTCAGAGCCCTCGCTGCCGGCGGCGGAGATGGTCAGCACCACACCTACGGGCAGCGTTTGCTCAATTTTGGCTTTGCCGGTGAAGAAGTCCCAGAAGTCCCCGCCGTACAGCGCGCCGAAGCCGATGGCCTTGGCGGTGTCGATGACGCTGCCGCCGCCCACCGCCAGCAGGAAGTCCACCCCGGTCTGCCGGACCAGGTCGATGCCCTCGTAGACCTTGCCGCTGCGGGGATTGGCGTGGACGCCGGAGAGCTCGGTGAAGGGGATGCCCGCCTCGTTCAGGGAGGCGGCCACGGCGTCATAGGCGCCGTTGCGGTGGACGGAGCCGCCGCCGGTGACCAGCAGCACCCGGGTACCGCCGAACCGGCGCACCAGGGCGCCGGTGTTTTTCTCCTCCCCGTCGCCGAAGGCAAACAGGGTGGGGGCGTAGAAGGTGAAATTGTTCATAGGAAAACGCTCCTTTCATTACAGAAATTCGTGTCAGTCGATCGGCAAGTCTGAGAATGTCACGGTCAACGCCAGGCCAGCTGTGCAGTCGATGCTGCGGAAGTCCCCTGGGGTCACGCCGCCGACGGCGCTGCTGTCGGAGCTCGTCTTTATCCACAGGGGGATCTCTTCCCCGCAGACGATCTCCCGGGGATCGCCCAGTTGGGTGCTGATGGTGGCACCGCTGCCGTCGAAATCTATGGGGTCCTGATAGGTGTACGTGTTGTGGCCGGTATCGGAGATGTCGAAAATCTCATAGCCGGAGGGGGTCAGGCGAAAGCCCATGCGGTATTCGCCGGGGTCGATGTTCCCGAAGACATGGCCGTATTGCTTCCAGCTGCCGTCCTCGTATTTCCAGACCTCTGTGGAGATGGAGCGGATGGGCGCCTCCACGGTGTAGTCGAAAAAGGCCAGCGTATCATCGCCGCCCAGCACATCCAGCAGGTCCTGCGCATCCTGGGAAAAGACGGTGGGGCGAATGGCGGGCGCGGTCTCCGCAGGAATGTCCTGGCCGCCGCAGGCGGTCAGCGCGGAAAGGAACAGCAGGCAGAGAGCAGCCGCAAACTTCCGTTTCATGGCTCATCAATACCCCCGGTTCCGGTCCACCAGTCCCGCCAGGGGCCGGCCGGCGGCATAGTTTTTCAGGTCCGCGCAGAACAGGTCCACGTTCCGGTCGCAGGTGTATCCCAGCGTCATGTTGCCGGAGACGTGGGGGGTGATGATCAGATTCCGGGCGTCCCACAGGGGGTCGTCCTTGGGCAAAGGCTCCGGATCCATCACGTCCAGGGCGGCGCCTGCCAGCTTTCCGGCGTTCAGGGCATCCGCCAGGGCCACCTGGTCCAGGGCGGTGCCCCGGCCCACGTTGATGACATAGGCGTCGGCCGGCAGCCGGGCGATCCGCGCCCGGTTCAGAATATGGGTGGTCTCCGGCGTGCTGGGCAGGGCCATCACCAGGATCTTTGTCTGGGGCAGCACCGCGTCCAGCTCCGAGATGGGATACACCTGATCGAAGGCAGGGTGGGGCCGGCCGCTGCGGCTGAGGCCCACGATCTTCGCGGCCCCCATGCCCCGCATCCGCTCCGCCACGTGGCGGCCGATGTCCCCGGTGCCCAGGATGGTGAATTCATTGTCCCGGATGGAGCGGATGGACAGCTGGTTGGACCAGCTGTGGTTCCGCACCACCTCCAGGTACTCCGGCATCCGCCGCAGCAGCATCAGCGTCACCATCACCACGTGCTCCGCGATGGTGACGCCGTAGACATTGGAGTTGGTCAGCAGGCAGTCCGGATTGGCAAAGAGGCCGGGGTTCTTGCAGTAGGGATCCACGCCGGCGAAGGAGCAGCAGTACCACTTCAGCGTGGCAGGGGCCGCCCGCAGCAAGTCGGCGGAGTGGGCGTACAGCACCTCGCAGTGCTGGAGGCAGGCCTTGGCCTCCTCAAATTGGTCCAGGGTGAAGAAGTGGGGGACAAAGCCTGTCTCCTGACAGGCGGCCTGGATTTGGGCCTTGTGGGCCTCTGTGAGGAACTCCTGATAGATACAGATGTCACGACTCATATAAATCATGCTCCTTTCAGATGGATCGACAGAGTTGTTCGGCGCACCGCATCCCGTCTGCCGCAGCGGAGAGGATGCCGCCGGCATAGCCGGCCCCCTCGCCGCAGGGGTACAGGCCCCGGAGAGAGGACTGGCAGGTCTGGTCCCGGGGGATCCGCACCGGGGAGGAGGAGCGGCTCTCCACCGCCGTCAGCACCGCGTCCGGGTGGTCGTAGCCCCGGAGCTTCTGCCCTAGCAGGGGCAGGGCCTGGGCAATGGTGTCTGCCACGAAGTCCGGCAGACAGTCGTGGAGGTCCGCCCAGGTGACGCCGGGGCGGTAGCTGGGCGTCACCCGGCCGGGGCCGGTAGAGGGACGGCCTGCCAGAAAATCCCCCACCCGCTGGGCCGGGGCCCGGGAGCCGCCGCCTCCCAGGCGATAGGCCGCGGATTCCAGCTTCCGCTGGAAAGCAATGCCCGCCAGGGGATCCTGGGTGCCGCCGTAGTCCTCCGGCGTCACGTTCACCAGCAGTCCGCCGTTGATGTTCTCCCTGTCCCGGGCGAATTCGCTCATGCCGTTGGTGACCACCATCTCCGCCTCGGAGGCGGCGGCCACCACCTGCCCGCCGGGGCAGACGCAGAAGGAGTAGGCCGCCCGTCCGCTGGGCAGATGGCAGGAGAGCTTGTAGGTGGAGACGGGCAGTCCCGGATGCCCGGCGTACTGACGGTACTGGGCGGCGTCGCAGTCCGACTGCCGGTGCTCGATCCGCACCCCAACGGCGAAGGGCTTGGCCTCCATGGCCACGCCCCGGCTGTGGAGCATGGCAAAGGTGTCCCGGGCGGAGTGGCCGGGGCACAGGATCAGCTGGCGGCAGGGCAGGGAGTAAGAGCTCTCCGGCCCCTCCACCGAGATTCCGGCCAGGGCGCCGTACCGGATGTCCAGATCCGCCAGGCGGCTCTCGAACCGGATGTCCGCTCCCAGGGACAGCAGTTTTTTCCGCAGGTTCACCAGGGCGATGTGGAGATAGTCCGTGCCCACATGGGGCTTGGCGTCGATAAGGATGTCCTCCGGCGCGCCGCAGGCCGCCAGCGTCTCCAGAATGAACCGGTGGCGGAGATCCTTGGTGCCGGTGTTCAGCTTGCCGTCGGAGAAGGCGCCGGCGCCCCCCTCGCCGAACTGGACGTTGGAGGTCGGGTCCAGTTCTCCGGTGGCCCAGAACCGCTCCACATCCGCCGCCCGCCGCTCCACCGGGCGGCCCCGCTCCAGCAGGATGGGCCGCTGTCCCGCCTGGGCCAGCACCAGGGCGGCGAAGAGGCCGGCGGGGCCGGCGCCCACCACCACCGGCGGGATCTCCGGGGGCGGCAGGGGGGCCGGCGGCGCGTATGCGGGGGCCGGCTGGACCCGGCTGACCTTCCGGCTGCGGCAGCGGCGGAGCGCGGCGGCCTCCTCTTTCAGAGAGACCTCCACGGTGTAGACCAGGCGGACCTCCTCCCGGGCGTCCACGCTGCGGCGGAGTATGCGCAGGGTGAGCAGATCCTTCTCCCGCACCCGGAGGAGACGGGCGGCCTCGGCGGCCAGCGCATCCATCCCCGCCCCGGGAGGAAGCTTGATGGAATCAATTCTTAACACCTTGTTCAAATTTCCTTTCAGATGTGTTTAAGATAAGCATACTATACTTCAGTCAAAGGTTCAAGAAAGAGACCTTGAAAAGCTTTCCAAGATTCTCCCGGCGGGCCGGGGGAAATGTAAAAAATCCGCAAACCCATTTTACCGTTTCGACACAATCCCTTGTTCTGCTCGGTTCTAAACAACAGAGGAACGGGATACATAATAGGAGGAATCAATTATGTATAACGATGAACACAACCTGTATCATTACACCTACCGGAAGGACGGCAGTGAGACGGACGTGCATCCGGCTCCCCAGGCCGCTCCGGAGCAGGACCACAACAACGGGCCCCAGCAGCCCGTGCAGGAGATGAAGCCTGTGAAGAAGAACCGCATCGGAATGAAGCTCACGGCCATGGCGCTGTGCTGTGCCCTGCTGGGCGGCGCCGTGGGCGGCGGCATTGTCTGGGGCGTGGGCAACCACTCCGGTGAAACCTCTGTCAACGTCAGCGGCCGCACCGTCAGCCAGGTGTCCCTGAAGACCGTGGACGGCCAGACGGAGATGAGCGACGCGGAGATTTACGCCGCCAACGTCAACAGCGTGGTGTCCATCAACGTCACCGGCACCAGCGGCTACAACTTTTTCGGCCAGCCGGTGCAGTCCGCCTCCTCCGGCTCCGGCTTCGTGCTGACCAGCGACGGCTACATCGTCACCAACTACCATGTGGTGAAGGACGCCCAGACGGTCAAGGTCACCATGTACAGCGGCGATGAGTACGACGCCCAGTACGTGGGCGGCGACGAGGACTATGATATCGCCGTCATCAAGATCGAGGCCACGGGTCTGCCCGCCGTCACCCTTGGCAACAGCGAGGAGCTGAACGTGGGCGACCACGTGCTGGCCATCGGCAACCCCCTGGGCGACCTGACGTTCTCCATGAGCGGCGGCATGGTCTCCAGCGTGAACCGGACCATCAACGTGGACGGCACCCCCTTCAACATGATCCAGACCGATGCCTCCATCAACCCCGGCAACTCCGGCGGCCCGCTGCTGAACAGCTACGGTGAGGTGGTGGGCATCGTGTCCGCCAAGTACTCCAGCTACGGAACCTCCGGCGAGAGCGTGGAGGGCCTGGGCTTCGCCATCCCCATCAATGACGTCATCAGTATGATCCAGGACATCATGACCAACGGCTACGTCAGCAACAAGGCCTATCTGGGCGCCACCGTGGGCACCCTGACCGCTCAAATGGCCCAGCAGTACCGGTATGACATCTCCGAGGGCGCCTTCGTCTACTCCGTGGAGGACGGCAGCCCGGCGGCCCAGGCCGGCCTGCAGCTGGGAGATGTGATCACCGCCATTGACGGCACGGAGATCGCCTCCATGGACGACCTGATGGCGGCCAAGAAGGGCTATGCCGCCGGTGATACCTCGGAGCTGACGGTTTACCGCCAGGGCGAGACCATCACCCTGTCGCTGACCTGGGGCGCAACGCCCGCGGATCAGCAGACAGCCAGTCAGGAGCAGGCGGAGCAGGACACCACCCAGAACGGCGGCGGCTACACCAACCCCTATGACCTCTTTGAATACTTCTTCGGCTGAGACCCTCCACAGACAGGGGAGGTAACCCCTTCACAGTCCGAGGGCGGCTCTGCGGCAGATGCTGCGGAAAGACAACAGCTGCCGGATGCGACGGGCGGTGGAGTTTCAAAATAGATATACACAGTAAAGGCGCACCGCTGACGGCGGTGCGCCTTTTCAGCACAAAAGCGGCATCCGTGCAATCGGAATGCCGCTTCTGCGCTGAAATAAAAATGAAGGGAGAGATGGATCAAATTTACTTGGTGGAGGATTCCTCCTGATGACCGGCCTGCTTTTCCTTGCGGGCCTTGATGGAGCTGTTGATGCAGCCCAGAGCCAGGACAACGATGATAGCAAGCATCACATAACCGCCGACTTCCATGGAACCAGGAACCTCCTTCCCAATCAAGAAAAATAAACGGATATTTTTCGAGAATGAAGAAATCATTAACGACTTCTTAGCGATCTCTTAACAGTATCTTAACGCATGCCGGAGAAAAAAACAAGACCCTTTCACCAAAAAGGAAGGAAAAAATTCCCCCTCTTTTTTGGTGAAAAGGCTCAATCCAGAAAATAGCCCAAACAGTCAAAGACCTCCATCAGCCGCTGCTGGTCCAGAATCTCGATCCGGCGGTATGCCTGGCGGAGGATTCCGGCCTCCCGGAACTGCTTGAGGATCCGGGTGACGGAGACCCGGCTCATGCCGGTGATGGCGGCGATCTGCTCGTGGGTGTATGGAATGGAGGGGCCGGAGCTGGCGCAGCAGGTGTGCAGAAAATAGGCCACCCGCTTGTCATCCTCCAGGAAGTGGGAACAGCAGATGTAATCGGAGAGCAGGGTGATCCGCCGGATGAAGTGGGCCATCAGGTCCTGGGGCGGAAAGCCGCTCTCCTGCCAGTGGGTCCAGAACCGGTCCGCCGACAGCAGATAGGCCTCCGCCGGGGAGATGGCGGCCACGCTCACCATCACCTTTGGATGGTCGATCAGGGCGTTGCTGCCGAACAGGTTGCCCGGGCCCAGATAGAAGAGGGAGATCTCATCGCCGCTGGGGCCCAGACAGAAGGTGCGCAGCTGCCCCTTCACCAGGAACCCCGCCTGGGCGGACAGGGTGCCTTTTGCCTGCAGGACCTCGCCGGCATGATACTGCCGCTTGACGCCGTACTGCTCAAAGATCTCGCGGACATGGGAGCTGAGCTGGATGTCATCTGGCATAAATCTGCGGTCCTCCTCCCCCGATAGAAGAATCAATATCAACAAAAATTCTATCAGATTTTCTCCCAATCCGCAAGAGGACTTTGTATCAGCTGATACAATTTAGCAGCTAAAACTTCTTTTACAATAATGGGGAAAGACAGTGGGATATTTGCCCTGTCCATGATTCAGATTGCATCAATAAAAGGAGGATCTATCCATGAAGGACACCATGTGTGGTCTCGTCAAAGAGGAGAACGGCCCCAGCGGTTTGGTCTACCATACCGACTTGCCGGTTCCCCAGATCGATGACGATGAAGTGCTGATCAAGGTCCACTGCACGGCCATCTGCGGCACGGATCTGCATATCATCGAGTGGGATGACTGGTCTCAGAAGCGGATCAAGGCTCCGGTCACCCTGGGCCATGAGACGGCCGGTGAGATCGTGGCCGTCGGCAAGAACGTCACCGAGCGCAAAGTGGGCGACCGGGTGTCCTGCGAGTCCCACATCCCCTGCGGCGAGTGCTATTTCTGCAAGAACGGGATGCCCCACATCTGCAAGAACGTGAAGCTGTTCGGCTGCACCCAGAACGGCGCCTTCGCCGAGTATGCCAAGATCCGCTGGGACTGCACCTTCCTGCTGGAGGATGACGTCACCGACGAGGCGGCCTGCATGTTCGAGCCCATGGGCGCCGGCGTCCACGGCGTGGAGGCCGCGGAGGTCAGCGGCAAGACCGTGCTGGTCAGCGGCTGCGGCCCCATCGGCCTGACCGCCATCGCCGCCAGCAAGACCTTCGGCGCCACCAAGGTCATCGCCTGCGATCTGATCGATGAGAAGCTGGAAGTGGCCAAGAAGATGGGCGCCGACGTGGTGCTCAACAGCGGCAAGTGCGATCTGCCGGCGGAGGTCAAGGCCCTCACCGATGGCGTGGGCGTGGATGCCGCCATTGACATCACCGGCGCGGAGCCCGCCCTGAACAACGCCCTGAAGTGCCTGCGGGCCGCGGGCCGCATGGTGTGCGTGGGCCTGCCCACCAAGCCCATCACCTTCCACGACATGACCGATGACCTGGTCTATCGGGAGATCCAGCTGACCGGCGTCTCCGGCCGGAAGATCTGGGAGACCTGGGAGGACTTCGCCAAGGTCATGAAGGGCCCCTACTTCAAGCTGGATGAGGTCATCGGCGGCCGCTTCCCCATGAAGGACTTCGAGACCGCGCTGGACCAGATCCACAGCGGCGTGCCCGGCAAGATGATCCTGTATCCCTGATTTCGCGCCTGCGGCAGATCACCCCGCATTTTGAATCATTCGACACTGGGACACCCCCGCCGCATTGCGGCGGGGGTGTCCTGCGTCAGTCCGGAAGATGAAAGATGTCTTCCACGGCGGTCCCCAGCAGCCGGGCCAGCCGCATGGCCAGACCCAGGGTGGGGTCGTACTTGTTGTTCTCAATGGCGTTGATGGTCTGGCGGGTAACGCCCAGTTCCCGGGCCAGGTCCTCCTGCCGGAGCCCCGCCGCCTTCCGCAGTTCCCGGATCCGATTCTCCATGGTTTACAGCCCCACGCGCAACAGCAGCAGGCCGAAGGCCAGCAGGAAGATCACCAGCAGCAGAACATACAGCAGGAGGCCCCTGACGCCCTCTCGGTCCCCGGCGCGCCATCTGCCCACCTGCAAGGCCAGAAAGTACAGCACATTCTGAAAGAGGAACAGGTACATGGGCGCGGTGAACCGGCCGGTCTGGGCGTACTCCCAGATCCCCCAGATAAACAGGGCCATCACGGTGAAGAACCAGGTCACCCGAATGGCGTTCAGGGAGAGGTGGGGCTCCATCTCATCCATTTTCCGAAAGAATTTCATGGCACTGCCTCCTTTTTGAATTTGTCAAAATCTTTTGACATTTTTAGAGTAGCACGGCTGTATAAAAATGTCAATAGTATTTTACATTTATGGAAAGGGGCGGAAACCCGCCGGGGGCTTCAGGCTGCCTCTTGCGCTTTCGGCCCTGAAATGATACAATAATTGTCCGAAAATATCAGCAAGGGAGCGCTGCTTTTATGAAATTAGGAATCGTGGGTCTGCCCAATGTGGGCAAATCGACCCTGTTCAACGCCATCACCAACGCCGGTGCCGAGAGCGCCAACTACCCCTTCTGCACCATCGACCCCAACGTGGGCATGGTGGCGGTGCCGGATGAGCGGCTGGACAAGCTGGCGGAGATGTATCAGCCGGACAAAAAGACCCCGGCGGTCATCGAGTTCGTGGACATCGCCGGCCTGGTGAAGGGCGCCAGCAAGGGCGAGGGCCTGGGCAACAAGTTCCTGGCCAACATCCGGGAGACTGACGCCATCGTCCACGTGGTGCGCTGCTTTGACGATGAGAACGTCATCCACGTGGAGGGCAGCACGGACCCCCAGCGGGACATTGACATCATCAACATGGAGCTGGTGATGGCGGACCTGGAGATGGTCCAGCGCCGGGTGGAGAAGGCCACGAAAGCCCTGAAGGGCGACAAGAAGTTCCAGCATGAGGTGGACGTGTTCACCGCCCTGCAGAAGCACCTGGACGGGGGCAACCTGGCCCGGACCTTCGAATGCGACGAGGATGACGCGGCCCTGATCGCCACCAGCGACCTGCTGACCCTGAAGCCGGTGATCTACGCCGCCAACACCGACGAGGCGGGCTTCACGGATCTGGCCAATAACCAATACTACCAGCAGGTGAAGGAAATCGCCGACGCGGAGGGAAGCCAGGTGCTGCCTATCTGCGCCAAGATGGAGCAGGACATCGCCGAGCTGGAGGGCGAGGAGAAGCTGATGTTCCTGGAGGAGCTTGGAGTGGAGGAGTCCGGCCTGGACCGGCTCATCAAGTGCTCCTACGCCCTGCTGGGGCTCATCTCCTTCCTGACCTACGGCAAGGACGAGTGCCGGGCCTGGACCATCAAGAAGGGCACCAAGGCCCCCCAGGCCGCCGGCAAGATCCACTCCGACATCGAGCGGGGCTTCATCCGGGCGGAGGTGCTGGCCTACGACGACATGATCAAGTGCGGCAGCGTCAACGTCGCCAAGGAGAAGGGCCTGCTCCGCAGCGAGGGCAAGGACTACGTGGTCCAGGACGGCGACATGATCTACTTCCGGTTCAACGTGTGATGACAGACGGGGAGAGACTGGCGGCCTACGACCGGATGTACGCCGATCTCCTGCGTGAGCGGGACAAGGTGGCCGCGGATATGGAGAAGCTCCGGGCCGCCGGGAAGAACCGGGGGGCTACCTACCAGCAGCTGCTGGCCCAGAAGCTGACGGTCCAGAACCTGATCGGCCGGTTTGAGATCTACGGCATCAAAGAGACATAAAGGCAGGCGCTTTTGCGCCTGCCGCAGCTTGTCGAAAAAGCCTTTTCGACAAGCTGCTTGCGTTTTCCAGAACTTTAAAAAGTTCTGGAAAACGGTTGATTGAAAACGAAAGACACCCTTCCTGGGTTTCTTTCGTAGCTATCTTCCTTCCCGTT
>DWYU01000156.1 GCA_019118505.1 Candidatus Oscillibacter excrementavium
GGCCCGCGGGCTACAGCCGGTCCGCGGTGGACAAGATCGTGGACAGCGTGGAGGAAAAGACATCATCTCTGACCGGCGCAGCCCAGACGGATGTGAATGTCATCTTCATCCAGCTGGAGTCCTACATCGATCCCTCCCAGATCCAGGGCCTGGAGCTGTCGGAGGACCCGGTGCCCAACTGGACGGCCCTGAAGGAGGAATACTCCTCCGGCTATCTGACGGTGCCCGTGGTGGGGGCCGGCACGGCCAATACGGAGTTCGAGGTGCTCACCGGTATGAGCACCCGGTTCTTCGGCCCCGGGGAGTACCCCTACCAGACCTGCCTGACGGACCAGACGGTGGAATCCGTCGCCTATGACCTGAAGGCCAACGGCTACGCCGCCCACGCCATCCACAACCACCGGGCGGCCTTTTACAGCCGGAACGAGGTCTATCCCAACCTGGGCTTTGACGACTTCACCGCCCTGGAGTATATGCCGGCAGTCAAGACCACCCCCACCAACTGGGCCAAGGACAGCGTGCTGAAGGACCAGATCCTCCAGGCGCTGGATGTGACGGAGGGCCAGCCGGACCTGGTGTTCACGGTCTCCGTCCAGGGCCACGGCAAGTATCCCACGGAGCCGGTGCTGGAAAACCCGGCCATCACGGTGGAGAAGTGCCCCGATGAGGACTACCATTACGCCATGGAGTACTACGTCAATCAGACCCATGAGATGGATGCCTTTGTGGGATCGCTGGTGAAGGCCCTCTCCCAGCGGGAGGAAAAGACGGTGCTGGTGCTCTACGGCGACCACCTGCCCGCCCTGGGCCTGGACGCGGCGGATATGGAGAGCGGCAGTCTCTACCGCACGGAGTACATCATCTGGGATAACTTCGGTCTGGAACAGCGGGACGAGGACCTGGCGGCCTATCAGCTCTCTGCATCGGTGCTGGGCCGCCTGGGGATCACCACCGGGCTGATGAACGGCTTCCAGCAGACCTGCCGGGAGGAGGACTCCTACTGGCGGGACCTGCGGATGCTGCAGTATGACGCCCTCTACGGCAGCGGCTTCCTCTACGGGGAGACGGGCCCCTATGTGCCCGCGGAGATGGAGATGGGCATGGTGCCCATTGAGATCACCGGCATGGAGCAGAGAGCGGGAGACTGGTTCATCCTGGGGCAGCACTTCACCCCCTACTGCGTGGTGACGGAGGACGGCGACCTGCTGGAGACGGAGTATGAGTCCCCCTGGCTGCTGCGGCTGCAGGAGGAGCCGGACACCACGGACTACCAGGATCTGGAGATCAGCGTGGTGGATAAACACAACGAGGTCCTCAGCAACACGGAATAAAATGACAGCGGGAAGCGGCATCCGCCGCTTCCCGCTGTTTGCACATTTTAGATTTGAAGGTGTCGGTCACTTGGCCTCGGCCCGCAGCTTCAGCTGCTCCGCTGTGATGGCGTAGCCCGCCTCCGCGTAGGGGAAGGAGGGGCGCTCCTCCGGCAGGGGGATGCTCCGCCGGGCGCAGATGGCCGCCGCGATCACGTCCAGCAGCCGGGGATTCTTCACCAGCAGGGGGCCGGTGAGCTCCGAGGCGAACACGTTCTTCCAGTGGAAGCCCTCCGGACCCTGTTCCGCCTCGTTGCCATAGCCCAGAGAGAGGCCGGTGAGCAGCGGCGTCTCCACGCCGCGGATCTGACCGCACTTGTTCATAAAGCCCACCACTGCCTCCGGGAACAGGTCCGTGGCGCCGTACACATCTCCCACGATCCGCCGCTTGCCCTGGACCGTGGTGAAGGCGGCCAGGCCGATGCCGTCAAAGGTGTCGCCGTCCTTGGTGGTGACGGAGGCCCCCAGCAGCTCCATGGCGGTGCCGGCGAACAGCATAGCGCAGCCCTCCTCCGCCAGGGATTTTACCGCCGGGCCGTACTGGGCGAAGTCCCCGGCGGCGAACCGCTGGGCCCGCTCCGTGCCGGCCCCCATGAAGAGGAAGTCGGCACCGGTGATGTCCGCGCCCTCCCCGGGCCGGACGGGCTGGACGGTCACTGTGCAGTCCAGGGCCTCCAGATACCGCCGCAGGACGGACACATTGGCATAGCTGCCGTACAGGCTCATAAGATCCGGATAGAAATGGACGATCTTCAGTTCCATGTCCTCACGCCTCCTTTACCACCTGGGAGAGGATCTTGTCCCGGTCTGAGAAGCAGGTGACCACATACACGTCCTCGCTGCCGTTTGCCTTCAGCTCCGCCGCCGCGGCGGGGATGTCCGGCTGGACGGTGATCTTTTCCCGGGGAATGCCCGTGAAGGAGAACCGCTCCGCCAGATCGTTGCAGTACCGGCCGGAGAGGACCACCCGCTCCACCTGGGGAACGTTCAGCAGGTCAAAGTCGATGTCCCACAGCCAGCTGGTCTCGCTGGTGAAATACTTGCGGCTCACCGCGTCCACGATCACCAGCACTGTGCAGGGAGCATGGGAGGCCCGGATGTAGCGGAGATTGGTGTCGTAGGCGATGGAGTTCTCGTGTTTGCTGGTCAGCAGCATCCCGTGGTGGGCCCCCAGGGTGAACTTCTGCATCCGCCCGTTTTTCAGGATGTAGTTGTTGATGACTCCGGCGGCGGTGTCCGATGCCACGCCGCACTCCCGGCAGGCGGCGTAGGCCGCCAGGATGTTGTAGACATTGTAGATGCTGCGGAAGGCCAGCTGGATGGTGACGCTGCCGTCGATGGTCAGGGTGCCCCGCTCCAGGTCCAGGGCGGTGGCGGTGTAGTCGGTGGCGGGCTTCCGATGGCCGCACTTGGTGCAGCGGAAGGCGCCAATGTGGTTGTAGTGGACGTAGTCGTACTCCATAGGGGCGTGACACACCGGGCAGTAGGCCCCGTCGTGGTACATGCCGGTGGGTGCCTCGGTGTCCGTGGGGCAGCGGTCCAGGCCGAACCACTTCACCTTGTCGTGGCCCTGGGCGAAGCAGCTGGACAGGGGATCGTCGGCGTTCAGAAGCAGCTCCGTCTCCGGGTGGAGGGCCGGCAGGATGGCGTCGTACACCCACTCCGGATGGCCGTTCCGGGTCAGCTGATCCCGGTACAGATTGGTGATGACGAACTCCGTTGGGTGGAAGTAGCGGAAGCTCTGGGCCGCGTACCGCTCGTCAGACTCGATCAGCAGCACATCCGCCCGGACCCGGCCGGTGAGGGTCGCGTGGGTCAGCACCAGGGTGGTGACGCCCTCGATCTGGTTGGAGCCCTCCTCGTTGTAGACCACGGTCTTTCCTCCGGCCCGGAGGATGGCGGCGATCATCTCCACCGTGGAGGTCTTGCCGTTGGAGCCGGTGACGGCGATGATGTGCTCCGGCAGCTGGACCCGGGAGAGAATGTCCGGGCAGATCTTCAGGGCGAATTTGCCGGGCATGGAACTGCCCTTGCCCACCAGCCTGCCCACGGCCCGGCCCAGCTTGCACACCAGGATGGCAAGAAACTTTTTCAAAGCGTCTCCATCTCCTTTTCCTCCGGAAAGTCCCGGAATTCCGCGATGGCCCGCACCGGCGCGCCGTCGGCGTTCTCAAATTTCAGCGGCAGGGCGAAGAGCATCAGGTCCCGCCGGCCCGCCACCTTTTTTAGGCACAGGCTCTCCAGGATCACCAGGCCGCCCTCCAGCAGGGTCTTGTGGGCCAGGAACTGCTCGTCCCGCAGGGTGTCCACGCTGAGGGCGTCGGTGCCCACGCCCTTGAGGCCGCAGGACACCAGGTACTTGGCCGCCTCCTGGTCCGGCACCGGGAAGTCGTCGTCATAGTAGGCGTCGGTACCCCACTTCTTCTCCCAGCCGGTGTAGAACAGCACGAAGTCCGCGGACCGGATCACGCCGTTCTGGGCCCGCAGGTAGTCGGCGGTGATGATGCTCCGGGGCGGCAGGTCCGACACGTCCAGCACCACCGCCCGGCCGCAGAACTGGGAGGCGGGCAGCACCTCCAGCGTGGAGCCCAGGGGCAGCATGTGGGAGGGGGCGTCCATGTGGGTGCCGGTGTGGGAGGCGATGGTCAGCTGGGTCTCCCGGAACCCGTTCCGGGTCAGGGAGCCGGTGGGCTTGATGGAGGGGGCGGCGGAGCCGGGATACATGGGCATCTCCGGCGTGATGGTATGGGTCAGGTCGATGATCATGGGGGCTTCCTTTCCTGCCATGCGGCGGCATGGCGCGTGTTCTCTTTGGGGCGGCGGAGCGGCGGGCTACCGCTCCAGATAAATCATCAGCGCCGTCACGTCGGCGGGGCTGACGCCGGAGATCCGGGAGGCCTGTCCCAGATCCGCCGGGCGGACGGCGTTCAGCTTCTCCCGGGCCTCCAGCCGCAGCCCCTGGATGGCGCTGTAGTCCAGGTCCGGCGGCAGGCGGCGGCGCTCCATCTTCCGGAAGTCCTCCACCTGCTTTTGCTGGCGCTGGATGTAGCCGGCGTACTTCACGCTGATCTCCACCTGCTCCGCCGCGTCCGGCGGCAGGTCCGGCCGGTCCGGGTCAAAGGGGGCCAGGTCGGCGTAGGTCAGCTGGGGCCGCCGCAGCAGGGCCACCAGCGGGCAGCCGTCCGGCGCATCAGCCGTGCCCCTCTCCGCGAGAAAGGCGGCCAGGGCGGGGGAGGGGGCCACGCCGGTGTGGGTCAGCCGGGCGATCTCCCGGTCCACGGCCGCGTACTTGGCCTCCACCTCCCGGAGCCGTTCCTCCGGCACCAGGCCGATCTCCCAACCCCGGCGGGTCAGGCGCTGGTCGGCGTTGTCCTGCCGCAGCAGCAGGCGGTATTCGCTGCGGGAGGTCATCATCCGGTAGGGCTCGTTGGTGCCCTTGGTCACCAGGTCGTCGATGAGGGTGCCGATGTAGCTCTCTGAACGGGAGAGGATGAAGTCGCTCTCCCCCCGCAGCTTCCGGGCGGCGTTGACCCCGGCCACAAAGCCCTGGACCGCCGCCTCCTCGTACCCGGAGGAGCCGTTGAACTGCCCGGCGCCGTACAGCCCCGGAATGGCCTTTACCTCCAGGGTGGGCCGCAGGGCCAGAGGGTCGATGCAGTCGTACTCGATGGCGTAGGCGGGACGGGTCATCACGGCGTGCCGCAGCCCCGGCACGCTGTGGAGCATCTGGATTTGGACTTCCTCCGGCATGGAGGAGGAGAAGCCCTGGATGTACAATTCCTCCGTGTGCAGTCCCATGGGCTCCACAAACAGCTGGTGGCGGAGCTTGTCCGGGAACCGCACCACCTTGGTCTCAAAGGAGGGGCAGTACCGGGGCCCCACCCCCTCGATGACGCCGGAGTACATGGGGGCCCGGTCCAGGTTCTCCCGGACGATGCGGAGGGTCTCCTCCGTGGTCCAGGTGAGATAGCACACCGCCCGGTTCTCCGGCGGCGATTTCGTGCTGTAGGAGAAGGGCACCGGCAGCGCGTCCCCGTACTGGATCTCCATCTCCTCAAAGTCCACGCTCCGGGCGTTGACCCGGGGCGGGGTGCCGGTCTTGAACCGCCGCAGGGGCAGGCCCAGCTTCCGCAGGGAGTCCGTCAGCCGTCCGGCGGCGTGCATCCCGTCGGGGCCGGAGTCCTCGATGCACTCCCCCACGATGGTGCGGCCCGCCAGATACGTGCCGGTGGCCAGGATGGCGGCCTTTACGGAGAACACCGCCCCGGTGGCCAGCACCACGGCGGACACCGCGCCGCCCTCCGTGCGGATCTCCACCACCTCCCCCTGGCGGACCGTCAGGTGCTCCTGCCGCTCCAGGGTGTGCTTCATCCGCTCCTGGTACCGCCGCCGGTCCGCCTGGGCCCGGAGGGACCAGACGGCGGGCCCCTTTCCCTTGTTCAGCAGGCGGTACTGGATGCAGCATTCGTCGGCGGCTTTCGCCATCTCGCCCCCCAGGGCGTCCAGTTCCCGGACCAGATGGCCCTTGCCGGTGCCGCCGATGGCGGGGTTGCAGGGCATATTGCCCACCGCGTCCAGGTTGATGGTGAACACGATGGTCTCCAGCCCCAGCCGGGCGGCGGCCAGGGCGGCCTCGATGCCCGCGTGGCCCGCGCCGATGACGGCGATGTCGAATTGTCCGGCGTCGAATTCGGTCATGGGAAAGCGATTCCTTTCATCGGTGTGCGCGGGGGTTGTCCGTGCGGCCCATCAGCCAGTCCACGGACACGTCGTAGAAGTCCGCGATGTGGAGAAGCGCCTCATAACGAGGCTTCGCTCCTAATTCCAGGTCTTGGTAGCCACGGGCCGACAGACCGACCTCCTTGGCCACTTCTACTTGGGTCAGATGACGTTCTTTCCGGAGCTGGCGAATTTTTTCAGAAAACATAGGATGCCTCCTTGACACACAGATAACTATGTGCTATGCTATAAGCGTAACACATATAACTGTACTTTTGGAAGGGGTGCAATCATGGGAGAAATACCCGACATCATGGACGAACTATTCCACGCCTGGGTCCCCAGTCCGAACCCGGAGTTGCTGCCGGAGCATCTGCGGAAGGACCCGGTCCGAGGCTACGGACTGTTCTGCTTTTACCAGGGCCTCGCCCTGGGGCTGCGGCTGGACCAGGCCTGCCGGCCGGATTAGGCCTCCGCCCGGTGCAGTGTCAGCACCGCCACCTCCGGCCGGTTGAACACCCGGAAGGAGGGACCGGAGTTCCCCAGCCCCCGGGTGACGAACAGGCAGGCACCGTTTTCCTCATACAGCCCGGCGGTGTGGGAGGGGAACAGATCCAGATCGTGGGAGAACAGCCCGTCCGTAAAGGGCAGGCGGATGATACCGCCGTGGGCGTGGCCGGAGCACACCAGATCCGCCCCCAGCAGGCTGTACTGGGACACAAAGCGGTTGTTCCGGTGGGCCAGCAGGATCCAGAAGGGATCCCCATAGGCGGCGTAGACCTCGGCGGCCAGCTCCTCCGGCGTCTTTTGGTCCGCGTAGCCGTTGGGATCGTCGATGCCCGCCAGCACGATGGTGTCCCCGTTTTGCTCCAGGGGCACGAACTGGTTGGACAGCACCGTGATCCCGTTGGCCTCCAGCGTCTCCTTCAGCGCCGGCACACCGCCGATGGCCCACTCGTGGTTGCCGGTGACATAGTAGGTGGGGGCGATGGCGGAGAGGCCCTGGGCGATCTCCGCCGGGTAGCCGTCCTTCGGCCCCCGGTACTTGTCCTCCAGGTCTCCCAGAAAAAAGATGTACGACGGCTCCTCCGCCGCCACAGCGGCGAACAGCTCTTCGTTGTCCCGGCCGAATTCGGCGCCGTGGAGGTCGCTGAGGACCACGATCCGGCAGCCGTCAAATCCGGCGGGCAGGTCTGTGAACACGGGATCAAACCGCGTGATCTGCAGGGCGGTGTTGTCCCAGTAGAAAAATCCGGCCAGGGCCGCGACGGCGAGGGCCAGCAGGGCCACCCGCCGGACGCGGCGTTTGGGGTGTTTGGGCATGTTGGACACGGCCTCCTCCGCCGCAGGGCACACCCCATGGAAGAGGTGAGAAGTCGATCAGCAAGGGCAGATTTCAGAACAGAGCGGTTCCCAGAGGGAGCCGCCAATCACATTATATATTATACCACACCAGTATGGACATGACGAGAGGAAAAATACACAAAGAAGGCGGGAAAGCGGGGCGGATTCCGCCGGAGAACGGGGAGTTTGACGAAGAGAAATGCACAAAAAGTTTACAAAAATTTTATGTAAACTGTTGATTGCGCCCCTTGCGCGCGGCCACGCGATCTGCTATACTATGACGTAGAATCCAGATAGAGAAAGGAGGAATTGCCATGATGGTTCAGAAGGTATGCGGCCATGACGATGTGGACGATCTGATCTTCACCGATGCCGGCTGGGAGCGCAGCGAGCGGTAAGGAAAGATCAACAGGTAGGAGAGCCACGCCGAAGGCGTGGATTTTTCTTTTTTCCCCGCCCTTGACAGGTTTCGCGGCCGCACTGCGCGCCGCTGACGATATGCTGTCCCGCATGGACGCGGTCCCATATGCCGCCCGGAAGGTATCCGGGCGGATTTTTTTGTGGATTCGGGTAAAAAAACCGAAAAAATCCACGAAAAACAGAAAAAACAAGTGGCAATTTTGGGGAAAATATGATACGCTGGTACCAGAAAGGAGAGTTCTGCGCCGCGGGCCGCGCAACATGGCCGGCGGTCTGTTTTTGGGAGAAGGAGAGAGGGAGTATGAAGAAGCGGAGTGTGCTGATTCTGGTGCTGGCGCTGTGGGTGCTGGCCGGATGCGGCGCGGCGCCCGGCGCGGATGGGAGCGGGACGGGAGAGACGGCTCCGGCCCAGTCGGAGGCCGCGGCCCCCGAGGGGGAGGACAGTCTGTCTGCCTCCATGCTGGAGCGGCAGGCCCGGCCGCTGACCAATGAGGAGATCCTGGCGGCCTATGACCGGGCGGAGGAGGCCTACAGCTGGTTCGACCTGGAGACATTGCCCTGCGGAGCCGAGGAGCGGACGGTGGACGGCTGGACATACCGGCGGGTGACCTATCCCGGCATGGACAATCTGGCGGACCTGCGGGCCTACCTCCGGGGCCTGTTCTCCGAGGAGCTGGTGGAATCCCTGCTGGAGACGGGGGGCGACCGTCCCCTCTACCGGGATGTGGAGGGCACCCTGTATGTGCACCCCACCAGCCGGGAGCGGGACGACACGGCGCGGGTGATCGCCACCGAGGTGGAGCCCTACGGGGAGACGGGCTACTCCGTCCAGGTATCGGTGGAGACCTCTGACCAGGGGGCCCTTGTGGTGGAGGACCACGTATTCCCCTATGAATTCGTGGGGGACCGCTGGGTCTTTACGGATTTCCGGCTGGTGGATTGAACGCCGCCTGGACAGCGGTGAATTTCCAGGAGAAGAAAGATTGGAGAAATGCTCTCAAACTGCGGTTTGGGGGCATTTTTCACAAAAGCGTGTGGAAAAAGCCGGCTTAGAAAGCTGACCATATGTCAAGTTGCCCAAATGAATGAAAAATCCAGGTAAAGTAAGACAACCTTTGTATAAAACGTAAAAAGACAAGCGCTTGCGTACAGATTTACCTAATATTTTCTTGAAATCTTTCCCTCTTATGGTAAAATATACTCACAACGTACGAGTTGAAAAGGAGTGGAGAAAATGGAAAACCTTTTCTGGATCGGCTTCGCCGGTGCGGCCATTGCGCTGATCTTCGCGTGGCTCCAGCGCAACCGGGTCATGTCCTTCTCCGAGGGCAATGAAAAGATGCGCAAGATCGCGGCCTCCATCCGGGAGGGCGCCAACGCCTATCTGAAACACCAGTACACCACGGTGTTCAAGGTGTTTCTGGTGGTGTTCATCGTCCTGCTGATTATCGCCTTCGGCTCCGGCGGGAAGATGCTCTCCCAGTTCACCCCCTTTGCGTTCCTCACCGGCGGCATCTGGTCCATGCTGGCCGGCTTCATCGGCATGAAGATCGCCACCAACTCCAACGCCCGGACGGCCCAGGCCGCCTCGGAGAGCCTGAACAAGGGGCTGCGGGTGGCCTTCTCCTCCGGCTCCGTCATGGGCTTCACCGTGGTGGGCCTGGGGATGCTGGACATCACCATCTGGTTCTTCCTGCTGCGGTACGCCTTCGGCGTGGATGACCCCGTGGCCCTGGGCAACATCATGGTGATGAACGGCATGGGCGCCTCCTTCATGGCCCTCTTCGCCCGGGTGGGCGGCGGC
>DWYU01000157.1 GCA_019118505.1 Candidatus Oscillibacter excrementavium
CTGGATGGTCCAGCCCTCGTCCGGCGCGGCGGGAGTGGCGGGTTCCGCGGGCTCCGTGGGGACCGCGGGGTCCTGGGGCTCCGTGGGCTCCACCGGCGCGGCGGGATCGGTGGGGGTCGTGGTGGTGCCGCCGGGGATCTGGGCATCGCCGCCGGTCTCCACCGCCGGGCCCCGGAGGATCACCTTGTTCCGGGACTTGTAGTCGCTGGTGGCCTCGTAGGTGGAGGAGATCAGCTTGCCGTTGGCGTCATAGACGTTGCGGTAGGTCCGGTACTTGTACCCGGTGTAGGGGGTGGTCTTGACCTTCTCCGTGCCCGGCGCCAGGGTGGGATCGTCCTCGTACACCGTCTCATAGGGGGTGGTGGACAGCCACTCGTTGGTCATCTTCACGCTGGTGCCGTCCACGTTGGTGCCCAGGATCCGCACCGTCAGGTAGTTGTTCTCATAGGTGGTGACGATCTTGATGGGGTACAGGGAGTTGTTGGTGAACTTGTAGTCCGGCCCGCCCCAGGACACCGTGGCGTCCATGCCGGCGGTGATGTAGGCGGGGACGTACCGGTGGGCATACCGCTCCGTGATCTCCAGATTGGACCGCAGACAGGCCAGGTACAGCGTGGAGGAGGTCTGGCAGATGCCGCCGCCGATCTCGTCCACCGTCTCCCCCTGGACGTAGGCGGGGGCCGCCTGATAGCCCCGGGCGGCGGTCCGCTGGCCCACCACGCCGTTGTAGGAGAACACGTCGCCGCTGTTCATCACATAGCCGTTGATGGCGGCGGCGGACAGCTTCACGTTGGACCGCCGGGCGGAGGTGCCGCCCACGTGGGTGCGGGCCTCCCCCAGCACGTCCCGGAACAGCACCTGCTCCAGCTCCTCCGCCGTGACGGCGGGCAGCTCCACCTGGGCGGGAACGGTGACGGTCTCGCCGGGCTCCGCCGCGTCCAGCAGCTTTTGGGCCTCCTCTACGTCGAAGTCCGCCCCCACCTCCTCCGGCACGATGGCGCCGGTCTCCTTGTCATAGGAGGCGTTCTTCACCACGCCGGAGCAGTCGTCGTAGATCTCCTGGGCGGTGAGGGTCTTGGCGGGAATAACGGTAAATTCAACGTCAATGCCCGAGGAATCCTCCACGCTGGCCGGTCTACAGCCCGCGAAGCTCAGCCGGTTCCGCAGTTCCGCCTTGTCCAACGAGCGGCCATCCCTGGCCTTGATGATGGAGATAGAGTTTTCCTCCACTGTATAGGCGCTGTCCACAGCGTCTTCAGAGAGCCGCTCTGCAATGGCATCCACAGCATTCTCAAATTGGTCGCCGCTCAGCTCGTATCCCAGCCAGGTGCCGGTATACCTGCCGGTCAACGCGCGCAGATACATCTGGCCCTTCATGAAAAATCCATAGTTTTGCAGGTCATCCATGCTGTCCTGCGCCCAGTTTTCAAAAGGCACCGCGCAGTTTCCCGCCGTCACTGCCTCCGGACTGAACCCCAGGTCCTCCAGTGTTACCGTCATCAAAGGCGTCCGGGGATTCTCCTCCATGTACACAGGATAGGCTGCGTCATAGATGGGGATTTCCCGTTTCGGCGTCTCCTGTTCCAACTTTTCCTGGGCCTCCTGAACAGTCAGGCCCGACACATCCACCCCATTGATATGGAAGTTGGGATAGAACACATCCAGCGAGTTCGCATAGGCGCACACGCCCACATAGGCCGCGCCCGCCAAAATCACCAGGATCCCCACAATAACTCCCACAATGATCAGCGGCTTTCTGCCGCCTTTTTTCAGCCGCTTCGGCGCGGTGGCTTCGTTCGTATTCGGTTCCATGAAGCCCCTCCTGTTGTTCCGTCGGATTGCCCAGACAAGCCGTGCTGTCCTAGCTTATGCATTCAGGTTTTTATTTTAGCACGTTTCTTCTGGAAAAGCATTACAATCCTGTAACAAACAGGGCCTTCAGGCCTCTTTCCGCCGCTGTTTCGGGATATGGAGGGTCAGGACGATCTCGTCCTCCGTCTCCTGCCGCTCCGTTTTGGCGTCCACCCCCGCGTCCCGGATCAGCCGCAGCCCCCGGTCCACGCTGTTCAAAAACAGCCGCACGTCCTTGATGATGTACGTCCGCCGCCCCGCCGGGGGCGCGGACTGGAGGGCCGCCAGCCGCCGCTCCACATACTGCTCCGTCTGGGCCACGTTCCAGCGGTGCTCCGCCGCCTTCCGCAGGGCCGTCAGCCGCTCCCCCTCGTCCTCCAGCCGCAGCAGGCACCGGGCGTGGCGCTCCGTCAGGCCGTGCTCCACCAGCAGTGTCCGGCAGGCCGGGGACAGCCGCAGCAGCCGCAGCTTGTTGGCCAGGGCGGAGGGGGACATCCCCAGCTGGGCCGCCACCGCCTCCTGGGTCATGCCCGTCTGCTGGAGGAAGGCGGCGATGGCCTCCGCCTCCTCCAGGTAGTGCAGGTCCTTCCGCTGCAGGTTCTCCACCAGGGCCAGCAGGGCGGAGGCCCGGCTGTCCACCTCCGTCTCCAAACAGGGGACGGAGGTCAGCCCCGCCAGCCGGGCGGCCCGCAGCCGCCGCTCCCCCGCCACCAGCTCCCAGCCCGCCGCCGTCCGGCGCACCGTCAGGGGCTGGAGGATGCCGTGGCGGCGGATGGACTCCGCCAGTTCCCGGAGCCCCGCCTCCTCAAAGGTCCGCCGGGGCTGCATGGGATTGGGACGGATCTCCTCCGCCGGGAGCCACAGGACCCTGCGTTCCGGCCTGTCCATGGGACCACCTCCTTGTCGTTTCCTCCATTGTACAGGGCCCGTCCCAAAAAGGCAGGGGGAATCTGTCGAGACGATCCCGCCCCGCAAAAAGCGGCCGCCCGAAAGGGCGGCCGCTTGTGAT
>DWYU01000158.1 GCA_019118505.1 Candidatus Oscillibacter excrementavium
GCCACGGTCAGTGCCGTGGCCGCCGCCTGCTCCACGGAGAACCGGAGAGTCCCCACCGCTTTTGTGGCCGCCGTCCGGGTGATGCCCCGCATCTGGGCGTGGTAGTCCAGATAGACGCCCTGGGCCGTCTGGGGAAAGCTCTGGTCCAGCACCCACTCCCCCTGGATGTCCAGGGCCTGGAGCTCCGCCGCCGCGGCGTACAGGCGCACCGCCAGGTCGCAGTCCGCCTCCGGCGTGAACCCCGCCCGCTGGGCAAAGGCTGCCAGCAGGGCCTGATAGATCTCCTCTGTGGTCTTCACACAACCGCTCCTCTCACGATACTTCCACGGTGACGGACAGGGAATCTCCCCGCCAGGTCATGGACGCCGTCACCCGGGCCCGGCCGCCGCCGGACTCCGCCAGGGTCACCTGGTCCACCGTCAGCCCCTCTTCCGGAGCAAGGGCCTCCGCCACATACTGCTCCGCCGCGCTCTGCCGCTGGGCGGCGGACAGCTGTCCCAGCTGCCACAGCCGGCTGCCCAGCTCCGGTAGAAAGGGGAAGGTCCCCCGCCGGGCCGTCAACCGGAAGAGCACCCGCTCCAGCAGGGCCTCCCGGCCCTCTGCCCGCCGCAGTCCCCCTGTGCCGTCCAACACATAGTCTCCGTTCCGCAGGGAAAGTCCCATCTCCACCCCTCCTCAGCAGTCGCAGGGCGCATAGGGCTCCCCGTTCACCGTCAGGCTCCCCTGGATGCGCACCGCGCCCCGCAGCTCGATCCCGCCGTCCTGCCGCAGATAGACGGTGTTTCCGTCCGGCCCGAAGAGGTATACCTCGCCGGGGCGCATTCCCGCCGGCACCTGGGCCTGCCGGGCGCCGGCCACGCACTGCTCCTCACCGCCGGGGCCGCCCTTGATCACCAGCACGGCGGACCCGCTCTCCGGCATCCACACATAGCCGCCGGGGCCGTAAACCGGCAGGGCCCGCACCTCGCCCCGGGTGACCACGCCCACGCTGTCCCCGGCGATGGTGGTCATGCCCAGGTCCGCGTCCGCCGTGGGCGGCGCGGGCTTGATCTGTCTCGATAGCCACATCTTATATCCGCTCCCTCAATGTCAGTGTGCTGACCTCCCCCGCCTCGGGAGAGGCCTGATTCTCCGCCTCCGCCACCCGGTACTCTCCGTCGATGCCCAGGGCCTCCAGCCGCAGCCGGACCACGTCGCCGGGAAATGCCAGGAAGCACCCGGCCAGCTCCACCTCGATGGTCAGCTCCTCCTCCCGGGACCGCTGGATCTGATACTCCCCGGTGTAGCGCATGGCCGCCCAGGTACTCTGGCCCGGGGTGTAGACCACCCGGCGGCACTGACCGCCCCGGGCGATCATGTCCTGGTTTTTCACGCTGTAGGACGCATTCCGGGTCTTGTCGATGACCAGCACCTCCGTCAGCACGCCGTAGTGGTCCTCCCGCAGGGTGCAGGAGAGGACCGGGCTGTCCGCGCCGATGATGATGCGCCGCCCGTCGTCCCGCTCCGGCGCCGCCACCAGCAGTCCGTCCCGCCGGAAGCGGGGCGCAAAGCCCCCATAGGTCCGGCAGAAGCTCTCCAGCACCTTCCACTGGCTGGTGCCGGAGGCCACGGTGTAGACGGAGCTGGCGGACACCGGCGCGATCTCCGCGGCGGTGATGCCGTAGGGCGTCACATGGCACCGGATGATCTCCGCCAGGGTGGCCCCCTGGTAGGTCACCGGCCGGGACTCGTTGTCCACCAGCCGGGCGGCATAGCCTCGGCCGCAGATGGTCACCGTCAGGCCGGATGCCGTCAGCTCCACCGCGTACTCATCCACGATGCCCCGCAGCAGCAGTCTGCCATCCTCGTCCAGCGCCAGGAATCCCGCCGCCAGATGCAGCGGTTCCGCCATGGTCCGGTCGTACACACAGGTGACGGTGTAGCTGTCGCAGGGCACGCTCCCGGTGTAGGTCAGGTTCCAGCGCAGCAGCGCCGGCAGTTCAAAAACCCGGTGGTCGCTGGTGATGATCCGTCCTCTCATGGTATCCGCACCCGGTCCCCCGGATAGATCAAGTTGGGGTTCTTGATCTGGGGGTTCGCCGCGATCAGGTCGGTCAGTGCCACGCCGTACCGCCCCGCGATCCCCCACAGGGTATCTCCTTTCCGCACCGTGTAGACCGCCGTCTGCCCTCCGGCGGCCGCGGCGCTGTCTCCGGTCCCGCCGCCGGAGGTCCCGGTCTCCACGGCCACCTCTGTCAGACCGCCGCCGGAGGCGGTGCCGTCCTCCCAGAAGGAGAAGCTGTACCGCACGTAGTCCGGCATCGGCTCCTCCAGCAGCTCCAGCGTCACGAAGTAGGCGCTGACGGTCCGCCACACCGGGTGCACCAGCAGCCCCGGTCCGGCCTGGTCAAAGACCTCTGCCAGCGTCCGGAACTCCTCATAAGCCCGCTCCCCCGCAAAGGTCCCCTCCCCACGGAGGACACGGTAGGTCCGTCCCAGGTCCTGCAGGCAGTATCCTCCCAGAGGCACCTTGTGGGCCGCCACCTGCCGGCGGTACTCCACGGCGTAGGTCTCCGGGTTGTGGGGCCAGGTGTAGTCCTTGTAGCGCATGGGCTTCAGCAGCAAGCCCTCACCTCCTCAGTCATACAGCTGAAATCCGCCGTCATACCGGCGGGCGTCCCGCTGAAAGGCCCGAGACAGGGCCTTGGCTCCGGCGCCGGAACCGGTCCCTCCCGGCCGCCGGAATTCCGGCAGTGCACCGGCCGGCTCCGTCTCCCCGTCTCCGCCGATCCAGGTGACCCCGGTTCTGCCGGCGGAACCGCTCTCTTCCCCGGCGCTCCGCCGGTACGAAGCCGGCAGCGGCAGGACGGTCTCTCCAGCGCCAGCCGGGCTGGAGAGCACCGCCCGCTCCCGCGCCGCGCTCTTTCGGGATAGTTCCTGCCGCAGGGTCTCCCCCGCCAGGACGGCCGTGTCCGCCGCCGATTCCCCCGCGGCGCCCGCTGCTACTCTCCGGCGGGCTCCCTGCCCGGCCGGAGCCGCTTCCACAGAGCCTGTCCCCTGCTCTTCCCGGGCCATTTCTTTCTGCCGGACCGCCGCCGGGGCGGAGGCGGTCTCCGCCGTCTCCTCCGGCGCGCCGCCCAGCAGCAGCCGGGCCAGGGCCGTCCGCTGCCGCAGCAGCATCTCCCGGATGTACTCCATCTCAGCCCTCCTTCAGCGCCTGGAACCGGCCCTGGTCAAAGTCCCGGTTCACCGCCGCCGGGACGGGGGAGGTGCCCTCCCCCGCCAGGCGGCGCAGCAGCGTCTCCATCTCTCCGGCGGTCAGCCGGGTCAGCACCGCCGCGCCGTCGTCGAACACCGGCGCTCCCTGGCGCAGGCAGCTCTCCGCCAGCACCTGGGCGTTGCACAGCAGGGCCCGCTCCAACGGCTCCTCCGCCAGCTCCCGGGTCCCCCGCCAGATCTCCAGCAGCCGCCAGGCCGTGGGCGGCCGCAGCTCGTCCAGCTCATCCATCATGCCGTGGTCTCGATCCGCTTGGAGGCCACCACCGTCACCTTCTCCGCCACCATGGCGTTCAGCTGCCCCTCCTCCTGGATGGCGCTCCACTGGCAGCCGCTGTAGATGACCTTCCGATCCGGCTTGCAGATCACCAGGGAGAAGTCCCGCAGCTCGTAGAAGTTGATGCCGTCGCTCACCGCGTCCTCGGTGGCGTACAGCCGGGTCAGCTCCAGGGTGTACAGCTTCTGGCCCTCGATGGTGGCCACCGGCTCGCTCTCTCCGAAGGCCTCCACGCTCTGGCTGGACTTGGTGGCCCGGGCGGTGTAGCCCTGGACCACCGCGATCTTCTTTCCGTCCAGCTCCAGATAGATGTCCGCGCTGGTGGGAAATCCCTTTGCTTCCATACCGTCTCCTCCTTACACTGTGATGTGGACCGTCAGATAGATCTGATTCAGCCCGTGGGCCACCGCGAAGCTGAACTCCACCAGACACACGGTGGGGTCGTCCTCGGAGGGGCTCACCGTCACCTCGCCGTAGCTGTCGATGATCTCCTCCGCCACCTTGTTCTCCAGCTCCACGATCACCTGGGAGCGGATGGCGCTGCGGCTCTGGGCGGTGTTCTTGGCCCGGGTGAACTTGCTCCGCAATGCCTGCCGCACCGCCGGGATCACGTCGTCCACGATGAGGATGGTGGTCAGCTCCCGCCAGGTGGTGTCCGCCGCGCCGCCGGTGGTGGTCCGGGTGGTGATGCCCCGCACCGGGGACACCACCCCCGCCACGCTCTCCAGGGGCGTCACGCCGCCCCGCACCAGCAGATCGATGTCGTTGTCGCCGTAGGCGGTGCTCAATCCCCCCAGGCCCCGGATCTCCGCCCCGTTCAGAGGCACCGCCGGGTCCCGGCCGGAGGCGATGACCCCCGCCAGCGCCGCCGCGGCGAACACGCCGGGCAGCGTCTTTCCGCTGCTGTCCAGGGCGTCGGGTCCCACCAGCACCATCCGCTCGCTGTTCAGGGCCGCCGCATGGGTCACCAGCTCCGCCGCCGTCTCATCGTCGCCGCCCACCACGGCGATGCGCTCCATCCGGGCGGAGGAGGCGTCCTCCACCGCGGTCCGCAATGCCTGCTGTACCGTCTCCTCGGCGCTGTCGCACACCAGGACCTGGGCCTCCCGCTGGCCCAGGGCCGCAAAGGCGTCCTGGTAGTCCTTCACCGCCCCGGCCTCCGCCACCCGGACCGCCGCCACCGTGGCGGCGCCGTTGGCGAACAGCAGCCGCAGGATGGTGCTCATCCCAGGCGCGGAGGAGGCGTCCTCGCCGAAGGCCGCCACGCCCGCGGCATAGCCGGTCAGGGTCACCACCTCCCCGGCGGTGCCCTTTGCGGCCTTGGCTGCCACGCCGATGACCTTGGCGGCCCGCCCGGCGGATACCACGGTGGATGCGTCATAGGAGGAATACACCCCCGGTCTCTCATGCATGATCTCGCTCAAGTGGTCACTGCTCCCTTCAAAATAAAGTCCAAAAACATGGCGCTCTCATCCTCTGTCTGGGCCAGGAAATAGGCCCGGCACTGGAGCCGTCCCCGCCGGAGGAAGCTCTCCGTCCCCCGCTCCCAGGACAGGGCCTCCCAGCTCAGCTCCCCGGGGCGGATGCCGGAGGGCAGTCCCCCCAGCAGCACCTCCGCCGCCGTCTCGCAGCCCGCCTCACAGTCCGCGGCCCGCTCTCCCCGGACCTCCACGGAGATCACCGCGTCCAACTGCTTGCCGTACCGCTCCCGCACCCGGCCTGTCTTGGGGTCGCTGACCTCCCCCAGGTAGTTGCAGAATCCCACGGTCCGGCTCTCCGCCGTGTCCACGGCCACCGCCGCCACCGGTCCGGCGTACCGTTTAGCCCGCTGATCCGGATAGGATGCCAGTGTGCACAGCCCCGCCGCATGCAGGGCGGAGACCACCGCGTCCCGGATCTGGTTCAGCTCCCGCATTCCGCCGCCTCCCGTTCCAGCTCCAGCGCCGCCCAGTAGTGGGACAGCCTGCCGCCGATGTAATAGGGCCTGCAGCTGCGCACCCGGAAGGTCAGTCCGTTCCACATCACATGGTCCGCCTCCCCCAGTACCATCTGCCCCAGATACAGCCACAGCCGCCCGTCCACCCAGCCGATGGGGGTCACGGTCTCCCGGACCTTCTCGTCCCGCTCCGTCACCGGCTGCAAAAACGCCCGCACGGACACGGTGGTATCCCCGGCCTGGACAGTGACCTTCTGGCCATACCGCGCCATCGCCTGCCACACCCAGTCTGTCATCCTCTCACTCCCCGAAATGCGAAATCCCCCGGCACCGTAAAGGGTGCCATCAGCCGCTGGGCGGTGCGGCGCAGCTCCGCCGCCTGGGTCCCCGCCTCTGCGGGACTTTGCACCTGCACGGACACGCTGCCCGCCGTAAAGCCGGACACTCTGTCGCCGCCCCGTGCCGCCGCTAGGTCCGCGGCGGCGGTGAAGGCCGCGGCACAGGGATACGCCTCGCCGCAGTCCTCCGCCGTTACCCCCGGCAGCAGCCGGCCCTTCCACCACTGCTCCGCCGCCTGGCACAGCGCCTCCAGCAGCGGCTCCTCGTCCTCCCCGGCTCCGGAGAGGGTCTTGGCCAGGGTCAGGATCGCCTCCTGCGCCCCGCTCATACCACCAGGACCTTGGAGGCCTCCGTGAACAGCTTGGCAAAGCCGGAGATGGAGGTGATGGCCGCCCGCTCCAGCTGGCGGTCGATGAGCTTGTCATACTCCACCGTGATCTCGCTGCCGCAGATCTGCTCCAGGGCGTAGTTCTTGTCCAGGCCGATCAGGATCCCCGCCGGCATGGCGGAGGTCCGCAGGAGCTTGGCCCCCAGGGGCGTGGTCAGGGTGCCGGTGCCCTGGAAGTTCAGCCCCGTCAGGGGATTCTGGAACTCATCCAGCTTCAGCATAGCCAGCATCACGTCGCTGCCCACCAGCATGGTGTTCATGGTGTAGGGGTCGAACTGGCTCCAGAACTCCAGCAGGGCGTCATAGGTCAGCGTCCCCTTGGTTCCGGACATAGGCTTGGTGCCGATGGTGTACTGCGCGGCGGCATTGTCGTTTCCGTCGCCGTCACGCAGCACGGCGATGGCGTCCTCCAGGTGCATCCGGCCGATGTAGGCGCCGATCTGCCGCAGCGTCACGGAAAACAGGTCCAGCCGCTGGAATCGGATGGCCTCATAGGAGGCCACCAGCATCCGTCCCCGCTTGTGGAGGCGCACCAGGTTCTCCTGGGTGCGGACGGTGGTCTCCGGGATCCGGGCGCCCTCCTCCACCCGGCGCAGGGATTTCTCCTCCTCACTGGGCACAGAGGCGATGGACCTGTAGTCCATGCCGTCGAATCTGGTCACCGTGGCGGTGATGGCCGGCAGGATGCTCTCCTCCTCCACCCCCTGCCGTACCACCCGGGAGACGAACTCCGGAAACAGCACGGCGGAATCGGAGGTGTGGAAGAATTTCTCCACCATGTCGCTCCCAGCGCCCTTCACATGGATGTCAAATCGCTTCAGCTGCCGCTGAAAGGCGTCCAGCCCCTCCAGGGGCGTGCCACGGTAGTGTTCGCTGGGATCCAGCTCCTCCAGAGTCTGGGAGAAGCTGCGGCCGCTGCGGCCGTACATCCCCTTCTCCAGCTTGATGTTCTCAAAATGATAAGCCATGTGCGCTCTCCTCCTCACAGTACAAAGGTCACGGTCTTGGCGGTGGTGTCCACGTCCACCACCAGATGCGTGCTGCCGTCCGCGTCCGCCTGGACGCCGCCCTCGCCGTCGGCGCTGAGGCCGCTCCAGCCCAGGGCCGGCGCCGCGCCCTCCGCCGGCACGGTATACCCGGCGGTGACCATGCCCCCCAGGGCCACGGCACAGGCGTCGCCGCCCCTGCCGACGGACAGCACCATGCCGCAGAAATCGTCCCCCGCCTCACAGGCGGCCACTGTCCCATTGGCGCTGATCTTCACCAGCTCCCCCTCCGTCAGATCGTCACAGGCGAAGGTTGCGGCCCACTGGCCGATCCCCTCATAAGAAAGTTTCATCATGCGTCCTCCCTTTCAAATCAGAAATTCCGTCTCGTCCTCTGCCCTGACCGCTCCCCGACTCCGCAGCTGGGGCACCGGCGGGAATCGCCGGGCTGCCTGGGCCTCATAGACTCGTTTCAGGTCCAGCAGCTCCGGCTCCGCCAGATGCTCCGCCGCCTTGGCCAGGGCGCTGCCGTCCACGCTGTCGTCCGCCAGCATGGCAAGGCGCGTCACCTCACGGCGCAGCTCCCGCAGGTATTTCCGGCCAAGCTCCGCCTGGGCCCGCAGCTGTGCCGTCCTCTCGTCCTCGGGGCCATACCGCTTCAGGACCCCGGCCTTCCGCTGGGCCGGCACCGCCACGAAGGACCACTCGTAGGCATCGGTGGGCTCCCGCAGCTCCAGATAGCACAGCCGCTCTCCATACCGCTGCCCCGGCACGTGCTGGCAAACGCCACCCTCCGCCCCGCAGATGGAGCACACCCGCCGGGCCACGCTGCACCCCACGCTGACCTCCCGCTTGATCCCCCCTTCGATCTCCGCGATCAGGTCCGCGTTCTTCTCCGTCCGCAGGAGATACGCCCAGGCCTTCAGCCAGCAGTAGCCGTCTCCCGCCGCGGTCGCCTGGGCGGGTTCCCGCACCACCTCGGTCCGGTAGATGCGGGCGGTCTGCCCCTCCGCCGTCCACTGGTGGTCGAAGATGCCGCTCTTCCCCACGAACAGGTCCCCCAGCGTGCCGAGCGCCGCTTCATCGAACCGCTCCCAGTCCCGGTCCACCTCGTTGTCGCACAGCCGCAGGGAGAAGGCGTACACCTCCTCCGCCCGCAGGGGCGACTTGGCAAAGCGGTTGATCTCCGCCAGCTCTGTCTCCGCCGGCACGCCGGCGGTCCCTGTCAGGTCCTTTTGAATCTCCATCCTGTCCTCTCCTTCCTTGGTTCCCGGCCGCCTCACTGGGCTCCCGGGGAGCTCTTCCGGGCTTCTTCCATCGCGTCATTCTCCAACCGCAGCTTCCGCGCCTGCGTTCCCCACCGTGCCTTCGGCGCGGCGGGGCCCCCGGTTTTCATTTTGGTCGGGCAGGCAGAGCCCGCCCTCCCCAAGGTTCAGCCGCTCCGCGTCCAAACGCTTGGACGCCGCTTCCGCGGCGGGCGCGCTTTGCGCGCCATCTCTCAGGCCTTCTGCGCCGCCTCCGCCGCGTCATTCTCCAACCGCAGCTTCCGCGCCTGCTCCAGGTAGAGGGCCGCCCGGGCGTCCTCCACCTCATCCTGCAGGTTGATGTCCTCCCACTGGACCGCAGCACCGCAGGCATATCCGTGCATCCGCAGCCACAGCCGGCAGATCCGCTCCACCACCGGTGTGATGGTCCGCCGGAGGGCAGTGATCTCCGTGGTGAGCATGTCCGCCTGCTGGGAGCTCATCCGCTCCGTAGAGCTCCAGCTGAGCCCCAGCATGAAAGGCGGGATCCCCGTCTTGGCCACCACCTGCTCCAGGATCTGCCGCACCGGCACCTGGCTGTCCAGAATGGGCGCGTCGGCCCCGATGACCTGGATGTCCACATCCCCCACAGCCACGAAGTCCCGCACACTGCCGCTCTTGGTGTCCTGCATGGCCCGGGACCACTCCCCGGCCAGCAGCTGGCTCCGCTCCGCCGCCTGACCGTTTCCGCCGTCCCGGCAGGTGACGGCAAACCGCAGGTTGCCGCACCGCTCCCAGTTGACCCCGATGGTGTGATAAATCTTCATCAGAATGTCCACGAGGAACGGCAGGCCCCGCAGCAGGGACACGCCATAGGGACTGCCCGCCTCCGGGTTCAGCGGCGTGAACAGCAGCAGGTCCTGATAGGGCAGCGGCCCCATCCGCCCGCGCTCATCCGAACCGCAGATGGTAAAGGCCAAGGGGTTGTCCCCCTCCTGGATCTCGACATCCTCCACCCGCCCCCACAGCACTGCCGCGATGTCCCGGTTCCCGGCGGCTGGCACGATCTCCCCGATGGCCCGCCCGCAGGTCAGCAGGGAGTCCAGGTATCCGTCCAGAAACGCGTTGAGGCCATACTGTCCCCGCCCGGCGGGCACCGTCCGCAAAAACGCCTGCAATGCCCGCTCCGCCGTCTTGTCATCGCAGGTCGCCGTCACGCCGCCCGCCATCCGGATCAGCTTATAGATGGCGGCGTCCACCACCGGCACCGCCTCCCGCACCGCCCGGTACAGCCGGATCTCCCCGCTGCGAAGGGGCACGTAATTCCCCAGCAGTCCAAAGGGATGGTGTCCGGCCTCCCGCAGCTGGACCGATGCCGCCCTGGGACCGTCCTTTTTCCGAAACCACTTCAACTTTCAAACCTCCTGTCAAATCCGCGGCGCAATCCTCAGGCCCGCCGCTCCACCCATGTGGCCGCAAAGCCGCCCCGCTCTCCAGCGGCCGCGTCCATGGCAAAGTAGCGCAGATCGTCCATGGCGTGGTCCTGCTCCTTTCTGGGGGCGTCCCGCTGGCCCCGGGTGTCCCAGCAATAGGTCTCCATCTCCCGCAGGCAGTCGGTGCAGGTGTCGCAGATGACGATCCGCCGCCGCTTCAGCAGGTCCGCCGTCACCCGGATGCCGTCGGCCACATCGTTGTCCGCCGGGATCACCCGGAACCCCTCCCGCCGCAGGGCGGTGATAAAGCTGGCCGCCGAGGGGTCCACGATCACCCGGCTGATCCGCCGGTCTCCCGCCAGCTGCCGCAGGTCCTGCACATACTCCGCGTCGGTTTTCTGCCGCCCTTCCTGGCGGGAGTCGTAGTAGAACTCCCCCACCCGGTACCAGGTCTCCCCCAGCTGTCCCCACAGGCCGAAGGACGCCGGGTTGGCGGTGCCGTAGTCCACGGAGATCCGCCACTCCCGGAAGGGGCCCGCCGGCACGGCTGCGCTGTCCCGCTCCCGGTCGAAGAAGTCGTACACCCGCCCCTGGGCGGCGGTCCACTCCCCCAGCACGAACCGCCGGTAGAAGATCCCGGAATAGGCGCTGCGGTACCGGGCCCGGATCTTGGGCGTCAGGGCGGGGTTGTCCTCCATGGTAAAATGGAGGTACAGGGCCCGCCGCTCCCGGGCCTTCAGGATCCACTCCCGGTAAAACCAGTGCTGGGGATTCTCCGGGTTGCAGTTGAACCACAGCCGGCTCCCCGCCACGCTGCACCGGGCGATGGCCTGCTCCACGAAGCTCCGGGGCATCAGGGCCGCCTCGTCCAGCAGCACGCCCGCCAGGGTGCTGCCCTGGATCAGCGCCGCGCTGGACTCATCCCGCCCGCCGAAGAGCAGGAAGCGGTTCTCGTGTCCCCCCAGCCGCACGGTCAGCAGGTTCTCCGACCGCCGCTCCCGGCAGTCGAATCCCAGCCGCCGCAGATAGGGCACCAGCTCCGCCAGCAGGTTCCGCCGCAGGGAGGTGATGGTCTTGCCGCACAGCCCCAGCTGCCGCCCGTCAAAGCGGGCCTGGGCCCACAGGAAGAAGGACAGCCCCATGGAGAAGGTCTTTCCGCTGCGGACGGCCCCGTCGCAGATGATGGCCTCCCAGTCCCCGGGGCGGCACCACCAGGTCAGCACTCTGCGCTGCTTGGGGGAAAACCGCATGATCTCAGCCGTCGTCCCACGCTCCTTCCTCTCCGGCGGCGTCCGCCAGTACCCGGTACAGCTCCCCGGCGCCCTCCGCCTTCTCTTCGCCCAGCAGGCCGCACAAGACCTCCAGGGCCCGGATCCGGTCAATGAGCTTGATCTCCACGCCGCCCTTGTCCGTCACCTTCAGCTCCGCCACAGCGGACAGATCCAGGGCCTCCAGATCCGCCTCGCCGCTGTGCAGGGCCAGCCGCGCCGCGTCGTTCACCCGGCCGAAGGCCAGCCGGGCCAGCCGCCGGATGGCATCCTCCCGGCGCACCTGTCCGGCCGCCGCCGCCCGCATCCGCTCCAGTCTCCGCCGCACCGGCTTCGACTCCAGCATGGCGTATCCGTCTCCGCAGCCGGCCGCGGCCGCCGCCTGGTCCGGGTCCATGCACTGGAGGTATTTCCCGCAGAAGCGCTCAGCCCGTCCGCATCTCTCCTTCACAGCTTCTCCTCCTTTTCCGCCGTTCGATAGTAGCGCCCCCGTCCGAAAAAGTTGCATCCTCCCATGCACGTTTTTTCAAAAAAATCAGAGGACACCGCAGCGGGGCAGGAGATTCCCCGTCACGGTGTCCTCTGATTTTCAATTTGTCGAGCCCTCGCCTCTTTTCTCAGGCCACGGTCTCGATGTGCCGCTGCCGCAGCAGTTTTTCCACAGCCTCCACATCCCGCAGGCCGTACAGGATCATTCCCATGGCCTGATCCGGGTGGTCATGGCCCTGAATATCGGTCTTGGGGTGGCAGGCTCTCCAGCGGAGCCGCCGGGCCGCCTCCTCAAACAGGCAGCTCCCCAGAACCAGGCACTTCTCCGCGGCCGCACCGTCCAGCACCTGGTAGCCGTCGATCTTGGCCAGCTCCATGTAGTAGAACGTCTGGTCCCGGGTCAGCAGGATCACCCGCTGATCCGTCACCCAGTAGCGCATCCCCATCAGGTTTCTGCGCTCCACAACGGGGGAGATCAGGATGACAGCCATCACCAGCGCCACCAGCCCGACAAAGCCCATGCTGGGTACCTCATTGCTGGCCAGATACACCCCCAGAAGCACGGCGCCCAGCACCACGGTCACGATCCACTTGACCAGGATCTGGGTCTTGATCTTCCCCTCCAGCAGGGGAAAGGGGGCAGGCTGTCCCCGCCAGCGGACCTGCTCGCCGGGCCGCAGATACGTCTTGAGTTTTTCCTCCATGTTGACACACTCCTTCTGTTTTTCGGCAGGTTTTCTGCCATTCCCCATTATACGCATCTGTCCGTTCAACTGCTGACAAGGTCTGTCAGCCCCCTGTTAATCGGATGCGAAAAGGTCTGCCGTTCCTGTTTTTCCGCCTTAACGTTTCTTAGTGGAATCTTAACATGCTTTCTGCTATAATAAGGATTCAGCCCGAGAGTGAAAGACCTGCTAACAAAAGTCAAGTAGAAATTTCAGATTTGTGGGAGCGGCAAAAAGGCAACACAAAATCAAGCCGCTGAGCATCTCAAAATCGAAACGGCGGCCAGCCAGATGGTATGACACGAAAATTAGTTGTGCTCCAGAGAATCCAAGTAGGCTTTCACAGA
>DWYU01000159.1 GCA_019118505.1 Candidatus Oscillibacter excrementavium
CAGAACCTCACCCCCCGGCAGGTCAAGGGCATCATCACCCGGGTGGGAAAGGGCACCAAGGTAGTGCTGCTGGGGGACCCGGCCCAGATCGACCACCCCCTGCTGGACACCCGGAGCAACGGATTGACCTACGCCAGCGCCCGCATGAAGGGTAGCCCCCTGTGCGTCCAGCTGACCATGCTCCCTGACGAGTGCGAGCGTTCCCCTTTGGCCCTGGACGCGGCGGTACGGATGTAAATGAGGGCAGAACTTACATAGCACGGCAGACAAGAAAATTTATTTATATTTTACAGGACTTTGGAAGAAGAATTTACATCCCGGTGGTACACTGTGCCTGTGTGAGCGAGAAATACACCATCATAGGGAGGAAAATATGCTATGAGTATCGCACAGAAGCAGACTGCCACACAGTCCCAGAAGCTGATGATCTTTGTCCTGTCCATGTCCCTGTATGGGCTGGCCACCCTATTCACGGAGCTGATCCCCAAGTTCCAGGTGGGGGTCGTGGAGTTCTCCGTGGAGTACTTCCTGTTCATCCCCCTGACCCTGGCCATGCTGTTCGACCCCCTGTCCGCCGCCCTGGGCGCCGCCACCGGCGAGCTGGTGTTCAGCGAGATCATGCTGGGTCAGTTCGGCGGCCTGGGCGAGCTGGAGAAGTTCCTCACCGTCACCATCGGCGTATACATCGCCGGACGGCTGGTGAAGGACCCCAGAAACCGCGCCATGGTGGGCGTG
Organism: Candidatus Oscillibacter excrementavium; assembly: GCA_019118505.1. Classification (GTDB taxonomy): domain Bacteria; phylum Bacillota; class Clostridia; order Oscillospirales; family Oscillospiraceae; genus Oscillibacter; species Oscillibacter excrementavium. The sequence continues at coordinate 736 of DWYU01000159.1, forward strand.
GCCGCCATCACCGGAACCGCCGCCCAACTGCTGATGGGAACCGTGGTGGACATCCTGAAGGTCCAACTGGCGGTAGAGGACTTCGAGGCCGTGGCCGGCCTGCCTGAGAGCGTGTTTGCCACCGAGGGCTTTGCCTTCCTCAATGACCTGCTGTTCTCCGGCATCCTGTTCTGCCTGCTGCCCACCCTGTACCTGGTGCCCAAGCTGTACGGCAAGATCGAGCCCCTGCTGGGCATGGCTCCCCGCACCCCGGACAGCGCCGTCAGCGGCATCAGCCCCAAGGCGTTGATCGTATGCGCCGTCGGCTTTGTGTGCGCCATCGTGGCTGAGCTGGCCGCCACTGCCGGTATGTCCCTTATTGACTGGGAGGCCGAGTGGGCCGAGAGCGGCACCGCCCTGGCGGTAGGAATGGTCGCTGCCGCCGCGGTGGCCATCATCGCCCTGCTGGTCATCAAAAAGAACGCGGGAAAAAAGGCTGCGGTGAACTGAGATGAACGCGGTTGAGATCGACGGCCTGACCTATACCTACCCAGGCGCCCCTCAGCCCACCCTGAAAGAGATCTCCCTTCAGATCGAGAAAGGGGACTTCCTGGCGGTCGTTGGCAACAACGGCTGCGGGAAGTCCACTTTGTGTAAGGCCCTCAACGGCCTGATCCCCCACTTTATCACGGGGACCATGGAGGGAAGCGTGCGGGTGGAGGGGCTTGACACCCGGGAGAGCGACGTGGGCGTCCTGGCCCAGAAGGTGGGCTATGTATATCAGGACTTTGAAAACCAGATCGTCCGGCCCACCGTGCTGGACGACGCCTCCTATGCCTGCCTGAACTACGCCTTCCCCGACTACCTGGCGCGGGGCAGGACTGCTTTGCGGCAGTGCGGTCTGGAGGGCAGGGAGGAGGAATATGTCTGGCAGCTCTCCGGCGGTCAGACCCACCTGCTGGCCCTGGCCGGCGCGGTGTCCCTCCAGCCGGACATTCTGATCCTGGACGAGCCCATCGCCCAGTTGGACCCCATGCACGCCGACCGGATCTATGAGGTCCTCCGGGACTTGAATGAGAACCACGGCAAGACCATCCTCGTCATTGAACACCATACCGAGTACATCGCCGACTACTGCAAGCATGTGATGCTGATGAGGGACGGCCAGGTGCGCTGGATACTGCCCACGGAGAATGCCCTCCAGCGGGTGGAGGAGCTGGAGGAATGCAACATCTTCCCGCCCCAGGTGACCCAGGCGGCCCACCGGCTGCGGAGGGCAGGCCGTCTCCCGGCGGACATCCTCCTGCCCACCACCGTGGAGGGAGGAAAAACCGCCTTCGCCGGACTGCATTATATCTCCCGGGAACGTCCGGCGCCAGCTGTCCCAGACGGAGAGAGCGCAGTCTCCTTCCAGGACGTATCTTTGGCCTACCGCTCGGTAAAGGGGGAGCCCCACACCGTGTTCGACGGCCTGAACCTGAACATACGGAAGGGGGAAAAGGTGGCTCTCATCGGCTCCAACGGGGCGGGCAAGTCCACCCTGATGAAGCTGATGGTGGGCCTGCTGAAACCCCAAGCCGGAACCGTCTCCCTGTTTGGAGAGGCCATCGGGGACAAAAAGGCGGAGGATCTGTCCCGGCAGATCTCCCTGGTGTATCAGAACCCGGAGGAGATGTTCATCAAGGACTCCATCCGTGCCGACATCGCCTATGCCATGGAGGTGCGGAAGGTCCCGGAGTGGGAGAAGCGCACCGCGGAGTTGCTGGAGCGGTTCCGGCTGACAGAGCTGGCGGACCGGGACGGCCGCCTCATGTCCGGCGGCCAGATGCGCCGGGCCAGTTTGGCCATCGGCATCGCCCTGAACCCGGGCATCCTGCTGCTGGATGAGCCCACCGCCAACCTGGACATCGCCACCCGGCGGGAGATCATGGGGGTGCTGTCCGACATGAAGGACATCATCCAGACCGCCGTCATCGCCACCCACGACATGCAGCTGGTGTGCCAGTGGGCGGAGCGGATCATTGTGCTGTGCAACGGCCAGGTGGTGGCGGACGGGCCCCGGGACGAGATCTTTGCCCGGACCGATGTGGTGGAACAGGTAGGCATCCGCCCGCCGGAGATCTTCACCATGGGGCAGGCTTTAGACAGGCGAGCCCTGTGCTATACCATCGACGAGTTCCTATCGTCCTTTCAGGAGGCGTGACCGCTGTGGAAAAATTGACCGCAAAACTCTCGGAGAGCATCCTGGATAAGCTCTCCATGGACTTCCTCCGCAATCAGGTGCTGAAGAACGCCTATGGCAATGACGACACCGTGATCGCCGCCCTGGACCCCCGGATCCTGCTGGCCTGGTATCTGTTCTTCGGCCTGGTGCCCTGGTTCGTGAGCGACATCCCCTTCCTGCTGGGATGCTTCCTGCTGGTGATGGCCACCACCCTCCTGGCGAGAGTGGCGGGGCTGGTGCTGTTCCTCTTTGCCCTGGGGGTGTTCTCTCAGACAGGGTATCTCTTTATCGTGACGCTGCTGTTCGGAGGCGACGCCTCCGCGGTGGCGCCCCTGCTGATCCTCACCCTGAAGGTGGCCACCATCTCCCTGGCCTCGGTGACAGTATTCTCCGGGCTGGACCCGGACAAGCTGTCCAACGGCCTGATGTGGTACGGCTGCCCGGAGCGGCTGAGCTTCTCCATTTCCTACGCCTACCGGATGCTGCCCATGCTGATGGAAGAGTTTCAGAACGTGCTGCTCTCCTACCGGCTGCGGGGCAATCCCCCCGCCCACGACACCTTCGGCGGCAAGGTGAGGTATCTGATCTATCAGGTGAAGATCATTATGCAGTCCTTTTATCCCCTGATGCTCAACACCGCCAAGCGCTCCCGCACCACGGTGGAGGCGCTGGAGCTGCGGGGCTACCGGTACGCGGCGGTGAACAAGTCCGTGAAAAAGATCAAGCTGGCCGCCCTGAAGGTCACTTATAACGATGGACTGTTCCTGGCCGTCTCCTTCCTGGTGGTGGCGGTGGCCGTCCTGATCTCCACACTGCTGTAAGAAAGAAGGTCATTTCTCTTGCGCCTGGATTTTCACACCCATGGGAAGCTGGCCAAAAAGCTCCCATTTTCCACCGCCTACACCGACTGGCTCTTCGGCGAGGCCAGACGGGCCGGACTGGACGCCCTGTGCCTGACGGAGCACTTCAACACCCTCCAGTTTGCCGATGTGTACGGCTACATCGCCTCGGTGAGCCGAAGGACGGGGGACGCTCTGGAGCTGGAGAACGGCCTGCGCGTCTTCCCCGGCATGGAGACGGATGTGGCGGAGGGCGGTCATATCCTGTCCATCGGGCCCCTGGAGGCTATTCTGGAGCTGAACCGGCGGCTGGAGCCCCACAAGGAGAAGGGGGACTTTCTGCCCTTCTCTCGGCTCATGGAGCTGTTCGACCAATACCCTGTGCTGGTGGGCTGCGGCCACCCCTTCCGCGTCGGCGGTCATGTGCCTGAGCTGCCGGAGGAGCAGCTCCGCCGTCTGAAATTTCTGGATCTGAACGGAAAAGACCTGGCTCTTGACCGGGAGCGGACGGAGCGGCTTACCTGCGCCCTGGGGAAAAAGTTGGGCATCCCTGTGGTGTCCGGCAGCGACACCCACCAGGCGGTGCAGTACGGCTGCGTCACCACAGTCTTTGAACGGGAGGTGGACACCGTCCCCGCCCTCTATGGGGAGATGACAGCCGGCCGCTACGCCATTGATCTCTCCGACGCCGCCGCCTTCCAGGTGCGCACCGCCTGTCTGCTGAAGCGGTCCTTGAAGGAGATCCATGCCCTGGGAGGCGACTATGTGGCCATTCTGACCCGGGAGGCCACCGCATGACCGCCCTGACGGATCCCCTGGCGGAGGGGGCCATCCAGGCGGTGCTGGCGGCGGGGGGAGCTGCTGACCGATCCCGCCGCCGCAGGGCGGGCCTCTGCTGGCCTCTAACGGGCGGCTCCACAGCGCGCTGCAAGCAATTTTGAAAGAATGAGGGGGTTGTCATGGACCTGCACCTTCCCACCCCGGCCGGGGAACTGACCCGGGCGGAGCAGAAGATCCTGGATTATATCAACACCAACACGGATGCCTTCCTGTTTTCGTCCATCGGGCAACTGGCCCAGCGGCTGGAGCTCTCCGACGCCACGGTCTCCCGCTTCGCCCGCCATGTGGGCTGCCGGGATTTCAAGGCGCTGAAATCTCTGGTGCTGGAGCAGTCTCCCGGCCCGGCGGTAAAGCTGACGGCCACGCTCAGTCAGGGGGATCATTTCTCCCCCCAAGCCTGGCTGGAGCGGCAGCGGGCATACTTGGAGAAGACCATACAACAGCTCTCCACCGGGGAATTTGACCGGGCGGTGGAGGCTCTCTGTTCTGCCCGGCGGGTGTTTCTTCACGGAAAAAACGCCTCCGCTTCCATGGCACAGCTGCTCCATTTCCGCCTGCGGCGGCTGGGCTTACAGGTGTCTCTCCTTCCCTCCGGCGGTTCTGAACTGCTGGAAGGACTCGCGCAAGCGGCGGAGAACGATCTGGTGGTGCTGTTCAGCTTCTCCAAGCTCTCCCGGGAGGGCCGCATCCTCCTGGAGCACAGCCGGTCCGCCGGCTATCGGACCTTGGCCTTTGTGGGCCGCACCTGCCTGCCCGCGGAGGAGCGGGCGGACATCAGCCTCTTTGCCTACCGGGGGACAGAGAAGGAGTATCACTCTATGGCAGCTCCCGCCGCCCTGCTGGATGCTCTGGCAGTCGCTGTGGCGGAACGGTTGGGAGACGAAGGTACGCAGCGTCTCCAGTCGCTGCACCGGATGAAAAAGGACTACTTTCCAGACGGATGAACGCATCCCCCATGCCCGCACATGGGGGATGCGTTCATTTTCCAGGATGATGCACAAATTTTACACGCATTTTACTGCGCCGCGGTAGTGGGCGCAAGCCGGCTGTGATATGGTAGATTAGGATTATTTTATATATTCCGCGCATGGGCTTGCGCTGCCTGCGCACCACATCTGAAAAGGAAGGATCTGCTGCTATGAAACGCGCGGTTTTATCTGTATGTATCCTGGCATTGGCATTGATTCTGACAGCCTGCGGTCCGACGCCGTCTGACAGTGCAGTCTCCACCGGCGAT
>DWYU01000160.1 GCA_019118505.1 Candidatus Oscillibacter excrementavium
TGCGCCTCCGCCCAGCGGAGGCGCTGCTGACATCCGTATGGAAACAGGAGGTGATTGCATGCAATATGAAATTATGGAGCTGGACGGAACGGCCATCGCCGTGATCCCCGGCGGCGCGGAGCGGATCGAAGATGCGTCCTCCGCTCTGGACCTGGCCATGTCCATCCGGTATGAGACGGGGATCTCCCGGCTGGCCATCGCCAAGGAGGCGCTGTGCGGGGACTTCTTCATCCTCAGCACCGGTGTCGCGGGAGAGATCCTGCAAAAGCTGATGAACTATCGGTTCAAAGCGGCTATTTATGGAGACTATACTGCGTACACCAGCAAGCCGCTGCAGGACTTCATCCGGGAGTCCAACCGGGGCCGGGACTTTTTCTTTGTTCCCACGCGGGCGGATGCCGTGGAAAAATTGCGGGATGCCGGCTGACGGCCCGGACATCTCTTCCCAAAAGCGCCGCCGCTGGCACCAGCGGCGGCGCTTTCGCATACGCTGGGGGTGAAACGCCCTGACCGGCGTTTGGTACGTATGGCAGGCCCCGACAGAGGAGTGATCGACCAATGGCATATTCCGACCGGGAGCTGCTGGCGCGCCTGATCCAGTGTGAGGCGGGCGGAGAGGGTGAGAACGGCATGAAGGCCGTGGCCGGCGTGGTGATGAACCGGGTCCACGCCAAGGGCGGGGAGTACGCCCGGGTGGGGCAGGGCAGCATCCGCAACATCATCTTCCAGCCCTATCAGTTCGTCTGCGCCAGTGAGACGGAGGGCGGCGCCTACAACCCCCAGAACATCTACAACATGAGACCGGAACAAATCCACTATGACATCGCCGACTGGGCCATCGCCGGCAACCGGCTGCCGGACGTGGCGGAATCCCTGTGGTTCTACAACCCCTTCGGCCCCACCTGCCGGTCCTTCTTCCCGTCGGAGGTGGGATACTGGCAGACCCGGATCGGCGACCACTGTTTCTACAATCCGACAAATGCCTACTACTCCACATGAGAACGAAATTCCCAATTTCGAGAAGCGACCGATGCGTATGATCAGACTTGAGAGGTGTTGGAAATGGCACACTATCAAAATCTCTATCCCGGACGGCCTCAGACCCAGGCGGCCGCTCCGGCTTCGCCCCCGCCGGCGGACTGGTCCGGCGAAATCGCCCCGCTGAATCCGGTCCCGCCGGAGACACCGGGCCGCTCTGTCACCGGCGCCGGCCGGTCCATGGAGCGGCTGTCCACGGCGGAGGAGCTGGGAAACCAGCCCATGGGCACCCTGGACCTGCGGAACGGCCTGCCCAGCGAGGTCATCACGGACCCCATCTCCGCGGAGGAGGCCTACCGGGGCTCTCTGAAGGCCATGCTCCAGAAGTACGTGGGCAACTATGTGGTGGCCACCTTCCTGGTGGGGACCCAGAACACCACCTCCTGGGAGGGCATTCTGTACGACGTGGGCAACGACTACATGACCATCTACCAGGAGGGCCGGGACCGCTACATCGTCTCGGACATCTACTCCCTGAAATTTATCGAGTTCTATGACACCCGCTGCCGGGACATCTGTGACGAGGTGCTCCGCAGCGGCTGGATGCCGAACCAGGGGACGTGAGAAAAACAGTTGCGGCGGCTCCGGGGATGTGCTAGAATCGAACCATCTCTACATCAGAAAGGAAGCGTCCCCATGGATTTTGCAAAATTGGCCGCAGAGCGCTACTCTCTGCGGAAGTTCAGTGACCGTCCGGTGGAGGCGGAAAAGCTCTCCGCCGTGCTGGAGGCCGGCCGCAACGCCCCCACCGCCCACAACCTGCAGCCCCAGCGGATTTTCGTGCTCCAGAGCGCCGAGGCCCTGGAGAAGGTGGACGGCTGCACCGGCGCCCATTTCCATCCCCCGGTGATGCTGATGGTGGCCTATGACCCCGCCGTCGCCTGGAAGCGGGAGGATGACGGCAAGAACCACGGCGAGATCGACGCCGCCATCGCGACCACCCAGATGATGCTCCAGGCCGCGGACCTGGGACTGGGCACCACCTACGTGGGGATGTTCGACCCGGAGAAGCTCCACGCCGCCTTCCCGGAGCTGGCGGGGCTGACGCCCATCGCCCTGCTGCCCCTGGGCTACCCGGCGGAGGGGGCCCATCCCTCCCGCCTCCACGCGGACCGCAAGCCCCTGGAGGAGCTGGTGAAATACCTGTAAGAGTTAAGAATCAGGAGTTAGGAATGAGAAAGGGGACGCACACCGTGCGCCCCCTTTCTTGCCCTGCGGACCTCCCGGATAGAGTGGGGATGAGGCGTTTCAATTAGAAATAAGGGATTAGAAATTTTGGAGTCCGGCGGAGCTGGACAAATGTTGGCTGCGCCGCCGGCGGCGGAACACCGCGACTCCTAGCTGCAAACAAGGACCTGGGGCAGCACCCCAGGTCCTTGTTTTCCTTATCTCCGCTTCCGGCCCCGGTAGCCGCCTCCGCCGCTGCGGCGGCTGACACTGTGGCCGTACCGGTAGCGCCGGCGGCCCACCGTCAGCTTCCAGATCACCAGGGCGGCTGCCAGCACCACCAGGATGAGGAGGATCACCCGCACCGCGGTCAGGGAGAAGAAGTTGTGGACGTTCCGGCCGAACACCAGCAGGCCGGAGGCCTCCACGTCGTGGGAGGCCAGCAGGTCCACCGTGGCCAGTTCCTCTCCCTCCGGGGACAGGAGGGTGAGGGTGCCCAGGGCCTGTCCCTCCGTGATGGGGGCGTCCACAGGGCTCTCCAGGTCCAGCCGCCGCTCCAGAGTGGAGGGATCCGTGCCGTTGGGCAGCAGCAGCTCCACGTCCGAAGCCGGGTGGACCGATACGTGGTCCACCTGGGACAGCGCCACGCTGACCTCCTTTACCAGCTCCGACCCCTCCAGCACTGTCTGGTAGGAGAAGTTGTCAAAGGCCCACATAAACATCTCCCGGGTGTCGAAGAAGCTGTAGGTCCGGATTTCCCCGTCCTCCAGCGTCACGCGGGGGCCTCCCAGGGCCACGCTGACGAAGGACAGGCTGCCGTCGGTGGCGGAGGACACCAGGCAGTGGCCGGCCTCGTCAGTGGAACCGGTCTTGATGCCATGGGCGTTGGAGTAGACATAGCCCAGGGACCGCCAGGTGTCGATCAGATAGTTGGTGGTGTACAGGTTCCGCTCTCCGCTGAGGTTGGTGGCGGGGATGGTGGCCCGGGCGGTGTCGCAGATCCGCATGAAGTCCTCATGCTTCATGGCCTCGGCGGTGATGCGGTACAGGTCCCAGGCGGTGGTGTAGTGCTGGCTGTTGTGGAGGCCGGAGGCGTTTGCAAAGTGGGTGTCCTCGCACCCCAGGGCCTCCGCCTTGGCGTTCATGGCGTCCACAAAGGCGTCCACGCTGCCGCTGACCTGCTCCGCCAGGATGTTGCAGGCCTCGTTGGCGGAGATGATCAGCATACACTGCAGCAGCTGATCCACCGTCAGGATCTCCCCGGCCTGGATGCCGGCGGTGCTGCCGTCCGCGGCCAGCCCCTCCATGGCGCTCTCCGTGGCGGTCACCTGCTGGTCCAGGGACAGCTGGCCGCTGTCCACCGCCTCCAGCACCAGCAGGGCGGTCATGATCTTGGTGAGGCTGGCGGGATACATCCGCTCATGGGCGTTTTTCTCATAGACCGCCTTGCCGGTGTTGGCGTCCACCAGCAGCATCGCCTCACAGTGGATCTCCGGCGGGGAGGCGGCGGCAGTCTCCTCCGCCGCGGCGGCAGGGGCGGGCACCAGGGCCAGCGAGAGCAGCAGGGCCAAAAAAAGCGAGAAAAAACGGCGTGTTTTCATATCAAACTCCTGTGATCTATGGTATAATACCAGTGGTATCGGCAGCTGACCCGGGGCCGGAGGCCGGCGGAAAGCGCCGTCATTCGACATTTCCTATAGTATATCAAAAAACGGATGGGAGTTCAACTGTGAGTGGATGGAGAAAACCCACAAAGGGAGAGCTGGTTCTGCTGGGGCTGACGGCGGTGTTCCTGTGCGCCCTGGCGGGGCTGTCCGCCCAGGACCGGGCGGCCCCGGAGGCCGGCGCCGTCATTGAGACGGAGGTCACGGTCCCCCGGGAGGAGATTGCCCCGGACTTCCCGCCGGTGAACCTCAACACGGCGGGGGTGGAGGAGCTGGACTCCCTGCCCGGCATCGGGGAGAGCCTGGCCGGCAGGATCATCGCCTGGCGGGAGGCCAACGGGCCCTTTGAGAATATCGAACAGATCATGGAGGTGAGCGGCATCGGCGAGGCGAAGTTCGCGGAGCTGAAGGACCGCATCACCGTGGACGGCGAAGGAGAGACGGCAAATGAGAATTCTGGTGGTTGACGACGAAAAGCTGCTGGTGAAGGGCGTGAAATTCAACCTGGAGAACGAGGGGTACGAGGTGGAGTGCGCCTATGACGGTGCCACCGCCGTGGAGATGGCCCGGAACGGCCGCTATGACCTGATCATCCTGGATGTGATGATGCCGGAGGTGGACGGGCAGGAGGCCTGCCTCAGGATCCGGGAGTTCTCCAACGTGCCCATCATCATGCTCACCGCCAAGAGTGAGGACGCGGACAAGCTGATGGGCTTTGAGTGCGGGGCGGACGACTACGTCACCAAGCCCTTCAACATCCTGGAGCTGAAGGCCCGGGTCCGGGCGCTGCTGCGGCGGGCCGCGGGCGCCCAGCGGTCCCGGGGCACGGTGCTGACGGTGGGGGACCTGTCCCTGAACACCGAGGAGCGGGTGGCCATCCGGGACGGGCAGGTGGTGGACCTGACCGCCAAGGAGTACGACCTGATCGAGCTGCTGATGCGCAATCCCCGGCGGGTGTACAGCCGGGAAAATCTGATGAACGTGGTGTGGGGCTACGCCTACGCCGGGGACTACCGGACGGTGGATGTCCACATCCGCCGCCTGCGGGAGAAGCTGGAGAAAAACCCCGCGGAGCCGGAGCACATCATGACCAAGTGGGGAGTGGGGTACTATTTCAAAGGGTAAGGGCAGATTCTGGAGCAGCCTCCAGGCCAAATTCAGCCTCAGCTATCTCCTGGTCATGGCGGCGGCGCTGGTCCTGATGAACACATATCCCCTCTGGGTGTCCGAGGACCTGGTGTTCCGGGCCAAGGCCACATCCCTGCAGAACAGCGTGTCGGTGATGGTCTACTCCCTGTCGGGCCTGGACCGGCTCAATCAGGAGAACGTGGCCCAAGCCATGGCGGTGGTGGAGGAGACGGGCCTCAGCCGCATCCTGGTGACGGACAGTGCCGGCAAGGTCCTCTACGACACCCGGGAGACCAACGACGCCCTGGGGGAGTACAGCTTTTACACAGAGATCGTCCAGGCCCTGCTGGGCAACGACATGGCCTCCAGCAGCTACCGGGACGGGGCCTTCCGCAGCCGGGCCGCCTCGCCGGTGCTGTATCAGAACCAGATCATCGGCGCCGTGTACGCCTATGAGTACGACGCGGAGCAGGCCGCCCTGCTGGAGGGGCTCCAGAGCAATCTGCTGCGCCTGTCCGCCGGCCTGGGGGTGGCGGCCCTCTGCCTCAGCGGCCTGCTGTCCCGGGCTCTGACCCGGAAGATCGGCCAGCTGCTCACCGCCATCCGGAAGGTGCGGGAGGGGGCCTACAGTCATCGGGCCCAGGTCCGTGGCCACGACGAGATCGCCCAGCTGGCGGAGGAGTTCAACAGCCTGACGGACCGCCTCCAGACCACGGAGAACGCCCGCCGCCGGTTTGTTTCCGACGCCTCCCACGAGCTGAAGACGCCGCTGGCGGCCATCCGGCTGCTGACGGACTCCATCCTCCAGACGGAGAACATCGACCCGGAGACCACCCGGGAGTTCGTCGCGGACATCGGGGCGGAGGCGGAGCGCCTCTCCCGCATCACCGAGGACCTGCTGCGGCTGACCCGGCTGGACAGCGGGGTGATGGAGCCGCCGGCGGTGGTGGACGTGCTGCCGGTGCTGGAGCAGGTGATGCGGATGATGAGCCTGGTGGCTCAGGAGAAGGGCACGGAGCTGACCTACCGGTCGGAGGGGACCTGCACGGTGCTGGCCTCCCGGGATGAGATCCATCAGATTATCTACAACCTGACGGACAACGCCGTGAAGTACAGCCCGCCGGGCAGCACGGTCCAGGTCTCCCTGCTGCACCGGGGAGACCTGGTGGTGCTGACGGTGGAGGACAACGGCCCGGGGATCCCGGAGGAGGATCTTCCACGGCTGTTTGAGCGGTTCTACCGGGTGGACAAGGCCCGGTCCCGGGACGCCGGCGGCACCGGCCTGGGGCTGGCCATCGTCAGCGACACCGTGCGCAAGCGGGGCGGCACGGTGGAGGCGGGCAACCGCCCGGAGGGCGGCGCGGTGTTCACCGTCCGCTGGCCCTGGCAGAAGGGGGGGACGCAGCCTTGACAAAGCGGCTGATCGCGGCGGCGCTGTGCGTGGTGGTCCTGATCCTGCTGGGCTGGGGAACCCCCTATGTGTCCCAGGAGGGGGAGCGCTACAGCCTGTATTTCCGGGAGGCGGATCTATCCGCCGCCTCCGGCGAGGACGCCCTGCAGGCGGAGCCCCTGTACATCGAAGCGGGAGAGGTCCGGGACACCCGGGAGCTGGCGGAGCGCCTGATGACGGAGCTGCTGGCAGGACCGGAGGACCCGGCGCTGGTCAGCACCATCCCGGCGGAGACCACCCTGCTGTCCCTGGAGCTGGACGGCACCCGGGTCAAGGTGGACCTGTCCAGCCGGTACCGGCTGCTGTCCGGCGTGGCCCTGGCCCTGGCGGACTACGCCATCACCCTGACGCTGACCCAGCTGCCGGAGATCTCCTCCGTCAGCATTACGGTCCGGGGCCAGCAGCTGGCCTACCGGGACCGGCAGGTGTTCTACGCCAGAGACGTGCTGTTTGCCAGCAACGAGGACGTGATCGGCAACGTCCCCGTGACGCTGTACTATCTGGACGAGGACGGGGGCCTGATGCCCCAGGAGGTGACGCTGGACCTGTACGAGGGGGACACCCAGGTGGGGGCCGTGGTGAAGGCCCTGCTGGCGAGACCGGAGGACCGGGATCTCATCAGCGCCCTGCCGGAGGGATTCCAGGTGACCGCTGTCCGGCTGGAGGAGAGCACCTGCTACGTGGATCTGCCCTCCGCCGCCCTGGCGGAGCTGCCGGAGGACGCCAACCTGCCGCTGGCTCTCCGGGCCCTGGCGGAGTCCCTGCTGTCCCTGCGGTCTGTGGAGGAGGTGCGCTATCTGGTGGACGGGGAGTTCGCCTCCGTCTACGGCACCGCCTCGGTGCTGGAGCCCTATACAGCGCGGAATTAAAGAGGAAGCGGGACGGCTGGCCGTCCCGCTTCCTTGTTTCGGGCCTCATGTCCCGAAGAACATCCGCACCGCCAGGGCGGAGGCCCAGAAGCCCGTCAGATCCGCCGCCAGGGCCGCCGGGATGGTGTGCCGGGTGCGGATGATACCGGCGGAGCCGAAGTACACGGCGATGGTGTAGAAGGTGGTCTCCGTGCTGCCCAGCATCACAGCGGCCACCCGGCCGATGTAGCTGTCCGGGCCATAGGTGGTAATCAGGTCCGTGCCCACCGCCAGGGCCCCGCTGCCGGAGACGGGCCGCACCAGCATCAGCGGCGTAGTCTCCGGCGGGATGCCCAGAGCCTCCAGCGCCGGGGCGCACAGGCCGGTGAGCCACTCCAGGGCGCCGGAGGCCCGGAACATGGACACGGCGGTCAGCAGGCCCACCAGGGCTGGCAGGACCTTCAGCAGCACCGTGAGCCCCTCCTCCGCGCCGTGGGTTAGGGCGCCGTACACATCCACCCGCCGCCCCATGCCGTAGACGGCCACCCCCGCCAGCAGGAGGGGGATCACCAGAGAGCTGGGATTCACCGGCGGCACCTCCCCAGGGCGGAGAGCAGCTTGGCCGCCAGCAGCCCCACCGTCACCGACAGAATGGAGGCCAGCCACACCGCCGGCAGGATGTCGAAGGGGGTCTCCGAGCCGCTGGCGCTGCGGACCGAGGCGATGGTGGCCGGCAGCAGCTGGATGGAGGCGGTGTTCAGCACCACCAGCAGGCACAGCTCGTCGCTGGCGGTGCCGCCGCAGCCCCGGGCCATCCGCCGGGCCGCCTGGATCCCCAGGGGCGTGGCGGCGTTGCCCAGTCCCAGCAGATTGGCGGACACATTGGCGGAGACGGCGGCCAGCGTCTTTTCATCCCGGCTGGCCTCCGGCATCAGACGCCGCAGCAGGGGGCGGAACAGCCGGGCCAGCCCGCCGGACAGGCCGCAGACGTTCATGATCTCCATGACGCCGCTCCACAGGCACAGCACCCCCGCCATGGAGACGCTGAGCTCCACGGCGGAGGCGGCGCCGTCCATGGCGGCGTCGGCCACCGCGTCCAGCCGGCCGGTGATGAGGCCGAATACCAGGGACAGCACCACCATCCCGGTCCAGATCCAGGTCATTGCCATGGTCATTCCTCCCCTGCGGCGCCGCCGGGGCGGACCGCGATTTTTGCAGAATTGTAAATTCTTTTTTATTTCAAGTTTTGAATTGACAAAATGCGACGGGCTGTGATATGTTCTTATAAATGAAGCTAAAGGCTGTGATGGAAAAAGGAGTATTACGTGAAATCAACAGGAATTGTGAGAAAGGTAGATGAACTGGGCCGAATCGTGCTGCCCATCGAGATGCGCCGCACTCTGGACATTGAGGAGAAGGACGCATTGGAAATCTATGTGGAGGGCTCGTCCGTCATTCTGAAAAAGTACAAGCCCAGCTGCATTTTCTGCGACACCACCAAGGACATCGTGGTGTTCAAAGGCAAGAACATCTGCCCCAAGTGCCTGAAGGAACTGAAGGAACTCTGAGAGCCCTGCTCCAGCGAAAAAAACGCCCTGCGGACATCTCCGCAAGGCGTCTTTTGATTCTCCGGACTCACCGCCGGTCCAGGGCGGCGGCGTACAGCTCGTTTTTGGAAAGGCCCGTGTGCTCCGCCACCTCCCTGGCGGCGTCCTTCAGCCGGGTGCCCTGGTCCACCAGCCGCAGGACCTGCTCCACGGCCTCCTCCACCGTGACGGCGGCGGTCTCCCGGGGCGGACAGCCCGCCACCACCAGCACATACTCCCCCTTGGGCTCCCTGTCCCGGTAGGCGTCCGCCGCCTCTCCCAGAGTGGTGCGGCAGGTCTCCTCGTGGAGCTTCGTCAGCTCCCGGCAGAGGGCGATCTTCCGGTCCGGGCCAAAGGCATCCCGCAGATCCGCCAGCGTGGTCCGCAGCTTGTGGGGCGCCTCGTGGAAGATCATGGTCCGCTCCTCGTTCTTCAGGGATTCCAGCCGCTCCCGGCGGCTTTTTTTGTTGACCGTGAGGAACCCCTCAAAGGTGAATCGCCCCGTGGGCAGGCCGCTGACTGCCAGGGCGTTCACCGCCGCGCAGCAGCCGGGGATGGCCAGGACCGTCACGCCGTTTTCCGCGCACAGCCGCACCAGGTCCTCTCCGGGGTCGGAGATGGCCGGGGTGCCGGCATCCGTCACCAGGGCGCAGGACTCCCCCGCCAGCAGCCGCCGCAGGATGGCCTGTCCGGCGGAGACGTGGTTGTGCTCGTGATAGCTCACCAGGGGCTTTTTGATCTGAAAGTGGTTCAGCAGCTTCACGGAGACCCGGGTGTCCTCCGCGGCGATGAAGTCCACGGCGGCCAGTGTCTCCGCCGCCCGGGGAGAGAAGTCCCCCAGGTTGCCGATGGGGGTGGCCACCAGATAAAGTGTTCCGCTCATGGGTTCGTCTCCTTTGTTCGGAAATAGGCCGCGTCCAGCTCCGCAGTGGGGCGGCCCGCCCCGTCCTCCAGACAGAGGGGGGCGGCGATGTCCAGCCCTGGCCGGCCGCCCCGGCGGGCCTCCAACAGCAGCAGGGAGGGGGCGTCCCCCGCCCGGCGGCAGACCAGCCGCAGCCGCTTGGGCTCCAGCCCACTGGCCCGGAGGGCGCAGCACAGATCCGCCAGCCGCTCCGGCTTGTGGACCAGGCAGAAGCTGCCGCCCCACCGCAGCAGATACGCCGCGGCGGCGCAGACCTCCTCCAGGGTGCAGCCGGCCTCGGACCGGGCGGAGCGGAGGGGCTCCGCCTCCGGCAGATGGCCGGCGCCGACGGGGTAGTAGGGGGGATTGGACACCACCAGGTCAAAATCTCCGGCCGGCAGCAGCGCCCGGATGTCCCGCAGGTCCCCCTGGCGGCAGACCAGCCGGTCCGACAGGCCGTTCCGGGCGGCGGCTTTCTCTGCCAGCTGTACAGCCTCCGGCAGCAGCTCCACCCCGGTGACGGTCAGCTCCCGCTGCCGCTGGAGCAGCAGCAGACCCAGCAGGCCCGTGCCGCTGCCCAGGTCGCATACCCGCGCGCCCGGCTTCAGCCGGGGGAAGCTGCCCAGCAGAAAGGAGTCGGTGCCGGGGCGGAACAGTGCGTCATCGTAGACGAAGGACAGCCCGCCCGGGCAGAGAGATTCCCAGTGCTCCAAGTTGATCCCCCCATGGATGATATCCATACTATTATAATGGAAGAACGGCGTTCTTGCAATGGGGGGATGGGGGTGCGTCCCATTGGACGGGGAATGGCAGCTATGTTGATAGCTGGGCAATGCACGGCCCAAAGAGAAAAAACGCTTTGGTCGCAACTTTGCACGTTCGTGCAAAGTTGCTGTACAGGAGTCGGCGTATCGGTGCCTGCTCCGATTTTGCCTGGCCTTCGGGCACGCTATGGTCTTCTGCGAGGTCGGTACTGCCGTCCCGTGGCGGAAGGCGCGGAGGACGTTGGGGTGCAAGGACGCATTTGATTTGCTTCTCTTTCCGCGCGTTCCGCTTCGCTACGCGCTGCCCTGGCGGTCGTGGTGGCTTGTGCCAAACAAGACCGAAGGCCTTCCGCGTCCCCGTAGGGGCCGATGCCCTCATCGGCCCGCTACAGCACGGCCTGGAGCCAGCCCAGGACCAGCAGGTGGAGGGGATAGAATATGTAAAAGAACCATTTGGAAAAGCCGCCCTGGGTGCCGTGCTGCCCTGTGTAGCGGGAGAGGAGCAGCAGCGGTAGGAATGCCCCTACGGACTCGATGGAGTAGGCATAGAGCTCCCAGTCGATGGTAAGGACGTGGTCGTAGAACAGGCCGAAGAAGGGGGAGGTCAGCAGGGAGAGTACCTCCATGTCCAGCAGGACCACCAGGCTGTAGGCAAAGGCCTGGTCCTTCCAGCTGCCGTGATAGTAGTCGAAGGTCAGGATGATCACCACTCCTGTGCAGCCCCAGTCGGCCGGGACCGCCAGGATGAGCAGCGGCAGGATCAGAAGGACTTTCCACACGGCGCCAAGGCGCCGGCTCCTGCGGACGCGGACCGCCAGGACGCCCAGGAAGATAGTGAAGATCACGTTGGGCCGCATCAGCTGGATGGCCGACAGGTCTCCGCCGGAGTGGAAGTACAGGAAGGGGAACCAGCTGATCAGCGCGAATACCGCCAGCCGCAGCAGATACCGGTCCAGATCTCGGGTGTGGTGATATCCCTCCACGGCGGCGAAGAACATGGTGGGACCGGTGATCCTGCCGATGGTGTGCAGGAGGACCGCCGGCAGCGTCCCGTCGGGGACGAAGGCAAAGGCGATGTGGTCGATCACCATGGCCGCCACCGCCACGGCCTTCAGCTGGTTGAGGGAGAGCCCGCCCAGAGGGCGCTTCAGACGGAGGCCGGTCATGTCTCCCCCTCCATAGCCCGCAGGGCCGTCACCAGAGCTGGCTCCCCCGCGGGGGAGAGGATGTCCGGCGTGGTGCCCGCCTCCTCACTGCTGGAGCCGTCGGGGTTCAGACCGAACATCATGGTGAACTGCACCAGGATGCCGCTGTTGGGCAGCTGGAGGAAGATGGGATCCAGAGCGCCGATGCCGTCGCCGCCGGTGGGGCTGCCCACCAGGGTGGCAAAGCCCGTCTCCTGGCAGAACACGGCGAAGGATTCACTGGCGGAGTACACCGCCGGCCCCACCAGCACCCAGATGCGGCCGTGGAAGGGGGCCCGCTCCGCCGCCGGCTCCACGGAGAGGGTGCTCTCCACAAAGTGGGTGGCGGCCTGGATGCCGTCCCGCTCCAGCCGGGGCAGGTCCGGCAGTTCCGAGATGGGATGCAGTTCCTCCGGGGAGAAGGCCTCCTGAATGTAGGGGTGGTTGTTGGCGCTGTCCGCCAGCAGGGCGTAGTTGGTGCAGGAGAGAGGGCGGTCCGTGAGGGGCGCCGCCAGCAGCTGCTGCCAGTAGACCTCGCTGCCGCCGGAGTTGTCCGTCAGGTCGATGACGAGATCCGTGCAGTCCGCCGCCTGGCGGTAGAAGTCCCACAGCGCCGCCTGGTCTGCCTCGTATGCGTCCTCGTACTCCGCCGGGAAGCTGTCGATCTTCACATACCCCACGTCCCCGCCGGGCAGGATCAGGGTATGGAGGTTGGCGGCAGAGTCGCCGCTGTCCGGCGCGGCAGCGGGATCCGTGCCGCCCATCGCATCCAGCAGAGCCTGGAGCCTCTCATAGCCCTGGACCGTCACCGGGTCCGTCAGCACCTCCCGCCAGTGCTCCCGCTCCGGGACCGCCGCATAGGACTGACAGTAGGACTGGTACGCATCCGGCTCCACCACCCAGAGATGGCCATAGGTCCCCAGCCGGAACAGCGTGCTGTACACGGCGGAGTAGAACATCTCGTCGCTGTCGCTGTCCCGGATCAGTTCCCGGTATTCCTGAAAGATGTCCGCCGACAGGTCCTCAGGGTTGTCCCGGTCCCGGACGCCCATGCACAGGTAGCTGTTCCCCAGGGTCTTGACCAGATAGTCGTAGTCCTCCAGCCGCTGTTCCTGAGTCAGGCCCAGCAGGTGATCTGTGGCGCTGCCGGTTTCCTCCGGCGCCTTCCGGGCGCCGCACCCTGCAAGCAGGCAGGGCAGCAGGGCCCCGGCCAGCAGGTTCTTCCAAAGCTGTTTCATCGTGTGTCTCCTTTCGTTGGCTGTCCCCTATATTACGGGAGCAACGGGCGCGTTTCTTCACTCCCGCGGGGAACGGCGTCAGGATAGCACGGATTTCTTACAGCTTTGTGGACAAATTCCTTACAGATTTCTTACAGCGCTCCGAAAAGACAAAAAGGCCCGCAAGCCAAGGCTTGCGGGCCTTTTATGTATCCTCGATTACTCCTCGGGGACGATGGCGCCGTTGGGGCAGGTGTCGCTGCAGGAACCGCAGTCCAGGCAGGCGGCAGCATCGATGACGTACTGGTCATCGCCCTGGCTGATAGCACCGGCGGGGCAAACGTCCGCGCAGGAGCCGCAGCTCACGCAGGCAGAAGTGATTTTGTAAGCCATGGGAAGCACCTCCATCAGAATTGTAGTTTCTATTGTAGCATACAAAACGAAAAAAGCAAGAGTCTGCCGTTAAAATTCTAACGTTAAATTTTCAAAAAATACAGGAAAAAGTCCAAAACAGAGGTTTGTCAAGACTAACTGTTCACAAATTGTTTTCAAATTGGTCAAAGAAAGTCAAAAAATACCTCTTGACAATTTGCAGGACCGTGGTATACTAATCCCAGAACGAAAGGTTAAAGAAAGTCAAAGTCAAACAGATGACAAAGGCGTTCTTGGGAAAGGACTGGTTGACAAGTGGGAATTACAGATTTGATTGCAAGCTTCCTGCAGGAGAGTTTGGAGGAGGCGGACGACGGTGTGCTGGAGGTCCAGCGCAGCGATCTGGCCCAGCGCTTCAACTGTGTGCCCAGCCAGATCAACTACGTCGTCTCCACCCGCTTCTCTCCGGAGCGGGGCTATATCGTGGAGAGCCGCCGGGGCGGCAACGGCTACATCCGGATCACCCGGGTGCGGGTGGACCGCCAGACGCTGCTGATGCAGGTCATCAACACCCTGGGCAGCCAGGTGGACCTGGCCTCCGCCCGGGCCATCCTCAGCAACCTGGTGCAGTCCGGCGCGCTGGAGCAGAACGCAGGCCGCAGCCTGCTGGCCGCCATCGGCGACAAGGCCCTTGCAGCCGTGCCCCGAGAGAGCCGGGACACCGTCCGGGCGGACATTATGAAGCAGGTGCTGATCCTGCAGGTGTAGCGCCGGTGGACATCATGCCCCGCCGGATGGGGCACCATCACACAGAAACAACGGCTGAGATCAGTCGGATACAGATTCCATGAATGGAGGAATTGATTTATGAAATGTGAAAATTGTGGTAAGAATGAAGTTACCTTTGTGTATCGCAGCAACGTCAACGGCCATGTGGAGGAAAAGCATCTGTGCAGCGACTGCGCGGAGAAGCTGGGCTACACCCAGCGGATCAATGCCGGCAGCCGGATGGTGCAGAACTTCTTCGGAAACAGCCTCTTCGGCAACGGCTTCTTTGACGATTTCTTCTCTCCGATGCCCAGCCTGTTCGGCCGGATGAATCGGATGCTGGAGGACCCCTTCGACGACCTCTTCGCCGATATGCCGGCCCTGAGCGCGGCGCCCGCCCAGCAGCAGGCGCCCGCGCAGGAGAAGAAGGACGATCTGGTGGGGCAGGAGGAGCAGAGCCGCTTCTCCTATATGCGCCAGATGAACGCCCTGAAGATGGAGCTGAAAAAGGCGGTCCACCAGGAGAACTTCGAGCGGGCGGCGGAGCTGCGGGACCAGATCAGGTCCCTGGAGGCCGCTCACAAGGAACAGAAAGAACAGCATTAAGCGGGACTTTCCCAATCGAAAGGAAGGCAGATATTTATGAATGAAAACAAGTTTTCGCCCAGGGCGGAAGAGGCCCTGCGGCTTTCCCAGGAGGCGGCCGGTGAGCTGGGCCACGGTTACGTGGGCACGGAACACCTGCTGCTGGGCCTGATCCGGGAAGAGGAGGGCGTGGCCCACGCCGTCCTGACGGAGGCGGGCCTCACCGATGACATGATCGTGGAGATCATCAAGCGCAGCGTGGGGGCCGGCCTGCCCGGCGGCAACCCCGCCCAGGGGCTGACGCCCAGGGCCAAGCGGGTTGTGGAGCTGGCCATGGAGGACTCCATGCGGGGCGGCTACAACTACGTGGGCACGGAGCACCTGCTGGCCGGTATCCTGCGGGAGGGCAACAACATGGCCGTCCGGATCCTCCGGGCCGCCGGTGTGGATGCCCGGCAGCTGTACACGGCCCTGATGCAGAAGCTCAATGAGGCTCCCCGGAGCCGCGCCGCCGACAGCGGCCGTTCCGGCGCCGCCTCCGCCAAGGAGGAGAACGGCAAGAACAAGACCCTGAAGGAGTTTACCCGGGACCTGACCGCCGACGCCCGGGCCGGCAAGCTGGACCCGGTCAT
>DWYU01000161.1 GCA_019118505.1 Candidatus Oscillibacter excrementavium
CCTTTCGGCCAACCCGTCTGCGGTTTTGGGGGAGCTTTGTGGCGAGGTCTGCCCGGTCCCCCGGAATTGACAGAGCCGCTCCGTCCGCTATAATAGAAGTATGCTAGTTTCAGGAGGATCAAGTCATATGGAAAACGCTGTCTTACAAAAATTCCGGGAGGGCCGCCCCAGTCTGGGGACCTTCACCGCTCTGAACAATCCCCTGGCGGTGGAGAGCCTCCGCTACACAGGGCTGGACTATGTGATCGTGGACACGGAGCACTCCCCGGTGGGCATCGAGTCCGCCGCGGCCCAGATCGCCGCCGCCCAGGGCGCCGGCCTGACGGCCCTGGCCCGGGCCAATGAGATCTCCCGCACGGCGGTGCTCCGGCTGCTGGACGTAGGGGCCCAGGGTGTGGTGGTCCCGTGTGTGGAGACGGTGGACGAGGTACGGGAGCTGATCCAGTACGCCAAGTTCGCCCCCCTGGGGAACCGGGGCTTCTGCCCCACCCGGGACGGCGGCTGGGGCCACGCCTCCCACGCCGCCTCCATCCCCGCCTACATGGAGACCTGCAACCACGAGACGCTGCTGCTGCCCCAGTGCGAGACCGTGGGCTGTCTGGAGCACATCGAGGAGATCACTGCCATGGATGGCGTGGACGGCATCTTCGTGGGTCCCTTCGACCTGTCCATCGCCCTGGGCCGGCCCGGCGAGTTCGACGCGCCGGAGGTCCATGACGCCATTCTCCGGGTCCAGGCGGCCTGCAAGCGCAACGGCAAGCTGTCCATGATCTTCACCGGCGGCCCGGAGGCCTCCCGCCAGCGGTTCGCCGAGGGGTATGACAGCGCCACCATGGGCATGGATTCCCTGTTCTATGTGGAGATGTACAAAAACATGGTAAAGCAGGTCTGGGGCTGAGGAGTTCTCAACAGCAGAAAACCGGCGCGGAGTTCCGCGCCGGTTTTTTCAGTCTGTCTGTTTGGGCTTCTCCTCCGCCGCCATGCCGCCCAGGCCGAAGTCGTCCTCCACGCTGGCGGTATCCCGTTCCAGCATGGTCTCCATCACCCGGATGTCGCTGTCCACATCCAGGGCGTCGGCCTTGTACAGCTCGTCCAGCTGGTGCTCAAAGCCCTTGACAATCAGGTCCATGGTGGACTCGATCCGGGCCTTTGCCTGGCGGAGGTTCTCCCCCTCCACCCCGGCGGCCTCGAACTCCGCGTAGGAGTCCAGCAGCTTCTGGGTGGTGGGCAGGTAGTAGTTCAGGAAGGTGTCGATCCGGTCCCGCTTCTTGGGGTCCTCCTCCACCGCCCGGAAGATCTTGGCAGTGATGGTCTCCAGCCGGTCGATCTTGGCGGAGAGGGCCTCGTCCGCGATGGCGTCATTGGCCCGGCGGATATTCCGCAGGATGCCGGAATAGCCCTCCTCCGTCTCCTTGGGCGGGGGAGCTGCGGCCGCTGCCTGCGCCTGCTCCTGCTGGCGCTTCTGCTTCAGCTCCGCGTCTGCCTGGCCGCTGCGGAACAGGTACCCCAGCTCCACGTTCAGGTATGCCTCGTCCCCGAAGTAGCCCTTGTCGATCATCTTCTGGAGATCCTTCTCCACCCGGTCCCGGGGATACCCCAGGGTCCTGGCCAGCTGCTCCACTGCCATGGCCTCGTAGCTTCCCACCACAGCCAGATACTTGTTGTACCGCTTCAGGCTGCGGTCGATGGACACGCCGCTGCCCAGCATCGCTCCGCCGGCCACAGCGATGGCCAGAGCCCACAGCAGCTCCTCGATATACCAGATTTCCACTTTGCCCAGCCAGATCATCATGTCGATGGGGCTCCAGCAGGCAGCCAGACCGCAGACCACCAGCACGGCGCCGATGATCTTCAGCCACTTGGCGTTGGACTTCTTCGGCGCCGGAGAGCGCATGGCGTTGCCCAGGACCTGTTTGGCGCCCCCCGGCTCCCCCGCAGATCCGGCGGTTTTGGCGGGGCCGGCCTGATTCAGGGGCGGCGCGGAGGTCTGGCGCCTTTTGTTGTCACTGCCGAAGAGCTTGACCAGCAGCAGAATCAGGGCGATGGGCCAGGCCCCCAGGGCAAACAGCACCACGATGGCCACCCAGATGCCAACGCCCTCCTGCTTCTTCTTGCGTTTGGCCACAGCCCTCAGTCCTCCTTCTGCTTCAGCTTCCGCTTGTTGCCCTGCTCGTCCACCACATAGGTGTGGTCCAGCTGGCTCTTCAGGTTCCCCAGGACGGAGTCGATGTACTCCCGCCGCAGGGCCGCCTGCTCCATCCGCTCCCACTCGGTCAGCCCCTCCGGTGTCTTGGCCTTCCGAGCCAGCTCATTGATGCGGTCGATCTGCTTCTGATCCATAGTCTCCTCCTAATCAGGTTTCCGGGCGCTGGCGCTGAAACACCAGGTCGATGGTCTCGAGAAATCCGCCGGCCCGCTGGCGCTTGGGGATGAACCCCACATACTGCCAGCCCTCTTCCGCCCGGCGCCGGATGATCTCCTGGTGGGCCACGGTCTCCATACCGAAACCGCCGAAGGGGCTCCAGCCGCCTCCTCCCTCGTCGCAGGCCACTTCCTCAAACTCGTATTCCAGCATCCCGGTTTCTCCTCTCAGATGTATCGCTTCACCACGATGGCGGTGCGGCCCTTTTTCGTGACGCCGCCCACCTCCGCCAGCTGAAATTTTCCAAAGCCCCGGGCGGAGACCGTGTCTCCCGCCGAGAGCAGCTTGTCCCCCTTGGTGCAGGCCCGCCAGTTTACCTGGACGTGTCCGGAGGCGATCAGCTCCGCCGCCTTGCCCCGGGCCATCCGGAAGCCGGTGGCGCACACCGCATCCAGCCGCAGGGAGGAGACCGTGTCCCGGATCTCCTCGCACCGCACCTCCGGGATGTGGAGGTGGGCGGCGGGGATCTCCGTCACCGTCAGATGGGCCCGGCCGGCGCTGTTCCAGCTGGAGAGCAGGAAGTCCGCCACGGTGTCCAGCACGATCAGGTCCGCGCTCTCTGGGGACACCAGAATATCCCCCACCTTCTCCCGGACGATGCCCATGCCCATGAGGCTGCCCAGAAAGTCCCGGTGGCTCAGGCGCTCCTCCGCCCGGAAGGACGCCCGCAAACACCGGAGGGGGCTCTCCGCCATCTCCGGCTCCA
This sequence comes from Candidatus Oscillibacter excrementavium, assembly GCA_019118505.1. Lineage (GTDB taxonomy): Bacteria > Bacillota > Clostridia > Oscillospirales > Oscillospiraceae > Oscillibacter > Oscillibacter excrementavium. The sequence continues at coordinate 3,129 of DWYU01000161.1, forward strand.
TCCAGTCCGGCAGGAACAGCAGGATGTTCCGCTCCGCTCCTTCATAGCCCCCCTGGCAGAGCCAGGCGGTCTCCGGGATGCCGGCCAAATGCAGCAGCTCCCGGGCCTGGGCCTGCTGCTGGGGGCTCAGGAAGTCCGTGTGGGCGGGGACGCTGCGGCTGACCGCCTGCTCCGCCCGGTCCAGGACCTTGGCCAGCAGCAGCCGGTCCTCCCCCTCTGCGCCGCAGCGGTCCAGCAGCTTACTCTTTTCCATGGCCGATCAGCTCCTGTGTCCGCACCAGCTCCGCGTAGGAGCCGTTCTTGGCCATCAGCTCGTCGTGGCTGCCCAGCTCCGTGATGCGGCCGTCCTCAATGACGGCGATCCGGTCCGCGTTGCGGACGGTGGAGAGCCGGTGGGCAATGATGATGGTGGTGCGGCCATGGGCCAGCTTCTCAAAGGTCTCCTGGAGCTTGGCCTCCGTCACGGAGTCCAGGGCGGAGGTGGCCTCGTC
>DWYU01000162.1 GCA_019118505.1 Candidatus Oscillibacter excrementavium
ATCTGGTGGAGCCCGCCGACCTCCTGCGGGAGGAGGCGGAGGCGCTGCTGGCCGGTATCGTGCTGGACACCAAGCACTTCACCCTGCGCACCGGCGGCCGGACCTTTGAGGCGGCGGCCTTCCTCCGCCGGGCGGGCGCCGACACCACCGACGTCCAGCGCCTGTTCCAGAGCGACCTGCGGGAGATGGTCTCCCGCTACGACATCATCCGCCAGGCGGAGCTGTACCGGGAGGACATCGCCGTGGCGGCCATTGACCAGGAGGGCGTGGACCGGGTGACGGCAGCCCAGGCGGCGGACGAGCTGCTGGGGCTGAAGGGCGTGAAGGCGTCCTTCGTGGTGTTCCGCAGCGGCGAGAACGTGCAGATGTCCGCCCGGTCTCTGGGAGAGATCAACGTCCAGGTGATCCTGGAGGCCCTGGGAGGCGGCGGCAACTCCACCACCGCCGGCGGCCGTGTGGAGAACACGGACGTGGAGACGGTGAAGACCCGTCTGCTGGAGGCCATTGACGCGTATTTTGAAAAATAATTGACATTCCAATCAAAGGAGATATTCCGCAATGAAAGTGATTTTACAACAGGATGTGAAGGGCCAGGGCAAGAAGGGCCAGATGGTGGAGGTGTCCGAGGGCTATGCCCGCAACTACCTCCTGCCCCGGAAGCTGGCCATCGCCGCCACGGCGGACGCCATCAACACCATGAATTTGAAGGAGAAGGCCCGCAAGGCCGAGGAGGCCCGGCAGAAGGCGGAGGCGGAGGCCACCGCCGAGAAGCTGAAGGAGTGCATGGTGAAGCTCACCGCCAAGGCCGGCAACGGCGGGCGGCTGTTCGGCGCCGTCACCACCAAGGAGATCTCCGACGGCCTGAAGGAGCAGTACGGCATCGACATCCCCAAGCAGAAGCTGGTGCTGGATGAACCCATCAAGGCCTTCGGGTCCTATCAGGTAAAGGCCAAGCTGGGATTTGAGGTCACCGGGACGGTGTACGTGTCCGTGTTTGAGGAAAAATAAAGGGGAGGGCCCTCTCTTTTTGGGGCACACCCCGGGGAAATGCGGGCCGCCGGACGGCGGCCACGGGGGATTCTGCTCCCGCAGGGGGGCTTGTCCAGCGGGGATGCACCCCCCATTTTCTTTTCCGTCTTGCGGAAAAGAAAACGGGCCGTGCACGGTCCAAAAGAAAAGGCCGCTTTGGCGCGCTCCGGTGCAGTGGCCCTCCGTGCGCACGGGGGTCAGCGTATCGGTGCAAGCGCCGATTTGGGCTTGCCTTCGGGCACGCTATCATCTTCTACGAGGTCGATACTACCGTCCCGTGGCGGATGGTGCCGACCTCGTCGGGGTGGTTGTCGTATTGCCTCAGCTTCTCTTTTCGCTGCCGCTCACGCTCCCGTGCGGAAGAGCCAGCGGCAGCGAAAATCGGCGCAGGATGTATCCCAAACTTCCCCGGGATGGAGGTTTCCCCAAGGGCAGCGCGTTTTCGTCCCTGACTGCCGCAAGGGACCGCCAACCATCCCCCGCCTGCGCAGACCGACCCGCCGAACATTTTTTCTTTTCCACCGGGCGCGGCGCATTTTCTTTTTGATGTCTCAAAAAGAAAATGGGGGACGCATCCCGCATGGACAATGCCCCCTGCGGGAGCAGACACCCCCGAGGCCGCCGTCCGGCGGCCCATCTATCCCCACACTGCGAGGTGACGCCAAGATGGCAAACGAAGATTTACTCCTCCGGCAGATGCCCCACTCCCTGGAGGCGGAGCAGGCCGTCCTGGGCTCCATGCTCATTGACGCCGACTGCGTCAAGGACGTGATGGACAAGCTCCGGCCGGCGGACTTCTATCTCCGCCAGAACCGGGAGATCTTTGAGACCATCTACTCCATGTTCACCTATGCCAAGCCCATCGACGGCATCACGGTGTGCGAGGAGATGCAGAAGGCGGGCACTTACGACGAGAACACCACCCGCTCGTATCTGGCCCAGCTGATGGAGATCACCCCCACCAGCGCCAACGTGATGGAGTACGCGGCCATCGTCCGGGACAAGGCCCTGCTGCGGGGCGTGGCCCAGGCGGCGGCTGAGATCACCGCCATGGTGCAGGAGGGCGTGGGCGAGGCCGGGGACATTCTGGAGGCGGCGGAGCAGAAGGTGTATGCCATCCGCCGGGGCCAAAGCGCCCAGGACATGGTGCCCCTGCGGCAGGTGCTGCCGGAGGTGCTGGACCGCCTGGGGGAGATGAGCGAGAGCGAGAATCACCTGCCGGGCCTCTCCACCGGTATGTCCGCCGTGGACCAGAAAATCACGGGACTGAACAAGTCGGACCTGATCCTGCTGGCCGCCCGGCCCGGCATGGGCAAGACCTCCTTTGCCCTGAATGTGGCGCTGAACGTGGCCAAGGCCGTTCACAAGACGGTGGCCGTGTTCTCTCTGGAGATGAGTCGGGAACAGCTGGCCACCCGCCTGCTGGCCTCCGAGGCCCTTGTGGAGAACAACCGCCTCAAGACCGGCGCCCTGCGGGAGACCGACTGGGAGAAGATCGCCGGCGCGGCCACGATTTTGAACAGAGTGGACATCCGGATCGACGACAACCCCATGCTGTCCGTGGCGGACATGAATGCCAAGTGCCGCCGGCTGGAGAACCTGGGCCTGGTGGTCATCGACTACTTACAGCTGATGACCTCCGCCGGGGGCAAGGGCTACGCCGGAGAGAACCGGCAGCAGGTGGTGTCCGACATCTCCCGGATGCTGAAGATCATGGCCAAGGAGCTGAACGTGCCGGTGATCTGCCTGAGCCAGCTGTCCCGTGCCAACGAAAAGCGGGACGACAAGCGGCCCATGCTGTCCGACCTGCGGGAATCCGGCGCCATCGAGCAGGACGCGGACATCGTTCTGTTCCTGTACCGGGACGACTATTATAATGAGGACTCGGAGAAGCACAACATCGCCGAGTGCATCGTGGCGAAAAACCGCCATGGCGAGACCGGCAAAGTGGAGCTGCGGTGGATGCCGGAGTATACGCAGTTCTCGACACTGGACACGAGGTACGACGAGGACTGAGGTTATTTGCTCCGCAAAGCGGAGCCGCGCGGCAGCGCGTCCAAGTGTTTCGCCATTCTGGCGAAACCTTGCCGGAGGGCGAATTCACTTCGCCCGAGGATTGAGATGGAAAGGGGCCCCCGCGGCGCCCCGCGCCGTGGGGAATTGCCGGAGTATACCCAGTTCTCGACACTGGACACGAGGTACGACGAGGACTGAGGACCGTTTTGGAAAAGTGAGGTGCGGACATGGAGGAACTGCTCTCCCACTGCCCCCGGTGGGTGCTGCCAGCCCGGGGCCGGCCGGCTCTGTGCGCCGTGTCCGGGGGGCTGGACTCCATGTGCCTCTTAGACCTGCTGGACCGGTGGTGCCGGGAGCGGCAGGCCAAAGTGGTGGCCGCCCACTTCAACCACCGGCTCCGGGGAGCGGAGTCTGACCGGGATGAGGCTTTCGTCCGGGACTGGTGCGCCGCCCATGACATTGCCTTCGTCTCCGGCTCCGGCGACGTCCGGGGATTGGCGGAACGGGAGGGCCTCTCCCTGGAGGAGGCGGCCCGGATGCTCCGGTACGGCTTCCTCCACCGGGAGGCGGAGAAACTGGGGAAGTACGCTAAGATCTACACCGCCCACCACGCCGACGACAACGCCGAGACCATCCTCTTCAACCTGATTCGGGGCACCGGCGTGGCGGGCCTTACCGGCATGGCGTACCAGCAGGACGGCATCTGCCGGCCGCTGCTGAACGTGACCCGGGAAGAGCTGGCGGCCTACGCCGCCGCCCATCACATCCCCCATGTGGAGGACTCCACCAACGGCGACCCCGACGCCGCCGCCCGGAACTACCTCCGGCTGGAGGTGATGCCCCGCCTGAAGCAGATCAATCCCAGGGCCGTGGAGCACATCAATGGCGCCGGCCGCCGGCTGCGGGTGGTGGACCGGTCCCTGGAGGAAGAGGCAGCCCGCCGCACCGCCCATGTGGAGGTCCGGGAGGGCCGGGTGACGCTGTCCAAGCGGGCGCTGGCGGAGGCTCCTGACGCCGTAAGGCCCCGGATGCTCCTGCGGCTTTTTGATCTGCTGGGCGTGGGGCGGAGGGACATCACCGCCGCCCACCTGAACGCCATCCTGTACCTGACCCGGAACACCCTCTGGGGCCGGGAGAGCCGGCTGGACCTGCCCCACGGCGTCACCGCCCGGTTCTGCCGGGACTGGCTGATGCTGGAGACCCGCCCCCAGCTTTTGACGGAGGTCCAGCTGCTGCCGGGCTGCCCTGTCATCTGGGGAGACTATCGTGTTACCCTGCTGGACCAACCGCAGGGGGAGGGCCTGGCCCTCCGGCCCTGGCAGCAGGGGGAGCGGATGGGCCTGACGGTGGGCCCCGCGGCGCCGGGGGACCGCCTGTGCCTGCCGGAGACCCACGGAGGCGGCCGCAGCATCAAGCGGCTGTGCCTGGACCGCCGGATCTCCCTGTCAGAGCGGGACCGGCTGCCGGCCATCTACGCCGGAGGAACCTTGGCCGCCGTGTGGCGGCTGGGGGTGGACGAAGCGTTTTCCGCACCGGCGGGAGAGCCCTGCCGGTTCGTTCAGATCACGAAGATCGAGAAGGAGAGAGAACATGAAAAGTGAGATGGAGAGGGATATTCTCAAGGTCCTGGTGACGGAGGAGGAGCTGAAGGCCCGCATCGCCGAGATGGGGGCGGAGCTGTACGACCGGTTCGAGGGCAAGAACCCGCTGTTTCTGGGGGTGCTGAAGGGCTCCTTCGTGTTCATGGCGGACCTGGTGCGGGCCTGCCAGGTGAAGAGCGACGTGGAGTTCATCGCTGTCAGTTCTTATCAGAACGCCACCGTGTCCTCCGGCCGGGTGCAGATCACCCACGACCTGCAGCAGGACATCACCGGGCGGCACCTGATCATTGTGGAGGACATTCTGGATTCCGGCAATACCCTGGCGTTTCTGCGGGACTACTTCATGACCAAGGGCGCGGCGTCCATCACCATTGTGACGCTGCTGGATAAGCCCTCTCGCCGGACCAAGGCCATCACCGCCGACCTGGCGGGGTTCGTGGTGCCGGATGAGTTCGTGGTGGGGTATGGGCTGGATTACTGCCAGCAGTACCGGAATGTGCCGTACATCGGGGTGCTGAAGCCGGAGGTCTACTCCGGGAAATAACAATGCCCGCTGACTGTGCGGCGTTTTCCCGGCCGGAAGGCCGGTACCCACCCTCGCCGGACGGCGAAAAAGGAGGCTACTGCTCGTGACAAAACAAACACGGCTATCCAATTTGAGCTTTGTACTGCTGGCCATCGTCATTCTGCTGTGCGCAAGCTGGCTGTGGCAGAGCGGCAACCAGGTGGACCAGATGGAGTACTCCCAGGTCCGCCAGCTGTTCCTGCAGGAAAAGGTGGAGAGCTTCTCCATCGACAGCGGCGGGACGCTGACCATGGACCTGCGGGGCCAGGGGGAGGACGAGGCGCCGGTCCAGTATGAGCTGTACAGCTTCCAGCTGTTCTACGACGACTTCAACGACCTGGTCCAGGAGCAGTATGCCGACGGGATCATCCTCCACTACGACTACCCGGAGCCCATCCGCACCAACTGGCTGCTGGAGCTGCTGCCCTTCCTGCTGGTGGCGGTGGTCTTTGGCCTGATGTGGTACTTTCTGGTGGTGCGGGCCCAGGGGGGCGGTATGGGGCCGGACAAGATGGCCCGGTTCGGCTCCGCCCGGACCCGGATGCTGACGGACAAGGACAAGAAGGTCACCTTCGACGATGTGGCCGGCGCCGATGAGGAAAAGGAGGAGCTCCAGGAGATCGTTGAGTTCCTGAAGGACCCCAAGAAGTACCTGGCCCTGGGGGCCCGGATCCCCAAGGGCGTGCTGCTGGTGGGCCCGCCGGGTACCGGCAAGACCCTGCTGGCCAAGGCCGTGGCGGGGGAGGCCGGCGTGGGGTTCCTGTCCATCTCCGGTTCCGACTTTGTGGAGCTGTACGTGGGCGTGGGCGCGTCCCGGGTCCGGGACCTGTTCGAGCAGGCCAAGAAGAACTCCCCGGCCATCATCTTCATCGATGAGATCGACGCCGTGGGCCGCCAGCGGGGCACGGGCCTGGGCGGCGGCCATGACGAGCGGGAGCAGACCCTGAACCAGCTGCTGGTGGAGATGGACGGCTTCACCGCCAATGAGGGCGTGGTGGTCCTGGCAGCCACCAACCGGGCGGATGTGCTGGACCCGGCCCTGCTGCGGCCCGGCCGCTTCGACCGGCAGGTGTACGTGGGCCTGCCGGACATCCGGGGCCGGAAGGAGATCCTGGAGGTTCACGCCAAGGGCAAGCCTCTGGCGGAGGACGTGGACCTGGGCCAGCTGGCCCGGGGCACCCCTGGCTTCACCGGCGCGGACCTGGAGAACCTGATCAACGAGGGCGCCCTGCTGGTGGCCCGGAAAAACCAGAAGTTCATCACCATGCAGGACCTGAAGGACGCGGAGATCAAGGTCATCGCCGGCCCGGAGAAGAAGAGCCGGGTGATCCCGGAGCACGAGCGGAAGCTCACCGCCTATCACGAAGCGGGCCACGCCGTGGTGATGCACGCCCTGCCGGACCAGGACCCGGTGACCCAGATCACCATTGTCCCCCGGGGCCAGGCGGGGGGCATGACCATCTCCCTGCCGGAGGAGGACCGGTCCTACCTCTCCAAGCGGTATATGGAGGACCAGATCGTGGGCCTTCTGGGCGGCCGGGTGGCGGAGAAGCTGTGCCTGGGGGACATCTCCACCGGCGCCAGCAACGACATCCAGCGGGCCAGCCAGATCGCCCGGAAGATGGCGGCCACTTACGGCATGAGCGACAAGATCGGCACCGTGGCTTTCGAGTCCGGCCACGATGAGGTGTTCATCGGCCGCACCATGACCCAGGGCCGCAGCTACTCCGAGGCGGTGGCGGCCCAGATCGACCAGGAGGTCCAGCGGCTGGTGGCGGAGGCCTATGACCGGTGCGAGGAGATCCTGAAGGCCAACCGCGACAAGCTGGAGACCGTCGCGGCATATCTGCTGGAGCATGAGACCATGGACCAGGAGGCCTTTCTGGCGGTGTTCGGCGAAAAGCCGGCGCTGTCCCTGAAAAAAGAAGCGACCTGAGAGAGGCCGCCGCCCG